>NC_015278.1:1500000-1800000 GCF_000193205.1 Aerococcus sp. Group 1 | reverse complement strand
AAGGTAAAAATATTTATGATAAAAATATCAACCTTAATCTTTTACGTAAGGAAGTAGGAATGGTTTTCCAACAACCTAACCCTTTCCCAATGAGTATTTATGATAACGTGGCTTACGGGCCTCGTACCCACGGTATCCGTGATAAAAATGAACTTGATCAAATTGTGGAAGAATCCTTACGTGGTGCAGCTATTTGGGACGAAGTCAAGGATGACTTGTCTAAGAGTGGTTTAGCTATTTCTGGTGGGCAACAACAACGGGTATGTATTGCGCGTGCCTTAGCCGTTAAACCAGAAGTCTTACTCATGGACGAACCCACTTCAGCCTTGGACCCAATATCCACTTTGAAGATTGAAGACTTAATTAACGATCTTAAAGAAGAATATACCATTGTTATCGTGACCCATAACATGCAACAAGCTGCCCGGGTATCCGACTATACTGCCTTCTTCTATGCTGATCCCGAATTAGGTGGTGGCCATTCTAGAATTATCGAATATGGCCCAACGGAACAAATCTTCAACAATCCCCAACAAGAACAAACTGCCGACTATGTGGCTGGTCGTTTTGGTTAGTGGAACTTGCCTTTTACAATTGAAAAGAAACCTTCAGGACTTGGTTAAGGCCAGGTCCTCTTTTTTTAGAAATAGAAAATAATTGAAAAATTGTCTTATTACTTGGAGAAAAAGCTAGCTTATTAGAAATATTAGGCGTACAATTCATAGTTATTGAGAGTGAATATATGCGCTAGCCAGAAATAATGGCTTAGCGAGCTAAGGAGGATGTTGATGGAATCAGAAGCTAGAATCCAGGCGATGGAAAACCATGCCGATCGAGTGGCCGCTTTACTTACTGATTTTTCTAAGTCTTTAGAGGCATATGCTAAGAGTCAAGCTGCCGTAAATAAACTTAGCGATTATTATGGGAGTGAAGAATGGTATCGTGATTTTGAGGTTTCTAACCAGGGAGTTCTTCCTAGTGACTTAAAATGTGGTGTGCTTTCTGAGGATCAAGTCTATAATTTACTTACAGATAATTATGAATTAGCTATTCGTATGCTAGAAATAGCCACACAAGTTATTCAAAATTATTAAGAATAAAGAGGGTAGTCATGTTAAATTTCTTTAAGCGCTTAAATGTTTCTCAAAAGATTGCTTTTTCTTTCATGATTGTGATTTTAGTAGGGTCATTACTCTTATCACTACCGATCGCCCATACGGCGACTTCTACTGCAACTTATTTAGACCATTTGTTTATTTCGGTATCAGCCGTTTGTGTGACTGGTTTATGGACCGAATCCATTTATGATTCGTATAATATTATCGGACAAATGGTGATGCTAGCCCTGATCCAAACGGGTGGCTTGGGCTTGATGACCATTATTGGGTCCATCTACCATACCATTGGGCAAAATATCGGTTTGAAAAATCAAATAGCCACTGGCGCGGCCCTTAACCACAGTGAAAATTACAAAATTGGCGACTTCCTAACCCGAATTATTCGCTATACGGCGATTATTGAGGGGGCTGGCTTTATCTTATTGTCGACCTACTTTGTGCCTCGCTTCGGCTGGGTTAAGGGGCTCTGGAATAGTCTCTTTACAGCCATCTCAGCTTTCTGTAATGCTGGTTTTGATATTATGGGAAACAATTCCCTAATTGACCTAAAGACAGTGCCGGTATTAAATTGGACCATCATGGCCCTCATTGTCCTGGGGGGGATTGGTTTCAGTGTTTGGTTCGATATCACTAATCAAATCAAAAATTATGCTAAAAAAAGTAATGGACACAAATTGAGTTTTTATTTTAAACACTTAAGTCCCCACACCAAGTTAGTTCTTATCGTTACTAGCTTAGTTATTCTGACTGGAACCTCTTTATTTTTACTAGTGGAGTGGAATAATCCTGGTACTATTGGGCCGTTATCGCTTGGAGATAAGATTATGACTGCCTTTTTCCAAACCATCACTATGCGTACTGCCGGCTTTGCCACTGTGGATTACACGGCCTGCCGCCCAGTGTCCTTGTTGCTCTTTGTTCTTACCATGTTCATTGGTGGGGGGGCCGGGGGTACTGCCGGTGGGTTAAAGGTAACCACCTTTGCCTTAACCATCATGCTAGCCTTGCGCGAGGTGCGGCAAATTAAGCATGTCAACTTTGAGCGGCATACGATCCCAGATGCAGCGGTTCGTCAATCTTTTACCATAGCTTTAATGTATGTTAGCGCTCTCTTCATTGGGTCGGCCTTATTACTAACTTTTGATCCAGGCCAGCGCTACTTACACTTGTTATTTGAAGCCATTTCAGCCTTGGCGACAGTTGGGGTCTCTGCTGGCTTGACGCCTAACCTTTCCCTAGCTAGCCACATTGTTTTAATGCTATTAATGTTTGTTGGCCGTATCGGTCCGATGACCATGGCTTTAAGTTTGAGACGGAATCGGAACAATTATGATATTCGCTATGCGAAGACCAATATTCTTATTGGATAGATTAGAAAGAAATAAAAAATAATAGGATAAGGGAGTCATTATGAGTAAAGCAAATCGTGTTATTGGTGTTATGGGCTTAGGCCTCTTTGGTTCTGCCTTGGTTAAGCGGCTAGCGACCAAGGGGATTGATGTGATTGCTTGTGACCGCATGGAAAAACATGTCAACGACTTGGAAGATTGTCTAACTATAGGTAGTGTAGGAGACTTTACTGACCTCGACTTTATGCGAGAAGCTGGTTTTGGAAATTGCGATATTATTGTGATTGGAACCGGGGAAAACCTCGAGGCTGCCGTTCTCGGTGTGATTAACTGCCAAGAATTAGGGGTCAACCATATTATCTGTAAGGCGAAGAACCAACGTTTTGCCCAAGCTTTGTTAGCTTTAGGGGTTTCGCGAGTGATTCTTCCTGAAGAGGAATCAGGTTACCATATTGCCGATGTTATCAGTCGCCAATCCATTGAAGACCTGATTAATCTGGATGAAGAAACTGCTATTGTTGAATTCCGGGCTCCGGAAAAATGGGTCAATGTCACTTTGGATGAATTAGACGTTAGACAAAAATATGATCTCAATATTATTGGCATTAGACAACATTTAAAGGAAACCCTAAATACCCAATTCCAACCGGATTATCGTTTTGCTAAAGACGATATTATCGTGGCTGTAGCCAATAATGAAAAATTTGATCAAATTGATTACTTAGAACGTTTATAATAAGCAAAAAACAGGCCGCGGCCTGTTTTTTGTTTTTATTGATAATAGAGATTTTCATTAGGGAAGACGGGGTCATTAGTGACATCGATACCTAAACTCTTTAAGGTTTTTTCATTGTCTTTAGTGAGTATGTAGGTTGAGTGAGCTTGGGTGCCATCCAGGGCTTTTAATTGGTCATAAGCCATTTGGGCGGTTGGATTGGTTGACGCTGAAATAGCTAGGGCAATGAGTAGTTCATTAGCCGTTAGGATCGGTGTCCGGTCACTTAAAGGGCCAGTTTTGAGTTCTTGAATGGTTTGTAAAATGAGTGGTGATAGCAAGTTAATCGGGTCAGCGATGCCAGCTAGTACCTTTAAGCTGTTTAGGATGACTGCACCTGAGGCGTCCATCAGGTCACTGCTACGTCCAGTAACAATTTGACCATCATCTAAAGCCAAGGCCATGACGGGTTGGTCTTCTTCGGAATTGAAGCGATCTTGGACTTCTTTAGCATATTGGCGTGCTTCTTTGACAGGAACGCGGTCTTCTTGCTTGAGGTTGGAGTCTTCCATAATTAATTGCATCCGTGACAAGGCTTCTTCATCGACCAGACCACTCTTATAATCGTTTTCTGTTTGGAAGGAACGTCGGATGATTTCTTCATTAGCTGCCTGACGGACCACTTCATCATCAATAATGCCAGCTTTGACACAGTTCACACCCATATCAGTAGGGGATTGGTAGACAGTTTCGTGGGTAATGCTTTGTAAGATGCGGCGGATAACTGGGAACATCTTCAAGTCACGGTTATAATTAACAGCGACTTCTCCATAGGCATCGTAGTGATAGTTATCAATCATATTGACGTCTTTTAAGTCCACCGTAGCTGCTTCATAGGCAATATTAACAGGGTGGTTGAGGGGGAGGTTCCAAACTGGGAAGGTTTCAAATTTGGCGTAGGAAGCTCGAACCCCGCGTTTCCATTCATGGTAGAGTTGGTTAAGGCAGGTGGCTAGTTTCCCAGAGCCGGCACCTGGCCCAGAGACAACCACAATCGGTTTTGTGGTTTCAATATAAGGATTGACTTCAAAACCATTTTCCCCTAAAAGGTCAACGTTAGTGGGGTAACCTTTAATTTCTTGGTGGGTGTAGACCTTAATTCCCCGTCTTTCAAGATTATGCATAAAGTTTGTGGCATTCGCTTCACCATGGTAGCGAGTGATAAGGACGCTGTTAACAGAAATATCTAAGGCATGGTATTCGTCGATTAAACGTAAGACTTCAAGGTCATAAGTGATGCCATAGTCGCCCCGCATCTTGTTACTTTCAATGTCTCCAGCATAGACACAGATAATAATTTCGGCTTGGTCCTTCATTCTTTCCAAGAGTTTCAATTTGGCATCTTCATCGAAACCTGGAAGGACCCGTTTGGCGTGCTTATCGCCGATTAATTTTCCCCCAAATTCCAGGTAGAGCTTGTCCTTGCCTTCAACGCGCTTAAAGATATACTTTGACTGTTCTTCAAGATACTTTTTAGTGTCAAAACCAATTTTACCCATACTCTTACACTCACTTTCTCTTTTTTATTAACGATTAAATGATCGTTACTTGTCTCGGTTCATGTGTTAGTCCAACAAATGAACACCTACAATATGATACACGAAAAAGTTCGCTTGCACAGTAGAAAAAAATAATTCTCGTAAAATATTAGTCAAAAACGATAAAAAGCAAAGACTGATTCCCCTTATTTCAAGCTTTTGGCACAGAAGAATCAGCTTTGCTCTAAATGATTTTATTAATCAGGCCTAGTTTGTTTTTGTTTTATAATTAAAGTTTGGTATCTTTTGCCAGCGCTCCTTAAGGAAACGAACCACCATTTTCGGTTCCCGGGCCCGGTTAAAGATACCTTTTTTGTTGCCTTGAACCCGTTGAACGCCAACTTTGGTTTGGAAGTCAGCAAAATTCCAAAGCTGCTCGCCGACAAAGTTATCCACTTGGTCAAAGACTCGAGACATCATGACATAGTAGTCCCATTGGAATTCTTCTGTAAAAGGTTGGCGCTCGATGGCATGGAGGCCAGCAACCGTATCAACCCCGTATTCGGTGTACATGATGGGTTTATCTGGATAGAGGGCTTGCCAGTCTTGTAATTCTTTTAGGCTCAAGTCTTCAGCTAAGTCAAAATCAGCGGTTTGGGTATACCAACCGTAATAGCGGTTAAGACAAATAACATCAACTAGGTCAGAACATTGGTCAGTATCCGGAGTAGCTAAGAGGATATTGATCATAGTTAGGGGACGTTTTTGGGGGTCGAGCGACCGAGCTAAATCAAAGAGTGGCGCAAAATAATCATGGGCTTCCGGGTTGAAAGTGGCTGCTTCATTAGCCAAGGACCACATCACCACACAGGCGTGGTTTTTATCTCTTTGAATCAATTCGCGGATCACTTGCTCATGGGCCGGTTGGGTATTGAGCTCTTGGAAAGTGTCATCGCGGTAAGTGTTCGGGTCAAAGTTAGACATATTAAAACCAAAGGAGGACATTATCCCCACTCCGGTGGTTTCATCAATAACGACAATCCCTTCCCGGTCACAGAGCTGCATCATTTCTTCGGAATAAGGGTAGTGGGAGGTACGGATGGAGTTGGCTCCCATGCTTTTTAAGAGGTTAATATCTAAGACGTTATAAACAGGATCAAAACCGCGACCATGGGCGTAGCTATCTTCATGTTTACCACAACCTTTGAAATAGAATGGTTCTTGGTTAATTAGAAATTGGCCATTTTTAACTTCTATTTTGCGAATACCAAAGTCTTGCCGGTAAGTATCCACTAGTTGGCCGTCTTGGTAGAGGTCGACTTGGGCAGTATAGAGATAGGCGTTCAGTGGTTGCCAGAGATGGGGTTGGTCTAGATAAAATTCACTCTCATTAGCCTTCCCCTCGACAACTATCTTTTCAGCTTCGTCATAAATACTTATTTGATAGGATAACCCGTCATTAACCTGGGAATCAATTGAAACATCGAAGCTGACTTTAGCTTGGTCTAAGGAATCATTTAATTCAGGCAAGATGGTGAGGTCAGTCAAACGGGCAGCTTTTGAGCTGGTATAGATAACAATGGAGCGGTTAAGTCCGGCGTAATTGAAGAAATCAAAGTTCTCATCTAATTCCCGTTTGATCTTTCCTTGGTCATCTTTCTTTTCATGGTAGTGGCCCACGGGTAGGGTGGTGTGGTCAAGGATATTGGAAAGTAGGACAGTTAGGCGGTTAGTTTTAGAAAAAGAAACCGCGTCCGTAATTTTGCACTCAAAGGGGGTAAAGCCCCCTTGGTGATGGGCGACTTTCTGACCATTGACATAGACCCAAGCTTGGTGGGTTGCAGAGCCAAAGCGGAGAAAAATATCCTGGTCAGCCAAAGTCTTGGGGAGGGTGAAGTCTCTTTGGTAGTAAAAGTAGCCGACATGGTTGCGAATGGCTGGATCAGCCACTTGGTCATTGAAGGAGGCAGGGACCGCAACACTTAGCCAATGGTCTAAGGGGTCCTTAGGGTCATAACTTTCTTGGTCTTCTTTAATACGGAAGCGCCAATTGCCATCGAGCGATAAGACACTGCGACATAAATTGCTTTGTGGATATAACATCTTCATTTCCTTTCTATGGATTTTATCTTAGCCGGTCTCTTGGTCATGGTTAGGAAAAAATCTTCTTACTTATTACTTTAACAGGACTTTTGTAGAAACAGAAATAAAAGTGTCAGTAAAAAATAAATCGTAATATTTACGATTTGCTATTGACTTCGATCGAAAGAATCGATAATATAAATCGTAAGAGTTACGATTTAAAAATTAAGAGGAGGAAATTAAGTGAAAAAATCGGTTAAAAGCCTAATCTTCAGTATGCTTTTACTCGCTTTATTAGTGCTTACTGGTGCTTGTACGAAGAATACTGGGGATAAGGAAGTCAAGGGGCTAAATATTGTCACCAGTTTTTACCCAATTTATGAAATGACCCGGGCGGTTTCGGGAGACTTGAATACGGTTCAAATGATTCAAAGTGGAGCCGGTATTCATTCCTTTGAACCCTCAGCCAATGATATTGCTGCCATTGAAAAGGCAGATGTCTTCGTTTATCATTCGCGGACCTTGGAAGGCTGGGCCAAGAACCTTAAGGAAAATCTGAAAGATTCTCCAGTCAAAGTTATCGAAGGATCAGAAGACTTAACTCTAGACAAGGTCCCTGGATTAGAAGACCTCGACCCTGGTCAAGAAGTCGATGAAAAAACGCTTTATGATCCCCACTCCTGGCTTGATCCGATTCTAGTTGGCCAAGAGGCACAAAGTATTGCTAAGCAATTAAGTGCGATTGATCCTGACCATGCAGTAATCTATCAAAAGAACGCTGACGACTATCAAGCCCAGGCCCAAGACCTAGTGGATAAATACCAAGATCAATTCAAAGGGCTCAAGCAAAAAACTTTTGTCACCCAGCACACAGCCTTTTCTTATTTAGCTAATCGCTTTGGTTTACGGCAATTAGGGATATCGGGGATTTCACCGGACCAAGAGCCCAGTGCCCAACAAATGGCTGAAATTCAAGACTTTGTAAAAAATTACCAGGTCAAGACCATTTTCGTTGAGCCTCAAGTGTCTACTAAAATTGCTGAGGTCATTTCCCAAGCGACGGGGGCTCAATTGGATACTTTAAGTCCCTTGGAAGCTGACCCCCAAAATGATAAAGGACTCTTAGGAAATATTGAGATGAATTTACAAACCCTCTTAAAGCATTTACAAGAAGATAAAAAGTAGAAAGTGAGTGAATAATTGTGGAGAAGAAAAACATTAAGCAAGCCATTCTGGCCTGCTCAGCCTCAGCGCTCTTATTAGGAGGGGGCTATTATTGGGGCTACTCCCAGGGACATTCAGGCAATGAATCGACGATTAATTACGTGGCTGACCAAGGCCTGGGAAAAGATGGGGCCGAAGTCAAAAAATTGTCTCATGCGGATGACGAAATTGAAGCAGAGCAAATCGTAGTGAAGATCACTGATGATGGCTATGTCACTTCTCACGGCGATCATTTCCACTATTACAATGGTAAGGTTCCTTATGATGCCATTATTAGTGAAGAATTAATTATGCGAGACTCCAATTACAAACTCCGTCAAGAAGATATCGTAAACGAAGTTCGGGATGGCTATATCATTAAAGTTAATGGCAAATATTACCTCTATCTAAAAGATCCTAATAAAGCTGTTAATGTGCGGACCAAAGAAGAAATTGAAGAGCAAAGAAAATTACACAATGTTAAAGAAGACGGTAGCCATGGAGGACATGCCATGACTAAGGCTGAGGCCCAAGCTGTCCAAGCAGCTAAAGCCCAAGGGCGTTATACCACCGATGATGGCTATGTCTTTACCGTGGGTAGCATTGTTCAAGATACCGGGGACGCTTATATTTGTGCTCATGGCGACCACTTCCACTATGTCCCTAAGGCAGACCTTTCCCCAGCGGAACGGGCGGCTGCAGCGGCCTATATGGCGGGACGATCAGGAACTTCTCAGTCAGGATCAGCGGTCCCTTCGCATAGTAGTGGACAAAGCATCGTTAGCCAACGTTTAAATAATAGTCCTTACGCTGGTTTAGTGAATGGGAATAATAGCTGGCAAAATCCACAGGGATCAACGGGTAAAATAAGTCCCCAAAATCAAGCTAACCAAGAAGCTCAGCAAGCGAGTCAGGGACAACGCTCTGGCTTAGACGGTTTATTAGACCAACTCTATAAACTGCCAATGAATCAACGCCATGTGGAGTCCGATGGCTTAGTTTTTGATCCGGTCAAAGTCACCAAAAGAAACAATTTCGGCTATGTCCTCCCGCATGGCGACCACTTCCATATTATTCCTTTTGACCAACTATCCGATTTGGAAATTGCGGCCACTGAAGCTTATTTAAAGGCTGGGAACTATAACTACCAAGCGCCTAAAGACCATTCAAAAACGACAGCATCTAATAAGAAACCACAAACAGGGTCGCAGCCTGAGAAAAAAGATCAAGCATCTCCTGGACAAAAAGAGCCAGCAGGACAGAAAACCCAGGAGCATGGCCAAGGCAATAAAGATCAAGGAAAGGATTTGAGCTCCTTAGAAGAAGCGCGGCGTCAGGGACGTTATACTACCGACGATGGTTATATCTTTACCCCTGAATCTATCGTTTCCGACCAAGGCGATGGCTATATCTGTCAGCACGGCGATCATTTCCACTATGTCCCTAAGGATGATTTAAGTGCTAATGAGCGCGCTCAAGCCAAGGCATATCTTAATAAGAAGAGCGGGCAAGCTGGAGCACAGCAAGACCAGACTGAGAAGGTCATTAGGCCCTTAGACTCAGTTCGCCCGCAAGTGAACCAACCAGGCTTTAAACCTAGCCAAATCGACCATCCTCAAGAAGGCAAAGCACAGCCGCAAAAAGATCTCAATGACAGTCCGGCAAATAGTCAAAAAACCTTAGAGCAAATGTTGGACGAACTCTACGCTCTTCCTCTAAAAGAACGTCATAGGGAAGGGGATGGCTTATTATTCGATCCGATGAAAGTGACACGCAAGACCAATTTTGGCTATGTTCATCCTCATGGTGACCATCACCATGTGATTCCTTTGCAAGAATTATCCGCTCTTGAAATTGCTGCAACGGAGGCTCATCTCAACAATCCTTCTTATATTTACCAAGCTGGTAAAACCGATCAGGAAAGTAAACCTTCAGATTCCCATGGTGAAGAGATAAATGGTCAAACAGATGAGTCTAAGAAGCAAGCAAGCCAGGTGGAGGATAGACAAGAGGAGAAAGACCAAGAGAAGGTAATCTTCCTTGCTCTGGCTCAAAAAATCGATAAATCCGCTAAAGGTAAAGATCATAAAGCCTATACCACTGATGACGGCTATCGTTTTAGCCCAGAGTCAATCATAGAGTACGACAGTAACGGCCTTATCACCCAACATGGCGATCACAGTCACTATGTTCCCTTTGCGGATTTGGATGATGAAGAGATCCGTCAAGCACAGGATTATGTCAATAGTGGGAAAAAGGAAATTAAGTTTGTCGAAGCAAGTCAGGATTCTGCTGATGAAATCGATAAGAAACTTTCTTTAATCGCCCTGGAAAGTGGGGTTAAGAAGGCCGATCTTAAAGTAACCGGCAATAAAGTCATTGTTCCGCATGGTAATCATAGTCATATGAAGAATTTATCGGACTATCCTTCCTACCTAAGAGCGAGTGATTTTTCTACTGCTGAAGAATATAAAGACTATATTTTAGGATTAAAATTGAGTCAGTTCAAATTGGAACATGGTTTCCAAGACAAAGAGGTTTTACGTGATGGTGATCAGTTACTTGCTGTTCTCGCGGATAAAACGATTGCTAAAAAACTTGATGATATTACTTTACCGATAGACTATGAAACGGTTTCATTTAGCTCTTATAAAAATGACCAAGATGAGAAGAAGGAAGAAATTGTAGTAGAGCAGCCACAAGCTACCCCTATCCCTGAAGGGCTCTTTACCCCTCAGCAATTGGCTGCAGTGAATATACAAATGGCCTATCCGGAAAGAGAAGAAAATGGGGCTTTCTTGGTTTACCATATTGATCACTGGCACAAAATCGAAGATATCCACTTAAATGCTTGGTTTAACCAAGATAAGGAAAAAATCGAAAAGGCTAAGGCAAGTATGCGTTATTTAATCGCTCATCCTGAAGCTAAAATGCCGCCTAAAAATGGTTTTGGTGTCCCTCATAATCAATCGGCGGATGACAAGGATTTCTATGTAAGCTTTAATGGTAAAAAGTATAAGGCTTTCGGTAAGGGGCTCCAAGCGGGACCTTATAATACTGGATCTGAAGGCTATGTTTTCAGTAAGGATAATATCATAGGAGTGGATGACCATGGTGTAACCACCGAGCACCGAGAAGATGGCCATGCCCATACCCACTATATTGAATTTGGCGAATTAAAGGGCTATGAACTTGCCAAAGTGGAAGAATGGATGGAAGAACAGGGAATAGCAGTTGAAAAGACTAAGGACCCAAGCCCTCAAATCGATCCAGAAAGTGTTGTGCCTGACAAGCGTGGTGACCGCTACGTCTTCGAAGGTGAAAATGGTAAGGAATTTTATGTCTATCCATTTGAATTAAGACCGGACCAAATTGCTGCAGTCGAAGCGGTCTTAGCTAGAAAAACACTTGACCCTCAAACCGTGTTAGGCAAGGATGGCGATGGTTACCACTTTAAAGTGAATGGAAAGTCCGTGGTCTACCCAGCTGAAGCTTTATCTGATTACCAAATTGAAAAAATTGAACGGCAACTTTTCTTGAAGAATTTCCAAGCAGATAAAGTGCTTAGCCGTTTTTCACGCGGATACCTCTTCCAATTTGACCAAGGCAACCAGTACTTCAGTCAGTCTGAACTCTCAAAAGAGCAAATTGACGCGGTAGAAGAAGTCTTGCAGCAAAGAGGTAGCAAGGCCACAGATAAAGAGCCAGCCACCGATTCAAAAGCAGCTACCGAGCAAAAAAACGACGCCGAACGAATTGAAACGGCAAAGGAAGCCTTTCTCGCTTCTCATGGTTTTAACCCTGAAGAAGTAAAATCCAAAACTGCTGGAGGCTATATCTTTGAAATTTTCGGCACGGAATATAAGCTGACAGTTTATAAGCCAGAAACCGGACAGGCTAAAAAGGCCAGTGAATTAAGTCCTGACCAAGTTGCTGCAGTGGAAGCTGTGCTCAAATCCCGTGACCAAGAAAGGGCAAAGTTAACTTCTGAAAGCAATCACAATCCGTCCTTAGATAATAGTGAGGACAAGAAAGGTCTAGCAGAAAATGTCCTTACTGAAACAGTCAATTCAGAAAATGCTGAAGCCGAAACAATCGATGATAAACAAGTCTTGGCAGAAAATAGTGAGACCAACATACCCACTGCAATCCAAGCGACGGATTAAACAGTGAAAACTCAGGTTTTTATCACTAAGAAATTTGTTGAAGTCAAGCTACTACGGTAAGACTCTCCCTCTAAAGTTAACTTGAAACAAGCTAAAACTTTAGGGGGAGTTTTTTTCTTGGCCTTTCGCTTATCAACCGCTTTCATTATCAGTTAAATTTGCTATAATAAGCTCTGGTAAGCTTTATTAAATATGAATTAGTCATGAGAGGAAGGAAAACAATGATTTTTGTTGATAATAATAATCACTATGATGCTTCGGTTAATATAGCCTTGGAAACTTATTTGGTTGAAAACCGCTTAGTTGATGAGCCGATCCTACTATTTTATATTAATGATCCCTCGATTATTATTGGACGCAACCAAAATACTTATGAAGAGATTAACCAACGCTATGTGGATGAACATAATATTCAAGTGGTCCGCCGCATGTCCGGTGGAGGCGCAGTTTATCATGACCGGGGCAATTTTTCCTTCTGCTTTATTAAAGATGACGATGGTAGTTTCCGTGACTTTGCTTCCTTTACTAAACCGGTTATCGATGCTCTCCACAAGATGGGTGTCGAAGGCGCTGCCCTAAAAGGACGTAATGACTTAGTGATTGGCGACCAAAAGTTTTCCGGTAATGCCATGTATGCTAAGGATGGCCGGATGACTGCCCACGGAACCATTTTATTTGATGCTGACCTGAATGAGGTTAACAATGCCCTCAAACCCCGTAAAGAAAAATTCGAATCCAAAGGGATTAAGTCGGTTCGCTCGCGGGTAACCAATATCAAACCCTTTGTCGACGAGGAGTATAAGAACCTCTCCACAGAAGAGTTTCGTGACCGGATTCTACTGGAAATCTTTGGGGTTGAAAATCGTGAAGAAGTTCCTGAGCTAAAATTAACCCCTGAAATTTGGCAAGGGGTCATGGATTTACGGGCTGAACGGATGGGTAACTGGGAGTGGAATTATGGCCAATCTCCGGACTTTGATATTCAAGGATCGCATAAATTCCCCTTTGGTTTTGTTGATCTCCGCTTAAACGTTTCTAAGGGATTGATTAGTCAAGCTAAAATTTACGGGGACTTCTTTGGGCTGGGAGAAATTTCTGACGTGGAAGAAGCTTTAAAGGGGGTTAAATACGACCGTCAAGCCATGGTTGATGCCTTAAGCGATTTAGACTTAAATAAATATCTCGGTGATATCACCGCGGAAGAATTAGTGGATATTGTTTTCCAAGAAGCCTAGAAAATGCCTTCTTGGGGAACATTTGAGGAAAAACGCTAAAACCGTCTGTATGAGAAAGCGGTCTGTGGGTAAAAACTGAATAATTAAACTGGAGCTGTGACTAAGTGGAAAACTCTGCCTAACTGATAGGTAGGCAGTCCCCAGTCACAGCTCCCTTTTGCGTGTTTCCATTTCTTTAGAAAGACTTTAGAATTGCTTGGGAATCTATTGAGAAGCGGCTGGCATAATAAACAGTGTCAAGAAGAGATCAGATATGAAAGTGAGGGATTAGCATGGAAGAAGTGCTAAGAGTTGACCAGCTGACCAAGACTTATGGCAAGCAAGTAGCCTTAGACCAAGTGTCTCTAAGTCTTAAGGCAGGAGAAATTTACGGCTTAATCGGGCGTAATGGGGCAGGGAAAACTACCCTGCTCAAAGCAATTGTCCGTTTGATCAAACCAAGCTCGGGTAAAGTGTCCTTGTTCCATTCAGGAAGTAGCCGGGAGTGGACCAAGGCCTTGGAACGCACTGGGGCAGTGATTGAAAGTCCCGTGGCCTATGAAGCCTTAACTGCAGAGCAAAATTTACATTATTATTGTAAATTACGCGGGGTAGTGGATGAGGACCGGGTGGTTAAGGAAACCTTAGACTTGGTTGGCCTGACCCAAGACCGCAAGAAAGCCTATAAATCCTTTTCCATGGGGATGAAACAAAAATTAGGCATTGGGATTGCTTTATTAACCCAGCCTGACCTACTCATCCTTGATGAACCGATCAATGGCTTAGACCCGATTGCCATCAGCCATTTCCGTCAATTAGTTAAACGGCTAAGCCAGGAAAAGCAAATGACTATTATCATTTCTAGTCATATTCTTTCTGAACTTTATCAAACGGCTAGCCGCTTTGGCTTCATTAACCAGGGGCGGCTTATCCAAGAAATGACTAAAGAGGAATTTGAGCAAATGAACCGGGAGTATATTGTCTTGCAAACTAGTCAAGTACCCCAGGCCAGCCGTTTATTGTCTGAACAAGGGCAGTCGAACTTTAAAGTGGTGGATGAAGAAA
Source organism: Aerococcus sp. Group 1 (assembly GCF_000193205.1). Taxonomy (NCBI): domain Bacteria; kingdom Bacillati; phylum Bacillota; class Bacilli; order Lactobacillales; family Aerococcaceae; genus Aerococcus; species Aerococcus sp. Group 1. The sequence continues at coordinate 1,785,550 of NC_015278.1, read as the reverse complement.
CCATTCATATTTTCACCTCTGACCAAAAGATTCAACCTTACATGAAGCTCTTTAGTCAGGCAGATGTGCCTATCGATGCCATTTATTTTTCTCACAAAAACTTAGAAGATTATTTCACCGGCATTGTCGAAGAGAAAGGAGACCAATAGACCATGTTAAGAGCAGATTTTTATCGATTGTTTCATAGCAAGGGCTTTTACATTACCCAGCTGGTTTTGATTCTGGTAGTCGCCTTCTGTGTCTGGGATAAGGGTGTTTTCTCAATGACTGTCAGTGAACAGAACGCCCAGGAAATTGCCCAAAGGACTGATCTTATCCGAGAAATGGCCTGGACCAGTCACCAAGCCGTTATGGCGATGTCAACCATGGCAGCCTTTCTAATCTATTTCTCTCTCCCTCTCTTTTATATGACTGTGGGGGCCGATTTAAATAACGGGACTTTAAAGAATATTATCAGTAGTGGAATGTCTAGAGGCCATTACTTCTTTTCCAAGTATAGCGTTTTCCTTATGGTGACAGCCCTGCAATTTATCTTCTATTATGGCACCACCTACCTGGTAGCGGGTTTTACTAACGGCTTTGATGCCTTGAGCTTAGAGTGGCTTGGTAATTTTATCAGGGTATTTTTGGTGCAGTACCTCTCTCTCCAGGGAGTCTTTGCGGTAACGATGTTGGTGATTTTCCTAACCCTCTCCAATGTTTGGAGTATCTTGGCAACCATTGTGGTGCCCTTGGTGCTAACAGTCGTTCAGATTGCTTACTTTGCTGAAAGTAAAATTTTAGCTTACCTGAATTTCCAAAGTATGCTCAACCAGGCTGGCGCCTTAACTTTGGATAGTGAGTTTTTCTTAGAATTTACTCCCTTAGCCCTCTTAGTGATTGCAGTCTGCCTTTTAATCGCCTTAATGTCATTTAAACAGCGCGATTTCTAAAAATTAGCCATTGAATAGTAACGAAAACCGACCTCTAAGACTTAGAATAAGCCTCTAAGTCAAGAGGTCGGTTATTTGTTGTTAATCTGTACCTTCACTAGCTTGCCAAGTGATTTGACTGGTGAAGCTACCTTTCTGATAGGTCATGGAGAGTTGACCCTGAGTGAGATCGACTAATTCTTGGATGATAAACAAGCCTAAACCCGAAGAAAGTTGGTCGTTGGCAAGGTTTTCTGCGTAGAATCGCTTGGTTAATTGGTCTAGATGTTGGACGGCTTGCTGACTTTGATTTGACAGGGTCAAGTGGACCTCATCCTGGTCTTTTTTGACCTGGATATTTAATGTGGAGTGACCGTGCTTAATCACATTACCCAGTAAATTATCCAGGATCCGATTCAATAGGTCCGGGTTATTGTCAATATAGCAAGCTTCCTCAATGGCTAAGTGAATCTGAAAATCATCATTAAGGCGGTCGTAGTAATGGAGTAAGTTTTCCTTTACCGCTTGGCTGAGGTCTACTGGCTCAAGCTGCACTTGGACTTGACCTTCGATAAGTTTTTGATAGCTGAGTAATTCTTCTAAGCGGTGAGCGACTTGGCTGAGGTGTTGGTTGATTTTCAATAGCTTTTCTTTTTCAACCGAGTCTAAACGACCTTCTGAATCCAAAAGCTGCTGGCAGTAGCCGCTGGCAACGGTGAGGGGAGTCCTGATATCGTGGGCAATATTATGGATGGCTTGGTCGAGACTATTCTTTTCTTGGAGGTTTTTAATCCGCAAAGTTTGTAAGTCATCGAAGAGTTGGTTAGCCTCCCTAATTACTTGGTGGAGGTCCTTATCATTCAGGGAACTGGTGAGTAGGCGGTTAGATTGTTCTTCTCTTCGGTAGGCCATGTCCTGGCTTAAGTCCTGCAGAGCCTTTTTCATTTTCAGATAGCGGTAGAGCAAGAATAAAGATAAGATGCAAAGTAGCAGGGTCAATCCTGGTCCCCCCTTGCTAGTCTGACGCCAATCCCCCAAATGGTTTCAATATAGTCCTGGCTGGGATCTAATTGACTCAATTTCTTACGCAGATTGGATAGGTGGGTGTTTAAAGTGTTGTCCTCGGCAATATATTGGGCCTGCCAGATAGATTCATAGAGTCGCTCCTTGGTGAAGATTTGCTTAGGGTGGCTGAGCAATTTGTGAAAGATCTTGGCTTCGATTTTAGTTAGGCGGATAGCCTCTTGGTCGGTATAGATAAGGAACTGCTTAGGATCAAAGTGGATGGCTTGAAAGTTAATGACTTGGTCTGACTGATCTTTAGCCTGTTGGTGGCTTTGCCGCAATTGCACCGTAATTCGGGCTAAGACTTCTTTATTGTTAAAGGGCTTAGTGATGTAGTCATTGGCTCCTTTTAAGAGGTAGTCACTGACCAGGTCTTTATCCCCCAGAGCTGTCAGCATAATGACCGGGATTTGGCTGCTTTGACGAATATAGTCCAGGACTTCGTCGCCTTTTTTGCCGGGCAGGAGGATATCTAGGAGCACTAAGTCGATGTCCTCTTGGTCAAAGAGTCGGATGGCTTCAGTTCCGGAAAAAGCTTGTTGGATTTGGTAATTCTGACTCAGGAGGTCTTTAAGCATTGTGTTAATGTCATCATTGTCTTCCACAATCATGATTTGTTTCATGCAACCACGCCTTTCACTTGATTTTTACCAGTATTGTAACATGGACTAGGCGGATTATTCTCTTATTTCTCAAGCGAAGTTTATAATAGAAGGCAGAAAGAGGAGTGATAACCATGTCTTTAACTCTAGCTCAAAGTGGAGAAACTAAACAAGCGCTTAAAACGGCCTTTACAAAGACTGGATTAAGCAAGCAGGAGCTAGCTGAGACTCTGGAAACCAGTGAAAGTTACCTGGACCAGGTCTTTCAATTACAAGGCCAACGTTTGGAAGATGCCTGGATCTTAAAAAATTATCTCAATACTTATTTAAGTGATCACGAGCAAGAGCCAGTGCCTTTTCAAGCCTTGGGTGGCGATTACCATGACTATTGGTTCTTAGATGCCAAACTGATTGAGCGCGGTTTATTAAAGTAAAAAAGCATCCCCCTAATCTCGGAGCTGCTTATTCGGTCAGCAGGTCTAAGATAAGTGAGAATGCTTACTCCAACAGTTTCAATCTTTATTCATTAGGAAGTGACCAATCTAAATCAGGCCCAAGCGGTATGATGCCGTTAGGGTTAATGGTCGGATGGCTGGTGTAATAGTGTTCCTTAATATGGGAGAAGTTCACCGTTTCCTTAACGCCCGGCCATTGATAAAGTTTACGGGTGTAGAGCCAGAGGGCAGGATAGTCGGTTAGGTTTCTAATATTACATTTGAAATGACCGTAATAAACGGAATCAAAACGAACCAAGGTGGTAAATAGACGCCAATCGGCTTCTGTGATTTGGTCCCCAACCAGGTAATCGTGTTGGCTTAAGTGGTCTTCTAAGCGATCCAATTCCTTAAATAATTGGTCCACTTCTTCTTCATAGACGGATTGTTTAGTCGCAAATCCGGCCTTGTAGACGCCATTGTTGACCTTAGGATAAATTTCATCATTCCATTGGTCTATTTCATCACGTAAGTTTTCAGGATAGTAGTCACCCGCTTTAGCACCAATATCGTCAAAGGCTTGGTTAAACATACGCATAATCTCTGAAGACTCATTATTAACAATGGTGTCAGTCTTTTTATCGTAAAGGACCGGTACGGTTACCCGGCCACTATAATTAGGGTCAACATGGGTATAGATTTGATAGAGATAGTCAGCATCAAATAGGGGATCTTTGATGACGCCATCAGCTTCTTCAAAGGTCCAGCCATGCTCGCCCATATGGGGATGGACAACGGAGATAGAAATCATATCTTCTAAGCCCTTCAGCGCCCGCATGATTAAAGTACGACTGGCCCAGGGGCAGGCATAGGACACATAGAGGTGGTAGCGGCCAGCTTCGGCCTTAAAGCCTCCTTCACCTGTGGGCCCGGGTGAGCCGTCTTTAGTAATCCAGTTTCTAAATTGGGAGTCTTTGCGGACAAAGTGGCCCCCAGTACTTTCGGTATCGTACCACTTGTCATACCATTTACCGTCAACTAATAATCCCATCGATTAATCGCTCCTTTTACTTGTCTTTAGGTTATATAAGCTTCTTATTTACTATATAAGACCGATCCCTAAATGAAAAATGATTTGCTCCTTTTTCTTGTATGGGTAAAAGACCAAGAAATGATTTAATGTCAGAGAAAATAATGGTAAAATGTTCAGGTACTCAAAGTAATTTAATTAAAAAGGATGATGAATATGTCAAGAGTTGTTGGGACAGTATCACGTGGCCTACGTGCACCCATTGTAAAAAAAGGTGACGACTTAGCTCAAATTGTTGTAGATACAGTCATTCATGCAGCCGAAAAAGCGCCCTTTACCATTCATGACAAGGATATTGTGGCCATTACCGAATCAATCTATGCCAGAGCCCAAGGAAATTATGCCAGCTTGGATGCTGTCGCTAAGGATATCCACCAAAAATTCCAATCAGAAAGTATTGGCGTGGTATTCCCAATTAATAGTCGGAATCGTTTCTATAATATTCTCCAAGCCGTTGCCCGGGCAACTAAGAAAGTTGTGATCCAACTCTCCTACCCAGCCGATGAAGTGGGCAATGAATTAATCAGTGATGAAGCCCTGGTGAAGTCGGGCGTTAACCCCTGGACAGATACCCTAAGTGAGGCAGAATTCCGTTCGCACTTTGAAGAAATCAAACATAAATTTACTGGGGTAGACTACGTGGCCCTTTACCGCGAATGCGTGGAAAAAGAAGGCGCTGAGTGTGAAATCATCTTTTCTAACCAAGCCCAAGCCATTCTTGACTATACCGATTCTGTCTTAGTATCGGATATTCATACCCGTTTCAAAACAGCTCAAGCCGTTAAAGAAGCTGGTGCTAAGACAGTCTATCGTTTAGATGAAATTCTAACCCAGTCAGTCGATGGTTCCGGTTATAATAAAGAATACGGTTTATTGGGAACCAACCTCTCTGGGGACAATGAATTAAAACTCTTCCCGCGTGACTCAAAATCCTTTGTCTATGATGTGCAAAAGCGCTTATTAGAAGCTACCGGAAAGAAAATTGAAGTCATGGTCTATGGAGACGGAGCCTTTAAAGACCCAGTGGGTCATATTTGGGAATTGGCTGATCCAGTGGTTTCTCCTGGTTATACCAGCGGCCTAGAAGGAACCCCTAATGAAGTGAAATTAAAATACTTGGCTGATAATGAATTCAGTTCCCTCAGCGGGCAAGCCTTAGAGGACGCGATTACTGACTATATCAGCCAACATGATGAAGTCGATAGAGATGGTAAAAATGTCAGTCTAGGAACGACACCACGACAAATTACCGATTTGGTAGGGTCCTTATCTGACTTAACCAGTGGTAGTGGAGACAAAGGAACCCCGATCGTTTACATCCAAGGTTACTTTGATAATTTATCCGATGAGGGTTAATTTGTTTAACGAGTAAAAAGAAAAAGTTCAAGCTGAGAATAGCAATCAGCTTGAACTTTTTTCTTGCTTATATTTTTCCCAGTAGGCTTCTGGGGTCATTTGCATAATAGTATAGAAGCTACGTTTAAGCTTATTTTCATGAATAAAGCCCGTTTCTTTGGCGATTCCTTTAAGGTCTTTATCTCCAGTTTGTAAGCGCTGACAGACACTTTTTATTCGTAGATGGGTCACTAAGTTTTGAAAATTTCTTTCAGTATAGGCGATAAGTAGGCTATTGATATCTTGGGGAGTAAGAGAAAATTTTTGACTCAGGTGTTCAATTGTAAGAGCGTCAGTAAAGTGACAATAGGTGAATTCTACTATTTTAGGTTGCAATTCTTTAATGGCTATGGGACTAATGACTTCAACTAATTGCCAGTAAGCCTCCCATTCTGCAGGGGTTAAGTGTTGAATCTTTTTGCTTTCTTCCTGTATTTCTTGACTGTAGGGATAGTTTAATAGCAGAGAAATTTCTTCTTGCTTTAACTCAGTATTTTCTTGTAAATGAAGCCATTTAAAGACGCGGATTCTTTGTAAAACTTCTTTGAAGCCGATCCCTACATAAGCTTGTATTCCTGCTTCTAAGGACTGACTATCCAAGAAAAAAATGTTAGCGACTTCATCTAAATGAAGTGATTTTGAAGCATTGTAGAATAAATAAGCAAATATCTCTTTATAAGAAGGGGTGTAATTACTTATTTGCTGGTCTTCTCTTTGATAGAGGATGATCAGTTCTGCCAATTTAAGTAAACTTCGAATAGTAGATAAGTCTTGGTGGTCATGAAAAAGTTGGTTGGTGTGGGTGGAAATCAGTCCAACTTCCTCACGCAAATCAGTGAGAATCTGCTTGACTTTATAACGCCCCTTAGGACTTATTTTTTTACAAGGATTATTTTCTAGATAATTGAATAAATCGAATGACTCCTTATCAATATTTAAATAATCCTTCATTAAAAATTTTATGCGATCAAAGTTATAAACGAGTAAATAATAGGTTACTCTTTCGGTTACCTCTACAATTTCAGAAACCTCAAAAGGTAGTAAGGCGATAATATGACCAGCTCTCATAATATAGTCAGTATTATTAATTTTTATTTTTCCTTGTCCGGAAATAATAATTAAAAACCGAGCTTCTTTATGCAATAAGGGTTTTGTGGGGCTGGAATCTGATTGGATATCCATTGATAAAGCAAATGAATTTTGTTTAAAGCCATCATTGAGTTTATGAATATATTTTCTCATCACTATTGATGGTTCACTCCCCCTACTATTTTAGTTTATTTAATGGCATGAATAAGATTATTATATACTAAATTTAGCACAAGGAAAATGATAAAAGAAAGCGCTATACTTTGATAATTTATTGATCAACGATATAATAAAAACATATTAAATAGTCGAGATTAAATGAAAAAAGGAGATTATTATGAGTCATTTATTCGTGAATTGTGAATATGGGATTTCTGGTGACTTAACCCTAGCTGCCTTAGTTGACTTAGGGGCAGATCCGCATTATATCGAAAGCGAGTTAAATAAATTACCAATTGATGATTTTTCCATGTCTTTTAGCAAAAAAGATGAAAAGGGGATTACTGCGAATAAACTCAACTTAAACTTTACAGAGCTTGATGAAGACCATGATCACCACGGTCATCACCATCATTCGGCTCAAGGGATTTTTCAATTAATTGAGGAAAGTGATCTGGCTGATCGAGTTAAGGAGCGGAGTTTAGCCATATTTAAAGAGGTCGCTCGCGCAGAAGGAAAAATCCATGGCAAGCCAATTGACGAGATTCATTTTCATGAAGTAGGCGCAATGGACTCCATTATTGATATTATTGGGGTTTGCTTAGCACTTGAAGACTTGGATGTTGACTACTTAACCTTTTCAAAAGTGCCTACCGGTCATGGCAAAATTGAAATTGCCCATGGGCTTTATCCGGTTCCAGCACCAGCGACTATGGAGATTTTGGTGGGCGTACCTTTATCCTCTTTTACTGCAGAAGGTGAATTAACTACCCCAACTGGAGCGGCCTTCGCCAAGGTTTTAGCTGATGATTATGCGGATGTGGTTGAAGGAACCATTGAAAAAATCGGCTATGGGGTGGGGGATCGTGAATTTGACCATCCTAATGTCTTAAGAGTAGCCTTGGTAAAAAAAAACTAGCCGGCACTAGGGAAAAGGTTTCAGTGATTGAGTGCCAAGTTGATGATATGACGGGAGAAACCTTGGGCTATTTGTTGCGCCTACTGGAGAGCCAGAAAGAAGTTCTTGATGTTTTCTATAGTCCCGTAAAGATGAAAAAAGACCGTCCAGGCGTTCTCATTACGGTCTTAACTCCAGCCAAAGATAAGGAAAGCGTTGCTAAAATTTTATTAAAAGAAAGTTCTTCTTTTGGGGTTCGTTACTATGATACCGAACGCTTGATTTTAGCGAGAGAATTTACCCAAGTGGCCTTAATGGGCGGTGGGCTTCAACTTAAAATTGGTTACCTAGATGGAAAGATTATTAAAGTCACTCCAGAATACGACGACTTGGTGAACTTGGCTAGAGATAATCACTTAGCCCTTAGTCAAGTCTATCAAAAGGCCTTGGCGGTTATTGAAGAAAAGTTCGGTTCGCAAATAGAATAAGTAAGGAGTAATTATGGAGCAAAAGAAATTGCAGCAATTGGAAAATCTCTTAAAAGAAATGGGCCAAGTCTGCGTTGCTTTCTCTGGGGGAGTGGATTCAACTCTTCTCTTATATCTTGCTAGAAAATTACTAGGCAAGGAGAACACCTTGGCCATCATTATTCAGTCTGATTTAGTGAGTGAGGCGGATGACCAGGAAGCGCTGGCTCTTGCTCAGGCTATGGATGTCGAAAGTCAGCTTATCCCTGTCAATGAGTTAGAAGATCCTCGTATTCAAAAGAACGATGAAAATATTTGGTATTATAGCAAATTGTTGTTTTACCAAGCCGTTCAAGAAGCCGCTATGGCTCAAAATAAAGACTATGTCTTAGTGGATGGGATGATTGTAGATGATTTAAACGATTATCGTCCAGGGTTAAAGGCTCGTAAAGAGTTTGATATCAAAAGCCCCTTAATCCTGTGTGATTTTACTAAAGAAGATGTCCGTCAACTGGCTAAAAAAGAAGGCATTTCGAATTGGAACCGGTCAAGTGGCTGTAGTGTAATTTCACGATTTCCTACGGGAACATCACTTAACCAGGACAATGTCCAGCAAATTCTAGCTAGTGAAGCTTATATGCGCCAAAAGGGTTTTGATCCCGTTCGGGTTCGCTACTACAACGAACTGGCTAAGCTAGAGCTCTCTCCTGACCAGTTCGAACAATTCTTCCGAGAAAAGGATGAGATTTTAGCCCAATTTAAGGATTATGGCTTTAAACACCTGGCCCTAGATGTTGAGGGCTATGTTTATGGAAAACTCAATCGTTAAAACTAATTAATTAAGTGGTATCAATAAAGAGAAATAGAGGAAGGACTTATAATGTTTGATAATTTAGGTGAAAGTAAGGTGGATATTGATCGCGATCATTTAAAGGGTTACCCAGAGATTGTCTATGGTTTGCATAAAACCGCAGGCCAAATCGCCCGGGTGATGCAGTCTTTACTTGACCACGATAAGCCTGTTTTGGTGACCCGAGTGGCTAAAGAAAAATGGGAGGCTATTGGGGCAGAGTTCCCTCAAGCTGACTATCAAGAAGCTGCGCAAACGATTACCATTGGCCAATGTGAGAAAATTCCTCATGGCAAGATGGTGATTTTAAATGCGGGAACCTCTGACTTTCCTGTATCAGAGGAAGCCCGGGTGACAGCAGAGTGGATGGGTTGCCAAGTGACCTGCATTTATGATGTTGGTGTGGCCGGTATCCATCGCTTGTTATCTTACCAAGAAGAAATTCGCCAAGCCAACGTGCTTGTAGTCGTTGCAGGCATGGAAGGCGCTTTACCCAGTGTAGTTTCTGGCCTAGTAGAGGCGCCCGTGATTGCTGTACCAACCTCGGTGGGTTACGGGGCTAACCTAGAAGGTATTACGACGCTCTTAGCCATGATTACTTCTTGTTCTTCCGGGATAAGTGTTGTGAATATCGATAATGGCTTCGGTGGAGCCTACCAAGGAGCCTTATTCTTAAAGCAGATCAGCCAATTTGTTAAGGAGAGAGATTAACAGTTTTTATAGATAAGTAGAAGAAGGGGGTGATACGAAGATATAACTTTGTCACTTGTCACTTGCAAAGAAAAGTGAGGAATTATCATGAAAGAAGAAAATCAAGCTGCTAATCAGCCAGCTCCCCAGAAGAAGAAAAAGAATAAAAAACTCGGTAATCTACTTTTACTTGTTGTTGCGTTTTTATGGGGATCATCACTTACCGTAGTTAAGGGCGCACAGGATTACGTTAATCCAAATATGATTTTAGCGATTCGCTTTTCAGTAGCGGCTTTGGTCTTAGCGATAATCTTTTGGAAAAAAATTCGTGATATGACTAAAGAAGATTTAAAAAGTGGGGTAAGTATTGGGGTTTTTCTCTTTATTGCTTATTCTATCCAGACAGTTGGGGTAGGATATACAGATCCCGGTAGATCAGCTTTTCTGTCCGCTTCCTATTGTGTTTTAGTCCCCTTTATTTCCTGGATTGTTTTAAAAAATCGGCCTGATAAATTTAACATGATTGCTGCAGCATTCTGTATTGTAGGGATTTATTTTGTGTCAATGGCTGGAGGTGCTGAAAATTCAGTGCTGGGTCAAGGACGAGAAGCAATCTTAGGTGATGCTTTGGCTTTATTGAGTGGTCTGTTTTTTGCCTCTCATATTGTAGCGGTTACGAAATTTTCTAAGGGCAAGGATCCTTATTTGATGACTATTCTGCAGTTCATTACTGCAGCAGTCTTATCTGGCTTAACAACCTTGTTCTTTGAAGATAACTCTAATCTGGTTATTGGCCAGAGGACTTTCATAGAGTTGGCTTACTTGGCGATCATGTGTACAGCAGTTGCCCTCCTATTTCAAAATATTGGGCAAAAATATACTGATGAAACCAGTGCGGCTTTAATTCTTTCTCTAGAATCAGTCTTTGGCATTTTAATTCCAGTGGCTTTAGGAGTTGAGACCCTAACCGTATACAAGACTATCGGTTTCGTAATGATATTTGTTGCGATCTTAATTTCAGAAACTAAACTAAGCTTCTTATTTTCTGATTCAAAAGAAGAATAATTAATAAAAAGAGTTGATTGGAATGCTTACGGAGCATTGCAGTCAACTCTTTTGTTATTTATCAAGATTTTTTCAATAACGGATTTGTTCTTTAGGATTTAACTTACGAAATGCACTGGGGGATATTTGTAAAATCTTTTTAAAATTTCGGGTCAGGGTCTTGCTGGAATTAAAACCGACTTGATAGGCGATATCAATAATGCTTAGGTCAGTTTTAATAAGTAAGTCACAAGCTTTATTGACGCGTAATTGATTCAAGAAATTTGAAAAATTATCTTCAACAAAATAATTAAGCATAGAATTAATATCTTTAGGATTACTATCAAATATCTTCGACAGTTGATCAATGGTAATGTCTTCGGCATAGTTTTCATACAGGTAATTGATTAATTTAAGGTCTCGCGGGCTTAGGCGGCTAGGTATTTGTTTGTCTCCTTTTTTATAGGTGGCTTTGAAATGGCTACTATTTATGCCGTGGTGTTGGCTAAATAGTTTGGATAGCCGGGACTTATCACTAAAGTTTAAAGTATCAGCAATTTGGGTCAAGCTGAGATCGGTATGGAGTAATAAGTACTGGGCTTTAGATAAACGCATTTCATCGAGCAGGCTATAGAAGCCTAGACCAGTTAATTTCTTGATATACTTTGAAATTGTCGATTTTGATAGAAAGAAAATTTCTGAGAGCTTATTTAATGAGATATCTTCAGAAGAGTGTAGGTACATATAGCGGAAAATTTCTTCGCTACAAATACTTTGGGTCTTATTGTTAGAAATTTGTCGTAGGTAAGAAATGATAATTTCTGCTAATTGGATGACAATCCACATTGAAGATAGGGGCTTTGTGTGCCGATTGATTGAGGCAGTGCGTAAGCCAATCTCATCTCTTAAGGAATGGATCGCCCTTTGGAAGACATGACTGTCATCTTTATCGACTTGGATTGAATGTTGTTGATAAAGTAAGTCAACGATATCTTGACCTTCATTTGCATCACTTAACTGTTCCTTTAAGATAAATTCAATGAGTTCAAATCGATAAATTAATAGATAATAAGTGACTTTTTCATCGACCTCAATAATTTCTGAAATTTGCCAAGGTAAGAGTGAAATAATCTTGCCTCTTTTCATCGTATGAACCTCGTTTTGAATTTTTATTTTCCTTTGCCGGATAGGATAAATAAAAAACGAGCTTCTTTATGGATTAATGCCTTTGTCGGAGAACTGTCGCTTTCAATATCTAATGATGCAATAAAGTTATCATCAATATTATTGGGAGAAGGTTCTTGGATATTAATAGGACCTTGCATGACATTCACAACCTTTTTAACTTCTTCACTCTTATGTTTATTTTACCATATAATTGCTTGAATAAAATTCAAAAGAGACGGTGACTAAGTTTGGATATTTTATTTGAAAGCATTATAAGAAACGAGAAACAACATTTCTTACCTAAGATGTCCTAGATTAAAAAAGTGAGCTGCTATAATAGTGCTGTAAGCGATTACAACATAGTTGTAATTAAAAAAGTTCGAACTTTTGTAATAGCAATAATGACATTAATTTTTAGGAGGAAATATCTCATGGCAAAAAACTTTCGTGGTAAAAGTTATCTAAAATTAATTGATTTCACCAGTCGTGATATTCGTCACTTATTAGATCTTTCAAAGAACTTTAAAGACATGAAGCGAGCTGGCGTTCCTCACAAATACCTAACAGGTAAAAATATTGTTCTCTTGTTTGAAAAAACATCTACACGGACTCGTTGTGCTTTTGAAGTTGCTGGTTATGACCTTGGTATGGGCGTGACTTTCTTAGATGCTAATAGCTCCCAAATGGGACATAAGGAATCCATCGCTGATACCGCCCGTGTGCTTGGCCGTATGTATGATGGGATTGAATACCGTGGCTTTAGCCAAGACGTTGTTGAAGAATTAGCTGAATATGCAGGTGTTCCGGTATGGAACGGATTAACTGATGAATGGCATCCAACCCAAATGTTAGCTGATATGTTAACTGTTGAAGAACATTACGGCCACTTAAAAGGTCTAAAATTTGTATATATGGGCGATGCTCGTAACAATATGGCAAATTCCTTAATGGTTGTCTGTGCTAAATTGGGGGTAAACTTCGTTGCTTGCTCTCCTAAAGAACTCGCTCCAGATCCTAAGTTAGTGGAAATGTGTGAAGAAATTGCTAAAGAAAACTTCTCAACTGTTACTGTGACTGACAATGTTGAAGAAGGGACTAAAGATGCTGATGTTCTCTACACTGACGTATGGGTTTCAATGGGTGAACCAGACGAAGTTTGGGAAGAGAGAATTTCTTTACTAAAAGATTATCAAGTAAATAAAAAAGCCATGGAAAATGCAAAACCAACTGCTATTTTCTTACACTGCTTACCAGCCTTCCACGATGAAAAGACAACAGTAGGCCAAGAAATTGCTAAGAAATTTGGCTTAACTGAAATGGAAGTTAGCGACGAAGTCTTTGAATCTGAACAATCCTATGTCTTTGAACAAGCTGAAAATAGAATGCATACAATTAAAGCTATTGTTTATGCAACATTATCATAACTTAATAAGGTAATTGTTACGGATAACACTTAGTTGAATGGAAATAGTATCTTATATATTTCAAAGGATCAGATTGTCTACGGCTAAGATAATATTAGTCGGCTTCTTGCTCACTTAAATAATCATTTGAAAGAGGCTAGTGATGTTTCCCACAACTCATCACTAGCCTAGTTGAAAAGATTAAGAATAGGAAATGAAGTCAAGGTAAGGTTTGAAACTAGTGTTATCTATTCAATTAATAGGCCGGAGGGGAAAGCTTTTAGCGACAGACATTTAACTAAAAAGCTTTTCTACTATCCGGCTTATTTTATTAATTGCTATCTCTAGCTATTATTGATTAACAATTCCTTAATATAAAAACCAATATTTAGAGGTGGTTAAAATGAATTTTATTGAAATGATTACTCAATTTACCAATTGGGTTTGGAACTGGCCTATATTAATTGTACTAATTACTGGGGGATTAATACTTGGTTACCAAACTCGTTTTATTCAAATTCGACACTTTGGTTATGCGATGAAGCAAACATTTGGAAAAATGTTTGACTCGGATGTAGGTGGTGAAGGTTCAGTAAGTCCCTTCCAAGCAGCATCGGCAGCCTTAGCATCTTCAATCGGAGCGGCTAACATTGTGGTTGCGCCGGCGATTATATTTACTGCTGGACCTGGTGCAATTGTTTGGATGTGGGTAGCAGGTATTATTGGTCAAGCCACTAAGTTTTCAGAAATTGTTCTGGGGATTAAATATCGGGAAGTTAATGAAGAAGGAGATTATGTCGGGGGTGCAGCCTATACCTTTAAAAATGGTATTAAAGGGAACCTTGGTAAAATCATGGGCTTTTTGGTTGCATTCTTCTTCATGTTAGAAATTTTACCGTCAATTACAGTTCAAACGATTTCTGCTACAGCACCGCTAGAACAATTAGGACTTTCTCGTCCTATATCTGCTGCTGCGATAACTGTTTTAGTCGTACTAGTTGTTTATGGTGGTATTCAACGGATCGGACAAATTACTGAGAAATTAGTGCCCTTTATGGCTGGTTTATACGTGATTTGTGGTCTGGTTGTTATTTTTATGAATATTCAGAATTTGCCTGATGCTGTTTCTGCCATCTTTTCAAGTGCCTTTAATCCACAGGCTGCGATTACAGGTGGCGCATGGGGAGCCTTTTTAGAAATGTTTAAAGCAGGTGCTGCACGCGGTTCATATTCTAATGAAGCTGGTATGGGTTCAGCTGCTTATGCGCATGCTACCGCCGTTACTGACCATCCCGTACGTCAGGGACTGTGGGGGATCTTTGAAGTCGTTTCTACTACCTTAATGGTATGTACCATTTCTGTTTTAGTGGTGATGCTTTCTGGAAATTATAAGAATCCCGCTCTCAAAGATATTGCGGTCGAAAGAGCATTTAACAACGCTTTTGGTAGTATTGGTACAGTTATCATAGCTATTTCCTTATTTATGTTTGTTATTTCAACGGTTATCGTTATTGTCTTCTATGCAGAAAGATTAGGTGAATATCTATTTGGACTCCACTTTGGTAAATTAATGCGTTTCTTAGCTTGCTTTATGGTTCTACTAGGCGGTTTTGTAACTTTTGAAGGGGCTGGAGTATTCTTAGATTTCACCCTAGGTTTAGTAGTCTTTGTAAATATGATAGGGATGATTATGCTCAGTGGTGAAGTCAGAGAATTGACAGATGACTTCTTTACAAACCCTAAATATTTCCCTGGTGCCAAAAAAGATAAGTAATGTGTATCGTTAAATTTAGTTAAGAAACTATACTTTCTCTTACTTTGGATAAAGTAAAAAAGAATAAGAAATATTGTCTTTTGTATATAAATAGCCTTAATAAAAGCGAACTAGGAGAAAGTTAAAATGAAATCGCTTAATAAAAATATATTTTTATAGTAAATTATAAATAAACGAGTAATTTAGCTTAGTAAGAAATGTAGAAAGGAGGGAGGAAATGAACACAGAAAAGTATTCTCAGGAAGCCATGCAGGTGCTTAAAGAAGCACAAAACTTAGCCATAAATAAAAAGCACAGCGAAGTCACTGAACTCCATTTGCTCAAGGCGATTTTAGACCAAGATGAAAATTCGGTGATTAAATTATTGACCGACCAGGGAATCATTCTGGGGCCACTCAAAGAACAAGTGGATACCGCAGTGGATAAATTACGGAGCCCTAAAGGGGTTAAAAATCTTTACATTAGCCGAAATTACCAGCGTTTGCTTTTGATTAGCGAGCAAGTGTCGCGTGCCCAGTTTGAAAGCCGGGTGTCCTTAGACCATCTTTTCTTAGCACTAATGAAAGACGAAGATTTTGCTAGTGCTAAATTATTAGCCCTCTTTGAGATCACTGCCGACTTCTATGAACAGGCTATGGCTAAAAGAGAGACTGATAAGTTTCAAGAAGGTATTTCTAAGGCAGACTTGAAACAATTACTCAAGTACGGACGTAATCTTACCCAAGAAGCTATTGAAGGTCGCCTTGACCCCATTATTGGCCGTGATCAGGAAACGCGTAGCGTGATTCGAATCCTATCCCGGCGGATAAAAAACAACCCTGTGTTGATTGGGGAGGCGGGCGTAGGGAAGACTGCTATTGTTGAGGGTTTAGCTCAACGGATTGTTCAAGGCCGAGTGCCAGATAAGTTAAAGAATCGAATTATTTTTGCCTTAAATATTACCTCCCTAATTTCAGGAGCTAAATATCGGGGTGACTTTGAGGAGCGCTTGGAAGAAGTCCTTGGTATCATCAAGGATTCTAAGGGACGCATCATTCTCTTTATTGATGAACTTCATAATATTGTTGGCGCTGGAAATAGTTCAGGGTCCATGGATACCTCAAACATCCTTAAACCTATGTTAGCGCGGGGAGAGATTTTGACTATTGGTGCGACAACGACCGATGAGTATAAACTCTACATCGAAAAAGACCTGGCGCTAGACCGACGTTTTCAAAAGGTGCTCATTGAAGAACCTTCAGAAGCGGCCACCTTGTCCATTTTGCGAGGAATCCAGTCTAAATATGAATCTTTCCACCAGGTCAATATTAAAGACCCTGCCTTAGTGGAAGCTGTCCGTTTGTCTAAACGTTACCTACCCAACCGCAAGTTGCCTGATGTCGCTGTCGATATTCTGGATGAAGCTTCGGCCATGGTGAGAATGTATACGGATGAATTGCCTGAAAAGATTCAAGATCTTGAGGCTGAACTCAATAAAATGGAAACTGAAGCGGCCCGCTTAAAAAATGAAAGTGATCAGGTCAGCCAATACCGTTTCAAAGAATTAATGGAACAGGTAGCTGAGCAAGAAAAGCTACTCGACCAAGAATTAGCGAATTACCATAAAGAAAAAGACCGCATCCAAGAAATCACTCGCTTGAAGGGTGAGTTAGAAACCCTGAACCAACAAAAAATGGAAGCCCAATATGAGCGGGATCTAGATAAAATGAGTGCTTATTTAGCTGAAGAGAAAAGTACCAAGGCCGATTTAGAAGAACTTGAACAAAGTACTCCCTACTATAATGTATCGGCAGATGTGGGAATCAATGAAATTCACGAAGTTGTTGCCCAGTTAGCCCATATGCCTAAAGCAGAAATGGA
Organism: Aerococcus sp. Group 1; assembly: GCF_000193205.1. Classification (NCBI taxonomy): domain Bacteria; kingdom Bacillati; phylum Bacillota; class Bacilli; order Lactobacillales; family Aerococcaceae; genus Aerococcus; species Aerococcus sp. Group 1. The sequence continues at coordinate 1,768,652 of NC_015278.1, read as the reverse complement.
ATCAGATCCTGCTGCTCAAATTGCTAAAATTGAAAGTGACCTGCGGGAAAATTTTGTTGGTGCAGATGATTTAATCGACAAAATCATTAGTCTGGTTACCCAGAGTCGGTCGGGCTTATTTAATCAAGCCAAGCCCTTGCTTTCTTTGATACTAGCAGGGGAGTCGGGGACCGGAAAAACCTATCTGGCAAGATTAATTGCTCAGGCGCTATTTGGAGGTGAAGAACATCTTATCGCTTTAGACATGAGTGAATTTAGAGATGCCTCTTCCAATACCAAATTGATTGGATCACCACCAGGTTATATTGGTTATGAATCGAATAACCATTTAACTGAACAAATTCGAACCCGCCCCTATTCAGTTGTTTTGTTAGAAAATATTGACTATGCCCATCCGGATATCTTTGCTTTGATCAAGCAAATAGTTGCTAGTGGTCAAATTCGCGACAATAAAAGTCGGGATGTTGATTTCTCTAACACAGTGATTATCGCTACCCTGACTTTAGATGGGAATGCGGATTATCAAAAACAAGTAAGCAAGCGGGTGAATGGACAATCGCTAAGTGATTTTGATGCCGTTTACTACTTACAGCTATTTGATAAAAGTGAGATGGAAGCTCTTATTCAATTAGAGTTGGATCGCTTAGCCAAACTCCTAAAAGATAATCAGATTAAACTAAGCTATCAAGATGAATTAGTCAAGAGCTTGGCGAATTATTTGGTGAATGACTTAGATCGTCATAGTGCCAATGATCTCTCCCAATTGATGGAGAGTGAAATCACTACGCCAATTGCCCAACTACGTCTTAATGATCAACTACCAGCATTTACCAACATAGAACTTAGTCAAGCAAAGGGTGGTGATCGGCTAGTTCACATTGACTACCAGCAGGAGAATGGCAAGCAAGATAATTAAAGTAAAAAGACATCGTTAAAATTAACAAGGAGGAAGAGATAATGGCTTATAAGATACCAGAATTAAAATTTCCTGATTTCCAAGAAGCAAAATATCAAGAAATGCCAAGTGTGACTTACGAGGAAGCTGAAAGTGATGGCGTTTTACCTGATAGCTTTTATTTAACCACCCATTTACCAACCTTTTATAAGTTAGGGGAAGAATGGATTTTACCTAAATATAACTCATTAAACTGTGTGGCAGTAGTTGAAGATGATGATATTGTTATTCGGGAGATGCGTGATGTGAAAGCCGGTGACAAAATTATTTCTGGATCGACCACTGATGGGTCACAAGGCATCTTAGTTTATAAAGAAGGCTTTCCAGAAGACATTTATTCCCAACGTAGTGTTTCAGTAGAAACCTCATTCTCACAAGACTACGACAAACTTTTTGACATTATGGAACATGAGAAGAATAATGGCGGTCATATTTCCTGGGTATTGGGGCCAGCAGTTGTTTTCGACCACGACACTCGGAACGCCTTAGTTCACCTAGCTGAAAATGGCTATATTCATAGTCTCTTAGGTGGGAACGCCATGACCACCCATGACCTGGAAGGTGGTTTCTTAAATACTGCTCTGGGGCAAAATATTTATACCCAAGAAAATGCACCAATGGGACACTACAACCACTTAGACCTCTTAAATGAAGTCCGGACAGCAGGATCGATTAAAAACTTTAATGATGCCGGTAACGTTAAGGACGGAATTATTAAAGCCCTAACCGAGATGGATATTCCAATTGTTCTGTCTGGTTCCATTCGTGATGATGGTCCACTACCAGAAGTGATTGGCTCAACCAGCCAGGCTCTGACTGAAACTAAGAAAATTTTAAATGAAGCAACTCTGATTATTTGTATTGCGACCATGTTGCATTCGAATTCAGTAGCCTCCTTGGCTTCAAGCTACAAAGTGGGCGATGATGGTAAGGTTCGCCCCGTTTATTTCTATACCATTGATATCACTGAAAACGTGGTGAACAAGGTTGGGGCTGCCAGAGAATACATGGCTTACCACCCAATGGTGACTAACGTTCAAGACTTCTGTGTCGCCTGTGAAAAAGCTTTAGTAACACCTGCCCAAGGAGAAATGGCTAAGGCTGTTGAAGACGAGGAGTACGAAACTGTTGAAGTAGAAAACAATGAAGACGCAGCGAAGGGAGAGTTGGAAAATGACATTTAAGATTGCTAAATTTCATCATCCAGATTTTGACCAAGAATTTTTGAAAAACGCACCCAATGCTAAGTTAGTTGAAGTAGTAGAAGATGGTCTTAGTCCTAGAAACTACCATGCCTTATCCATTTATCCAGAATATTTTAAAATCAATGACAAATGGGTATTGGCTGAGCAATCCCGAATGGACACCGTCGCAGTGGCCCATGATGAACCTGGTAAGGAATATATCGATGTAATCGAGTTTAGAAACCTTAAGAAGGGTGATAAGGTCGTTGTTGGACGGACAGAAGATGCTTCCGAAGGGATCTATGTTTGGACTGAAGGTTTCCAAGAAGCAGCTGTTGATGCGGATACTTTTGCCTTCCGTGAAGGGCGTTCTCGTGAGACTGCTTTTTCTATGGATTATGACAATCTCTATGAACTCTTAGAGCATGAGCGGGAAGCTGAACATGGTTATGTGACCTTAATTTTAGGAACTGCTACAGTTTTAGACCGTGATTCCCGTGATGCTTTAGCCAAGATTATTAATGAAGGCTATGTTAATGCCGTCTTCTGTGGGACAGAAACTGCTGCCTTTGACTTAGAGCAAGGCATGTTTGATACCACTTGGGGCCAAGAAACCTTTACCCAAGAACAGAATACCTACCACAATATGTATGCCACTATCAACCGCGCTCGCCGCTATGGCTCAACTAAGAAATTAGTTGAATCTGGTGAAGTTAAAGATGGCTTCATGAAGGCAGCTATTGAACAAGATGTACCAGTTGTTTTAGCTGGAACCATCCGTGACCGTTTCGGTTTACCTGAAAGCATCGATAATGTCTATGATGCCCAAAATGAAATGCGTTCTCACATGCGTAAAACTTCAACCATGATTGCTATGTCAGCGATTCTCTTCACCATTGCAACTGGGAATATGACGCCTTCCTACAACCGTTTTGGTGATACAGTCAGACCGGTATTCTTATATACCGTTGACGTCCAAGAATTTGCGGTAGATAAATTGGCTGACCGTGGCTCTCTAACTGCAGTTTCTATTGTCACCAACGTTCAAGACTTCTTACGGAATATTGGTAGTGCCCTTTAAGTCGTAAAGGCAGCTACTGAGTTGGAAGATTAGCGCTTTGTAACTTAAGCATTAACACATCTGAAATTTTTTGAAAAAGGGACTGAAAGGGAAGAGTCTTAATAGAATGGAGGAAAAATATGAGTAAGATAGTATTAGCTTTGGGTGGTAACGCCCTAGGAAGTACTCCAAATGAACAAAAAGAAGCAGTAAAAACAACTGCCCAATCCATTGTTGATTTAATTGAAGCGGGCAATGAAATTATCGTTTCCCATGGAAATGGACCGCAAGTTGGTATGATTAACCTTGCTATGGACGTTTCTGCAAAAAGTGATGCCGGCACACCTGAAATGCCATTCCCTGAATGTGGGGCTATGAGTCAAGGTTATATTGGCTTTCATTTGCAAAATGCCATTGAAAATGAGTTAAATAAACGTGGTGTTGACAAAGCTGTTGCATCAGTGATTACTCAAGTTGTGGTAGATAAGGATGATCCAGCCTTTGATAATCCAACTAAACCGATTGGCGCTTTCTATAGTGAAGAGGAAGCTCAAGCCCTAAGTGACAAAGGATTTGCAGTGAAAGAAGATGCAGGTCGGGGTTATCGTCGGGTGGTGGCGTCACCTAAGCCTATTGATATTGTTGAAAAGGATTTTATCCAAGATGCTTTTGACCAAGGTAACATTATTGTTGCTGCCGGTGGTGGTGGCATACCAGTAGTTGAAGCAGAAGACGGTTATGACGGGGTTCCAGCTGTCATTGATAAAGATTTTTCAAGCGCTAAATTAGCTGAACTCGTTGAAGCTGATTTGTTGATTATTTTAACCGCGGTAGAAAAAGTGGCAATCCACTTTGGTAAAGAAAATGAAGAATGGCTGGATGAATTGACTGTCGACCAAGCCAAAGAGTATACTGAAGCCGGTGAGTTTGCTGAAGGCTCAATGAAGCCAAAAATTGAGGCTGCCCTAGGCTTTGTGGAATCAAAACCAGGTAATCAAGCCATTATCACCTCCTTAGAAAAAGCTGAAGAAGGTATTAAAGGTCAAAATGGTACCTTAATTAAATAAAAAACAATAACTAAGCCCTCCTAGCTCTTTTGTTGAGCCAGGAGGGCTTTTTAGTATCTATAATAAATTTTTAACGGCTTGGTAGATGTAACGAGCGACGTAGGGATTATTCATGGTGTAGAGGTGGATCCCATCCACGCCATGGCTAATCAGGTCAACGATTTGATCAATGGCATAGGCCAGACCGGCATCGCGTAGAGCTAGGGGGTTGTCTTGGTATTTCTCCATAGCGCGGCGGAATTTATCGGGGATTTGTACGCCACAAATCCGAGCCATGCTTTCAATTTGCTTTTTATTGGTGACTGGCATGATGCCAGCTTCAATAGGAACATCGATGCCCGCTAAATCAGCCCGTTCTAGGAAACGATAAAAATAATCATTATCTAGGAAGAGTTGGCTAATTAATTGGTCACTACCGGCATCGACTTTTTCTTTAAGATAGCGGATATCGGTAATGGGGTCGGGGGCATCCACGTGGCCTTCTGGGTAGCAGGCGGCAATGAGGTTAAAGTCCTCTTTTGACTTGATGTAGCGAATAAGGTCAGCTGCATAGGGAAAGTCTTCCTTAGGACTTTGACCAGGTTTAGGGTCACCCCGTAAGACTAGGATATTTTCGATATTGGCTGCTTTTAATTCAGCTAATTTTTCATCGATACTAGCCCGAGTCTCATATAGGCAAGGCAGGTGAATAACACTTTCAATCCCATAGTTTTTGATCAAAGAGGCAATTTCGATACTTTTTAGGCGGTTATCACTACCTAAGGCTCCGCAGGTCACGCTGATGGCATCGGGATCAAGCTCTTTTAGACCATCTAAGGTTTTATAGATACTGGCAGAGGATGACTTAGCATTGGGCGGAAAGACTTCATAAGTGAAGAGGGTCTTGCCCTTAAACAATTCCTTGGTTTTCATGACGCAACTCCTTTGTTGCTTGAACTAAGTGCTTAAGACTGGCTTGGGTTTCTTTTTCACCCCGGGTCTTTAAACCGCAATCGGGATTGACCCAAAGTTTTTCAGGCTTAACTTTTTGAAGCATTTTATCCAAGGCTTCCTTAATTTCACTGACACTAGGGATCCGTGGGGAATGAATATCATAGACACCAGGACCAACTTCGGTAGTGAAATGATTTTCTTTTAAGGAATCCAGAATTTCTAAGTTAGAACGTGAGGCCTCAAAGGTAATGACATCAGCATCCATGGCATCGATTGCTGGGATGATATCGGTGAATTCGCTATAACACATATGGGTGTGGATCTGGGTTTCCTTATGGCAGCCACTGTGAACGAGGCGGAAGGCTGGAATGGCCCAGTCGAGGTATTCTGTATACCAGTCACTTTGACGAAGGGGAAGTTTCTCCCGTAGGGCGGCTTCATCGACTTGGATAATGCGGATACCATTGGCCTCTAGATCAAGGACTTCGTCACGGATAGCCAAAGCTAGTTGCAAGGTGGAGTCTTTCACGCTGATGTCTTCTCGAGGGAAGGACCAGTTTAGGATAGTTACGGGACCGGTCAACATCCCTTTCATTGGTTTCTTGGTGAGGGATTGGGCATAAACTGACCAGGAAACAGTCATTGATTGAGCCCGTGATACATCGCCCCAGATAATTGGTGGTTTGACACAGCGGGTACCATATGACTGAACCCAGGCTTTTTCAGTGAATAAGACTCCATTTAACTGTTCACCAAAGTATTCGACCATGTCATTTCTTTCAAATTCACCGTGGACTAGAACATCAAGACCCAGGTCTTCTTGCAGGTGGACGCAGTCCTTAATTTTCTCTTTGAGGAAGTTTTGATAGTCCGCTTGGCTTATTTCACCGTTTTTAAAGGCCTTGCGCTTGAGTTTAACTTCCTTGGTTTGAGGGAAAGAACCGATAGTTGTTGTTGGAAAGAGAGGTAAGTTAAAGAATGCTTTTTGCGCTTTTTCTCTTTCATCGAAAGGTATTGAGCGTTGGTAGGCTTCTTTGGGGATAGCAGCTAGACGCTCTTGAACTTTAGGATCATAACTGTCAGGACGGTCAGTAAATAAGTCTTGGTTGGCTTGGAAACGAGGATCTTTGTTATAATCTGTATCAATTAATTGACTGAGGTCGTTTAATTCGCCAAGCTTCTCTTCAGCAAAGGCAAAATGCTTTTGGTATTTTTCCGGTAGGGCACTTTCATTATCCAAGCTATAAGGCACATGAAGCAGGGAACAGGAAGTAGATAGGACCAGGTTAATTCCTTGGCTCTTAAGATCTTTAATCAGGACTAGGGAACTTTGGTAGTTATTGCGCCAAATATTTTTCCCGTTCACTAAACCTAAAAAGAGGGTTTTATCTTTAGGGAAGCCGTAGTGTTCAACCAATTCCTGGCTCTTCTTCCCTTCAATAAAGTCTAAACCGATCCCATCAATTGCTAAGTGGGTGAGTTCTTGATAGACATCTCTAACGTCACCAAAGTAAGTGTTTACTAAGACTTTAACTTGGTCTTTTTGGCTGAGTAAGCCTTGGTAGAGGTCCTTGAATAGTTTGATATCTTCATGAGTTAAGTCATGAACTAGGTAAGGCTCATCCAGTTGCAACCATTGGACCTCTTCATTATTAAGCAGTTTTACGAGGTCTTGGTAGGCAATAATAAGACCAGTTAGAAAATCTTGGGCTTGGCTTTGACCGCGGTAACGCGAGAGTTTTAAAAGGGTGAAGGGCCCAGGGAAGACCACCTTGCCGTTAATTTTCAAGGTTTTGGCTTCTTCAATAATTGCCTTTAATCGTTCAGTGTGGAAGCGAATTTCAGTGTCCTTATCGAACTCAGGTACAATGTAGTGGTAGTTGGTATTAAACCATTTCTTCATAGCTAGGGCTTTTACGTCTCCAGCTGGTCCTTGATAGCCCTTAGCCAAGGCAAAATAAGTATCGAGAGCAGAGAGCTCGAGATCTTGATAACGTTTAGGGATAATATTCAATTGGAAAGCAGCATCCAAGAGGTTATCATAGTAGGAAAAATCATTAACAGGAATAAAGTCAATGCCTGCTTGAGCTTGCTTAAGCCATTGGTCTTTACGGATAGCTTGGGCGGTTGCTTCTAGCTCGCCAGCGGTAATTTCTTGGCGGAAATATTTTTCAGTGGCAAATTTTAGTTCTCTAAGTCGTCCTACACGAGGGTAGCCTATCAGGGATGTTTTCATTATCTATCACTCCTAAAAATTAAAAATTAATTTACAAAATCTCCTTTTTTCACTTGTATAGGAGTATAGCTAAATCCCAGCCTGGGGTGTTAATATGCATTTCACATAAAAGGTGATCGAAATTCTAAAAGTTTGATATTATTTTTTTGATTAATAAAGAAATTTTGAGGGGGATACCTTGAAGACCAAGCTATTGATCAAAAAGGGTGGTCCTGTTGAGGCCGAGCAATTGTTTCCATTAAAGCTTTAAAAAATGAACTCAGCCCTATATTTTGTGCTATAATTCTAAGCAGTGAACTATATCTTGTAATTGCTGAGAACTTTTGTAGGGAAATTCTTTACAAGAGTCTTTTACTTTGCACTTTTTAATTAAGGAGTAGTCTATTGAAATATCGTGATTTAACCTTGCTTTCTATCGAAGAAATGTTTCCTCTTGGACCCACTAAGCAAAGAGCAGAAGAAGATTACTTGGTCTTTGCCTGTGATAGTTCAGCTAGTATCGGTGAGAAGGCTAATGACCAATTAGCCTCTCCTAATCCCTTAACTGCTCAAACTGCCCTACGGGTGCCCTTGATTGAGTTGCGAGCAGTGAATGCGGAACCGGTCTTGGCATTTTACTTGGTTAATAATGAAATGAATCCCACGGGACTTGCCTATCAGGAAGGCTTTCAAGCGGAACTCAAGCGGGCCGGTTTTCCCCATATCCAAGTCAATGGGTCTACTGAAGAGAATATGCTAACCACTATGTCCGCTTTAGGGATCGTTTTGATGGGAAAGGCACAAAACGCTAAGGGCCTGTGGATTCGACGGGTTGTGAGTGGTGACCGGGTCTTTCAATTAAAACGTCCCCGCTGTGGCCAAGCCGTCCTCGATGAGATGGATAAGCTCGTTTCTTATCAGGACATTGACCTGTTACTGAGTCGTCCGGACTTGGTTCATGAGATTTGTCCGATCGGGTCTAAGGGAGCCCTGAATGAAGCAGGACAGGTAGCCGACTGTAATCAATTAAGCTTTAAGGCTAACCCCCAAGTGGAAGGCTTAAGTATCCATCAAGATTCAGCTGGACCAGCGACCGCCCTAGTTGTAGTAGGCACAGACCAATTGGGAAGCTTCCTAAAAGAGCATTTTGATGAAGTTTATGACCTGGGAGAGATGGTTTAAGATGGGGAAAATTATTCTAATATCTGGAGCGGCCAAGAGCGGTAAAACCCAATTGGCCGAAGAGATGGCCTTGGCTTCTTCCGCTAAGCGTCTTTGCTATATCGCCACCCAGGCTAACCAACATACCGATCAGGAGATGCAGCGACGTATCCTGGCCCACCAAGCCAAGCGGTCGGAACGCTTTGATACAGTCGAACGTTTTAAAGACTTGCCTGGATGGATAGCTAGCCAGTCTTATGATGGTTACCTACTCGATTGTGTGACCTTGTGGTTAACCAACCTTTTCTTTGCTTATTTAGAAAAGCAGGGTACTGCAGCGGAAGCTTTTGACCAGAAGATCGCTAATCTTAAAGCCGAAGAGATTAGAGCCATTTCTGACTATTTCCAGCAAGAAGTTGCTGATCTGCTTCTAGCGGCTCAAGAGACTTCCGCCAGTTTATGGCTGGTGACCAATGAAACCGGTTGGGGCGTGACCCCGCCTAGCCAGCTGGGCCGCTTATTTGTTGATTTTTACGGACAAGTCAACCAGCAACTGGCTGCTGCTAGTGATGAGGTCTACTTAGCCATTATGGGACTAAAAAACAGGTGAAGCCATGATTAAAGTTTTAATCATTTATTTTCAATTCTTTACCCGGATTCCTATTCCTATTGCCGTCGACCATCCGCTAGAGCGCTACCGTCAGGGGATCTATCTGCTGCCGCTTTTTGGGGCCTTGCTCTTTAGTCTATTGGCTTTCATTTATGCTCTCCTGGCTTATGTGTTACCGATCCATGTCGTTTGGTTACTAGTCCTTATTTTTGAGACGGTAATCACCGGTGGCTTTCATATGGACGCCTTGGCTGATACTTGTGATGGGATCTTCTCAGCGCGTAAAAAAGAGGATATGTTACGGATTATGAAGGATTCACGCTTGGGGGCCTTTGGTGGCATTGCCTTGATCTTTTATTATTTGTTATACTACGTGCTTGGTAGTGAGGTCCTGAATGGTCTTTCTGGATTAGGCTCTCAAATGGGAGTAATTATTAGTCTGGGACTGATTTCCCGAGCCATGCTTGCCCTAGGTCATTGGCAGCTGGTTTATTCTGGCTACAACCCCAATGGTATGGGAAAAATGATGGTAGGGACTCCCAAATGGGGGATCTTACTGGGCCAGGTATTGACGCTTTTGATCTTGTTTTTCATCCTAGGCTTTAAAGGCCTCTTGGCTTATGGGATGACTACGGTAGTTGTTCTCCTTTACCGACGCTATATCTACCAGCTTTTAGGCGGTATGAGTGGAGACACGGTGGGCTGTATGGGGCCATTGAGTGAGGTCACTTTTCTTTTAGGCTTACTGGCCTTAGGAGGGATTTGATGGATCTTTATTTAGCTCGGCACGGCCAAAGTGTTCGCAATGTTGATGGGCAATTTTATGGCAGACTGGACCCGCATTTGACCCCCTTGGGACAGAGACAAGCCCAGACCTTGGGGCAGACACTAAGCGGAAAAAGAATTGACCGTTTAGTAACCTCTAGGATGCAGCGTACCCAAGAAACTGCCCAGATTATTGCAGACAGCTTAAAAACTGAAAATGATTTCCAGGCCTTTCCCTGGACTCGGGAAGCTGATTTGAATGAACGTGATTTGGGTGTCTGGGAAGGGAAAACGGCCCAAGAAATCGAAGCCATGGATCCAAAGACCTGGTGGGAATATATTGACCAACCCTTTCTTACTACTCCAGCTGAGGCAGAAAGCTATTTTGCCTTTAGAGATCGGGTCTTGAAGGCCTTATTTAGAGTCTTTAGCTCTGCTAGTGATGGGGGAAGCTATTTTTTACTGGGGCACCATGGTTGGTTGCGCTTATTGGTCAGCCGACTCTTAAATTTGGATGTGAAATATTTTGATTGTCACTTTACCCAGGGAAAGATTTATCGCTATGCGATTGACCAAACTTTATTTTTGAACCGGCTAATCGAGGCTATTGAAGAGGGGGATGAAAAATGCCAAAACATGGTGGAAATTTAAAGGAACTTAGTCAGGAAATGGGCATGGATATGACTCAGGCCTTGGACTTTTCCGCAAATATTAACCCCCTCGGCTTACCCCAAGCCTTTAAGGAAGTCATTGTTTCCCATTTGGACCAGCTGGACCGTTATCCGGATTACAGCTATCGGGATTTACGCCAAACCTTGGCGGACTACTATCAAATGTCCTATGACCACTTACTGGTGGGCAATGGGGCCGCAGAATTGATTGACCTTTTGGCCTTTGCCTTGCCGTATCCCATGGTGACCATTGAACCTTGCTTTAATGAGTACTCAGCTAGTGCTAAGAAGTACCAGCGCCCCCATTGGTCCCATCTGACTCAGGCAGAAAATGATTTTACCTTTAGCTTAGAAACTTTCTGGTCCTGGCTCGATGACCATCGGGACCGAGAGCTAGACCAGGGCATGGCCTTCTCAGTCTGGCTCTGCCAGCCTAATAATCCCACTGGGACCTTGTATAACCCCAACTTATTAAGTGAGTTATTAAGTGGCGTCAGCGACCGCGGAGGATTTTTATTGGTGGATGAATCCTTTATTGATTTTCTTCCTGACCAGGCTGACTATTCCCTGCTGGGACGAGTAGAAAAGGAAGAAAATTTGGTGATTATCCGCTCTTTGACCAAGTTTTACGCTATGCCTGGCCTGCGTTTAGGCGTGGCCATGACCAGTAACCAGTCCCTCTTGCATGACTTAGAGGGGGCCCAACTGACCTGGTCAGTCAATGCCTTAGCGGAAGCCTGTGGTCGGAAAATGTCTGACTTATCCGCTTACCGTCAAGACTCTTTGAATTATTTAGCTGCAGCTAAAAAAGACTTGCAGGCAGGATTGGAGAATTATACCAGTTTGAAAATCTTTCCTAGCGCAGCTAACTTCTTTTTAATCCAGGGGCCTAAAGACTTGGCCCAAAACTTACTGGAAAAGGGCATTGTTTTGCGACAGACAGCTGACTTCAAGGGTTTGGGACCTGGCTACTACCGCCTGGCTGTTCGAACTAAGGAAGAAAACCAGGCTTTGCTTCAAGCCTTGGCAGATATTTTATGAGTGAAATAAAGAAAGAGAGGTAAAGGATGCTTGCTATTTATCGTTTGCTGGCCTTCCTGATAGATCTATGGCTAGCTGATCCCCCAAACTGGCCTCACCCGGTTAAATTCTATGGCCGCTTTATTCGTGGTTATGAGAGAGTTAGCCAGTTCGACAAGAAAAAGCCGATGACCCAAACTTTTTTAGGTGGGGTCTTAGTCTTCTTGCTCTTAATTATCATTTTGCTGGTTAGCTCCCTCATACTCTATGGAGCTAAGCGCTTGTCGCCCATTCTCTATGCGCTTGTATGGATCTATCTCACCTATACCTGTTTTGCCGTCAAGGGACTAGCTGATGAAGCAAATGGAGTCTTAGAGGCGATGAAGAAAGGTGGACTACAGGCGGGACGTCAACAACTGAGTCGGATTGTTGGGAGAGAAACTAGTCAGCTCAGTGAGGAAGAAGTTTACCAAGCCGTCATTGAGACTGTTGCTGAGAACTTAAGTGATGGCTTTGTGGCCCCCTTATTTTACGTGATCTTATTTGGCCCGGTGGGTGGGCTCATCTATAAGGGGATCAATACTTTAGATTCGATGATTGCCTACTTGGATGACCGTTATCAGTATTTTGGTTATTTTGCGGCTAAGTTGGATGACTTAGCAAATTATATTCCAGCCCGGCTTACTTGCCTTTTGATTGTTTTAGCTAGTGGCCTTTTGGGCTTAGATATGGCTAGTGCTTGGAAGATCAGTTTCCGGGATGGCCGCGCCCACCGCAGCCCCAATGCAGGTTATCCAGAAGCAGCAGCGGCCGGTGCCTTAGGTGTTCAACTGGGCGGAACCCATGTCTACCATGGCCAGCCCATTGAAAAACCGACCATTGGGGACACTCAAAAGAAAATTGGCCCCCAGCAAGTGAAAGCCAGCATCGCCTTATTGTATACCAGTGCCAGTCTAGCCATGGCTTTGTCGATGTTAATGATGCTCATTAGTAGCTGATAGCCGCTAAGCCATGCTCTGGGATAAGCTGGATTCGTCCAGCGAAAAAAACAAAAATGAAATGAGGATTACTTATGAAAAATTTACATGCCAATATTTTAACTGCCTTACTTTTAGCTATTGCAACTATTGGAGCCAATGTTCACTTTCTAGGCAGTATTGCCTTAGACTCTTTTCCTGCCTTTTTAGGGGCGATTATTCTAGGACCAGGCTATGGTTTCTTGCTGGGGCTTCTTTCTCACGGCTTGACCGCTCTCTTATCAGGCTTCCCGCTGACCTTACCTGCCCATATTATTATTGGAATAATGATGGGTCTTACCTGTTCAGTCTATGGCTATCTACGGGGAAAAGCTGGTAAGTCCATAGGAAAAATTCTGTTCAGTGATGCGGTTGCCTTAGTCTTTAATGTTTTACTGGCCCAATTAGCCCTCATTCCACTACTCGGTTGGCAAGCGATTTTAGCCATGGTAACGGGTGGATTATTGCTGACCTTATTAATTGCTAGCGTGGTTAACCTGGCCTTGGCTGAAGTGGTATATCTTAGTCTTCCTGCTAAATTCTTTAACCCATTTATGAAAAGAAAGACAAAATAGAGGAGTGTCATTAGCATGCGAAGCTTATTGAAAGCACTATTGACTAGCTTACTATGTCTCTTTTTAATTGCTTGCCAAGCTGATAACCTGTCAAGTACTGACAAGGATCAGGAAGTGAGCTTGCCAGAAGAGTGGGTTCATTTTCCTTCTAAGTACCCCTTAACGACCATGGATAATCAAAAGGCTAATGATATTACCAGCCTGACCTACTGTAGTCAGGTCTTCGATGGCCTCTATTGGCAAGATGAGAATAATGATTTACAAGCTAATTTAGCCCAGGACTTCCCTGAAATCTCAGCAGATGGCTTAACCTATACAATTAACTTACGTCAGGATGCTAAGTGGGTAAATGGCCAGCCAGTCACTGCCCATGACTTCGTGTATAGCTTTAGACGCTTAGTTAATCCTGAGACAGCGGCACCCTATGCTAATTTAGCTGAGGGAATTAAAGGGGCGAAAGCCATTCAGTCCGGTCAAGCTCCCCTCGACCAACTTGGGGTTGAGGCCCTGGGTGACTATCAATTACAAATCCAACTGGACTATCCTAACCCGAATTTTACCAAGCTATTGGCCTTTACTCCTTTTTATCCAGTTAATGAGGACTATGTCACCGCCCAGGGGGATCAGTATGGTCAAGATAGTGACCATGTCTTAGGCAATGGCCCCTTTGTCATCAAAAACTGGCAGGCCGGCCAAGACCATTGGGATTTACAAAAGAATGACCAATATAACCGTCAAGATCTTGCTATTGACGGGGTCAAAGTCCAGGTTATTAAGGAGGAAAATACGGGAGTAAATTTATTTGAATCGGGACAATTAGATCAAATGCCTCTTCATGGCCAAATAGCTAAAAATTATCAAGCCAAGGGGGAAGGCGATTTACAAGTCAAGGCCTGGACCGACTATCTGGAGTTTAACCATCAAAGCCCCGACTTATCTCAAGTCGACTTGCGGCGGGCAATCGCTTATGCTATAGATAGCCGAGCCGTTGAAGAACTTATTGGTGGGGGAGCGCGTGCGCTAACCAGCTTTGTCCCCAGTCAGCTAGTGGTTGACCCGGTTACGGGAGAAGATATCACTGATAGTCCTGCAATGGATACTTGGTACGACTTAGACCAAGCCCATGAGGCCTTTGACCGCTACAAGGCGGCTAATCACAAGCAGACCTTAACCCTTACCCTCTTAGCTAATGATGATGAGAATAGCCGTAAATTGTCTGAATATCTTAAGGAGACTCTTGAGCAAGCCCTTGATGGCCTAAGCATTGACTTGCAAAATGTGCCCAAGAAAAATCGGATTGACCGTATGAACCGGCAAGACTTTGATTTTGCTTTAACAGCTTGGGGGGCAGACTATGATGACCCTCTGGCCTATTATCAAAATTTGAAAAGTGACAATTCCTTTAACCGCGGGCGATATCAAAATCCTGAGTTGGATCGGTTGATCACTGACCTTGCTTTCCCTTATAATCAAGATCGAGACCGGCCCTACCAAGTGGCCTTGAAAATTGAAGAACTAATTAAAGATCAAGCGGTTGTGGTGCCGCTCTACCAAAAAAATGAATGGCACCTCAGGAGTGACCGGGTTCAAGGCGTTATCTACCGCCCGATTGGTCCAGAAGTTGATTTTCGATTGGCTTCCATTCAAAGTAATTAAATAATATCTAAGTCCTCCCTTTTATTACTGGGGAAGTCGGTGCGAGTCCGACGCAGTCCCTATGCTACTGTGTTTACGTTAAGGTATCAGTCAGAATGCCAGTAATAAAAGGAAGTTTTATTTATGTCTCAGGGTTTGATAAATAAGACGAAAAAGGGCTGTCATTTTTGCGTGTGATAAAAGATTCAAAAACGATTATTGAGCAAACCCTGATTTGTTTAATAATCGTTTTTTTCTGTTAGGAGGACTTGGTGATGAAGATATGCATTGTTTATAGTAGCTTGCGAGGCAATACCGAAGCTGCTGCCTTTATTCTGGCCTCCTTCTTGGAAGACCTGGGCTTAAGCCACCAATTAGTCGGGGCCGATGCCTATGACTATGAGACCTTGTTAGAAGCTGATGGTTTAGCTATTGGTTCCTATACCTACGGCAACCATGCCGAGATTCCCGAAGAGTTACTAGATCTCTACGAAGACTTGCCCGATTTTATCCAAGCCAACCCTAAATTAAAGCAGGCCCTGGCAGTATTTGGTTCTGGAGACCGGGACTATCCCATTTACGCTAAGGCCGTCGATGATTTTGCGGAAATCATTGAAAAAAGCGGTGGTCATTTACTAGCTGCTCGGGTGAAAATTGATGGCTATCCTGACTATGATGAAGAAATTGCCGGACTAGCCGCTATTGCCCAGGCCTTTTTAAAAATAGAAAGGGAGAATAAAAAATGAAAGCCCTAATGATTGCCGGAGCGACCAGTAATGTAGGAAAGACGACCTTAACGCTGGGGCTCATTCAAGCATTGATCAAGCGTGGATTGATAGTCCAACCCTATAAGGTGGGGCCAGACTATATTGATACGCGTTTCCACCAAAAGATTAGCCAACGTCCTTCGATTAATTTGGATCAATTCTTAGTCCCTGATGACCAGGTCTTAAAAGCCCTCTATACCCGCCACCTTGAGGGTAGTGATATTGCCGTGGTGGAAGGAGTTATGGGCCTCTTTGATGGTTTTGGTTCTGACGCTCTCAAGGCCTCTAGCGCAGGCATTGCTAAGGCCCTGGATATTCCCATCCTCTTAGTGATTGATGGGCGGGCCATGTCGACTTCTGCAGCCGCCATGGTCAAGGGTTATCTCAGCCTGATTCCTGACCTCAATATTATCGGTGTCCTAGTCAATCGAGTGGCCTCAGAAAGCCATTATCAATTAATCAAAAACGCCATTGAACGTTATAACCAGGCGCCGGTTCTAGGCTACCTGGGTCGTAATGAAGCTTTCTCCTTGCCTTCCCGCCACTTAGGCCTGGCCCTGGAAGAAGCGAATAATCATTTAGTTGACCAAGTCAGTCAAGTAGCCCAAGCCATGGAGAAAAGTATTGCGATTGATGCTATCTTAAACTTGTCTCAATTAGATCCAGATAGACTCAAAACCGACCAAGCAGCTATTGGTCCTAGTCTGGCCCCCTATGAAAAGGCTGACCAGGAGTCTCCTTTTAAGGTGGCCTATGCCTATGACGAGGCCTTTTCCTTTTACTATCCTGATAACTTATCCTTATTAGAAAAACGCGGGGGCCAGCTCCAAGCCTTTAGTCCCCTCCATGACCAAGACTTGCCCGAGGCTGACCTCTACTATATTGGCGGGGGCTTTCCTGAACTCTATGCTGATACTTTATCTGAGAACCAAGCCATGCGTACTGCCCTCTTAGAGGCCCACAAGGCCGGTAAGGCCATACTTGCCGAATGTGGGGGTCTCATGTACTTAGGAAGTAGTTTTTCTAAGGAGGATAAAGACTATCCCATGGTGGGGATCTTTGAGGGGCAGAGTCAAATGACAGACCGCCTACGCCGCTTCGGCTACTGTACCATGACTCTTACTAGCGATTCTTTTTACGGCCAAGCCGGTGATGAGGTCAGGGGGCATGAATTTCATTATTCCACCTTTACCAGTCCAGAAAGGACGATTGGAAACTTATACAAGGACCGCGATGGTAAACGGGTTAAGGAGTGGCAGGGGGGCTTTCAAAAGAATAAGACCTATGCTGCTTACCAACATGTACACTTTTACCAAGACCCTAAAGTCATTGACCAAATGATTTCATGGATTAAGGAGGACTAGAGATGGCTTATATAAAAAACCGGAACGCATCACTGACCGCTCATTTGAAATTATTGACGCGGAAATCAAACGGGACTTTCCTGACTTCCAATTTCAAAATGACCTAGAGGAGCGTATTATTAAGCGGGCAATTCATACTTCAGCGGATTTTGATTATTTACGCAACCTGGTCTTTGACCGCCAAGGCGCTCAGGTGGTCCAAGAAGTGATTCGCTCTGGAGGCCACTTGATTACTGATACCACTATGGCCCAATCGGGAATTAATAAGCGAATTTTAAAGGAGCTAGGCACAGAAACCCATTGCTTTATCCGCGACCCCAGAGCCTATCAAATTGCTGAAGACAAGGGGATTACCCGGTCTATGGCAGCCATTGAATTAGCGGCTCAGCTCGAAGGACCCAAAGTCTTTGTTGTGGGCAATGCGCCGACTGCCATTTATAAAATCCTAGAGATGATTGATGCAGGACGTTTACAAGCCGAAGCGGTTGTGGGTGTGCCGGTAGGTTTCGTGGGGGCAGCTGAGTCCAAGCAAGCCCTCCACGATTATCCCATTCCTAGCATTGCTGCTCTAGGCCGTAAAGGCGGGTCCAATGTTGCTGCTGCCATTATTAATGCCATCCAATATGATATTAAAGATACCATCTATCAAAATTAAGTTGACCAAATTAGTTAGAAGACAGGGGAAGGGAGCTGAATCGGGATGAAAGAAACAGGTTATTTATCTTATAACGGCAAGCGCCTCCGGATGGGCTATACCACCGGTACCTGCGCCACTGCAGCGACTATGGCTGCTGTGGAAATGATACTGACTCAAAAACCGGTTCACCAAGTTCAGTTAATGACGCCAGCAGGGGTGGACTTAGTCTTAGAAATCGACCACTGCCAGCTCAGTTTAGACCAAGCTTCTTGTTCGGTGGTCAAAGATGGAGGCGATGACGCTGATGCCACCGATGGCTTGGATATCTATGCCACCGTGACCCGTCGCCAGGATAGTCAGATCACCCTGGATGGTGGTCAAGGAGTGGGGCGGGTGACCAAACCAGGCTTAAAAATTGAGCCCGGCAATGCTGCCATTAACCCCACACCTAGAAAAATGATTCAGGAAGCTGCCCGCCAACTCTTGGGACCAGACCAAGGGGTGGACATTGTTATTTCGGTACCGGGAGGGGAGGAAACCGCTAAGGCTACTCAAAACCCTCAACTTGGTATTCTGGGTGGGATATCCATCCTAGGTACTTCAGGAATCGTTCGGCCAATGTCGGAAGATACCTGGAAAGAATCGATCACCCTAGAAATGCAACAAAAGAAAGCGCTAGGGTTAGATAAGTTAATTTTAACACCGGGAAATTATGGCAATGACTTTATCGCTGAACATACCCACTTGAACCCTGATTATATTGTGCAGATGAGTAATTTTGTGGGCTATGTCTTATTAGAAGCCATGCGGATCGGTTTTACCGATATCTTACTGGTGGGCCACTTGGGCAAGTTTATTAAAATTGCAGGAGGAATTTTTTCCACCCATTCCAAAGATGCCGATGCCAGAAACGAAATCATGCTGGCCAACTTGGCCCTTCTGGGGGCTCCTCTAGACTTATTGCAGGAAGTCAACGAGGCCATTACCACCGAAGCCCAAGCTGAACTCATCTTAGCAGCAGGGTATGGTCAAGTTTACCAAGTCATTGTGGATAAAATTAAGGACAGGGTCTTAAAACTCTTTAAGTTCCGGGCCCCAGATATCCATGTGGAGGCTATTACTTTCCTGAGTGACCATGATGTGACCGTGATGACTAAACCATTGAAGGAATTGGAGGTGATTTGGGGATGATTCATGTGATTGGTATTGGCCCAGGGCAGACTGACTATCTGGTCAACCATGCTGTTGACTTATTAGCTCAGCTGCCCCATATTTACGGAAGCCAGCGGCAATTAGATTCCTTAGCTAACTATATTAAGGGGCAGCCCCATCGACTAGGTAAGCTGGGAGAACTTTTAGCCTGCTTAAAGGACCACCTGGCTAAGAGGGAAGATGTAGCAGTGCTCGCTTCGGGGGACCCCATGCTTTATGGGGTTGGTAACTACCTTTACCGTAATTTACCCCAGCAAGCCATCCGTATCCATCCTGGCATTTCTTCTCTTCAGTATATTTTTTCCCGAACAGGGATGGCCATGAATGATGTCTACTTAACTTCGAGTCATGGACGGGAGCCCAACATCGATTGGATCAGTCAATTCCCTAAGGTCGCCATGGTGACCGATGACAAGTGGGGGCCTTATCAAATTGCCCAAGCCCTCTTAAAGGGGAGTGAAGGGGAAGAACTTGCTGGTTGCCAGATGGTTATTGGTGAGAACCTATCTTATGATAATGAGCGGATCGAGAAACGGCCTTTGAGCCAAGTAGAAGACCGTGACTATGCGATGAATGTGGTGGTGATTTTAAATGAAAGATAGTTGTTTTATCCGGGGAAAAGTTCCTATGACTAAGGCTCCCATCCGGGCGGTTGCTTTAGACCTCTTAGAATTACACCAAGCCCGACGTTTTTTGGATATTGGCGCGGGGACCGGGAGTATTTCCCTACAAGCCGCCCAAGAATATCCTGATTTAGACGTTTATGCCATCGAACATAAAGAAGCGGCAGTAGATTTAATCAAAGAAAACCGGGCTCACTTTGGCCTAAAAAATTATCAAGTCTTTTTAGGGGAAGCGCCTATGACGGAAGATTTGGGCCACTTTGATGCGATTTTTATTGGAGGCAGTGGAGGCAAGTTACTCGAAATTATTGATTGGGCCTATGAGCTCTTGAATCCGGGGGGGCGTTTGGTATTGACCTTTATCCTGATGGAAAATGCCCATAAGGCTATTACTTACCTTGAAGCGGGATCCTGGCAAGACCTTGAGGTGCAAACCCTACAAGCAGCCACCCGGAAAACCATGGGGCCAGGGCACTATTTTAAGCCCTTTAACCCGACCACGATTATCTCCTGTAAGAAGTAAATAAGAACGATTGAAAGAGAAAGGTTGTTAAATTATGGCTAAAGTAACTTTTGTGGGAGCGGGCCCCGGCGATGTGGAGCTCATTACCCTAAAGGGCTATAAGGCATTGGCTGAGGCCGACCGGGTCATTTATGCCGGCTCACTCATCAACAAGGACCTGCTCGACTATTGTAAGAGCGGGGCAGAAACCTATGACAGTGCCAAGTTAGACCTCAATGAAATCCTAGCCCTGATTGAGGAAGCCATTGATCAAGACCAAGAAGTGGTCCGTCTACATACGGGCGATGCTTCCCTATATGGTTCAATCCGGGAGCAAATCGAAGAATTAAAGCAACGGGGAATTGACTTTGCCGTTATTCCCGGAGTTTCTTCCTTCTTAGGGGCAGCGGCGGCGATCGGTACCGAATATACTGTCCCCGAAGTCAGTCAAAGCCTGATTATTACTCGGATGGCAGGGCGGACACCCGTTCCTGAAAAAGAAAATTTACGGTCCTTAGCCAGTCACCAAACTTCCATGGCTATCTTCCTCTCAGTCCAAAATATACAGGGCGTTGTGGAAGAATTGTTGGCAGGTGGTTATTCCAAAGACACCCCAGCTGTAGTGATTTATAAGGCTACCTGGCCCCAAGAAAAACAAGTAGTGGGTACCCTAGCAGATATTGCTGAAAAGACCCAAGCCGCTGGGATTAAGCTCACGGCTTTGATTTTAGTGGGGAACTTCTTAGGGGAAGAATTCTATTATTCCAAGCTCTACGATACGGACTTTAGCCATGGCTTTAGAAACTAAGGTTGATCCCCGCTTTTTAGAACGGATGCAGCGTGGGGAAGAAAATAAGCGGGTGGCTATTATTACCATTACCCAAAAGGCCAGAGATTTGGGACGAAAGATTAAAGCTAATTGCTTTCCCCAGGCCAGGCTTTATGTGAGGATGACTGACCAAGCTCCCCTAGATCCCCGCTATCATGAATGCAAGCAAAGCCAAGGGCGGGCAGTTCTGGCCCTCCAGGAAGCTTTTCAATCAGCAGACCTGGTGATTGCTATTATGGCGACTGGGGTTGTGGTCCGAGCCTTAGCACCAGTGATTGAAGATAAGATGACTGATCCGGCCGTACTGGTCCTAGATGAAGGGGGCCAACACGTGATTAGTCTCTTGGCGGGGCACTTTGGTCGGGCCAACCACTATGCTCGTTTACTGGCTAAGGAACTTCCTAGTCAAGCGGTGATAACCACAGCAACCGATAGCCAAGGCCGGCTAGGAATTGATGACTTGGCCTTTAGCTATGGGGCCGTCTATAGTGATTTTAAGAAACAAACTCGGCGCTTTAACTTGCTAATTGCCGAAGGAGCGCCCATTCTCTACTTAAATGGGACGGTATTCAATTTTACCTCGCCTCCGGGTTATCAGACCCTGGCCAAAGGGAATTGCTCGGAGCCAGCAGCAAAAACTAGCTCACTTGACCCCACTACTTGGGCAGCTTACCAAGGGCTGGTGCTGGTGACTAATCGTCAACAAAATTATCTTAGCCTTCCCAAGGATCTGCCTCTGGTAGAAATGATTCCCCGGCGCTACATTTTAGGAATCGGTTGCAAAAAAATACCCCTTATCCCTTACTCTTAGAAGAATTAGAAAAATTCCTCCAAGGGGAAAATTTGCGCTGGGAAAGTATTAAAACCGTGGTGTCTATTGATCTAAAAGCAGAAGAAGAGGCCATTTTACAACTGGCTAAAGACCACTACTTTAATTTTAAAACGTTTTCCAAGGAAGACTTACTGGCTTTTGAAAGTTATTACCCAGGCTCTGATTTTGTCAAAAAGACGGTCGGAGTGAGTTCGGTCTCACAGACTGCTGCCCATTTGGAATCCAAGGGCCATGTGGTCAGTGGGCGCTATGCCCATAATGGGGTAACTTTTACTCTGGCATATTATCAAGAAGAGGAGTAATGAAAGATGTTATATATTGTTGGATTGGGACCAGGTGACAAGGACTTAATGACCAAGGAATGTCTTGAAGTCCTTGACCAGGTGGAAATTATTGTCGGTTATAAGACCTATATTGCCTTAATTGAAGACTTGATTGGCGGCAAGGAAGTTTATTCTACCGGCATGAAAGGTGAAATTGACCGCTGTCAAAAAGCTATTGAATTAGCTAAAGACACTGGTAAAGATATTGCGGTGGTCTGCAGTGGGGACTCAGGCATCTACGCCATGGCTGGCTTAATTTTTGAGTTGTTAGCCAGTCAAGAAGAAGATATCCCAGTCAAGGTTATCCCAGGGCTCAGTGCCGGGATTGCCGGAGCAGCTAACCTTGGTGCCCCGCTAATGAATGACTTTTGCTTTATTAGCCTGAGTGACTTGATGACACCATGGGCCATGATTGAGAAACGTCTCCATGCTGCAGCCCAAGGGGATTTTGTGATTTGCTTGTACAATCCACGTTCTAAAGGCCGGCCCAAACATTTAGCTAAGGCTCTAGAGATTATTAAATCCTATAAGGGTGGCGATATTGTCGTTGGCATCGTTAAGGATGTAGGCCGTAAAGAGGAAGAAACCATTATTACGACCATCGACGAGCTCGATGAGGAAGTGGTCGATATGACGACAACGGTGATTGTGGGCAACCGTTTTACCAAGGTTTACAAAAATTGGATGTATACCCCCCGCGGTTATGAAGATAAGTATGGGATTTAAGACAAGCTGAACAAGAAAGGATGAGCTGATGATACTTCTATTTGGTGGGACTTCAGATAGCATAAAAATAATGGAGACCCTACTTGAAGGGGGTTGTGAGGTGACCCTTTCAGTGGCGACTAATTATGGCAAGATTTATTCAAAAAAATTTAAGGACCGAGTGATTCAAAGTCGGATGGACCAAGACGGAATGGAGACTTACCTCAAAGACCATGCCATTGACCTGGTGGTTGACGCTACCCATCCCTTTGCTGATTTGGTGTCCAAGAATGCCATTGCTGCTGCTCAGGCGGTAGGAATTCCTTACTTACGTTTCGAACGTCCCTTGTCTAAAGCAGATCCTCGTATTCAGCAAGTGACTTCTTTAGCCCAAGCTTGTCAAAGTGCCGAAAGATTGTGGCAAGAAAAAGGCCATGGTATTGAGGACCATATCTATCTAGCGACTGGGTCGAAGACGGTAGGTGATTTTGCCCAAATCTTAGGGCCTGAGCGCTTAGTTGTGCGTGTCCTTCCTGTTGCTTCCGTGGTCAAACACTGTGAAGCAGCTGGGCTATCAGCGGGGCAAATCCACGCCATTAAACCGCCTTATTCTAAGGCTTTAAATGCGGAGCTCTATAAAAAGGTCAATGCCCAGATCATGATTACCAAGGAAAGTGGCCAGGCCGGTGGGATGGATGAGAAGGTTTCGGCTGCCTTAGACCGGGGCATGGATGTGATTGAAATTACCCGACCCGATGTGGCTTATCCTGAAATGACTCATGACATCGATGAGGTTCTATCCCTAAGCCGTCAATTATTAAGCCAAGGGCAATCCTCCTCAAGCGATAGCCCAAGTAAGGAGAATCGTGATGACTAGCGGTAAAGTTTATTTAGTAGGTGCCGGCTTAGGCCGGCTAGGCAATCTCAGCTTAGCGGCCTATGATTGCCTGCAAAAGGCTGATATTATCTTTTATGACCGTCTCATTAATCAAAATCTACTGCAAGTCGCCCCAAGTTCCTGCCTCTTGGTGAATGTTGGCAAAAAGCCTGGTAAGCACTCTCATTCTCAGGAAGAGATTACCCAGCAACTTATCCAAGCCAGCCAGGAATATCAAGTCATAGTCCGATTGAAGAGTGGTGATCCCTACCTCTTTGGCCGGGGTGGGGAAGAAGCCATGGCCCTGTCAGAAGCGGGCGTGGATTTCGCAGTCATTCCCGGGATTACTTCAGCCATCGCCGGCTTAGCCTATGCCGGTATTCCAGCTACTTACCGGGATAAGTCAAGTTCCCTACACATTTATACCGGTCAGAGCCGATCGGGTCGAACCGACTTAGATTATCAGGCCATTGTCAATAGCGGGGGAACGGCAGTCTTTCTAATGGCGGTAAAGGCTCTAGGAGCCATTGTTAGTGGCCTTATAGGAGCTGGCCTGAATGAAAAAACGCCTATGGCAGCCATCGAGTGGGCAGGAAGGGCCCAAGAACGCTACTTGGTCTCTGACCTGGGCCATATGATTGATGACTGTCAAGCGGCTCGGGTCAAAGCGCCCGCCCTCTTTGTCCTCGGCGAGGTAGTGACTGACCAGCAAAAGCTTGACTTCTTTAGTCAAGCCCCGCTCTTTGGCCACCAGATTGCGATTTCGGCACAGACGCCTCTAACTGATTGCCTGGCTTTAGAGGATTTAGGAGCCGATTTAATCTTTTATCCTGATCCAGCTGCTGAAAGTAGTCGCCTAGAGCTAGCAAAAAATGCTCTCAAGCAGGCTGATATTATGATTAGCCAAGACCTACTTGATCCTTGGCAAGAGAAGCTGGCGGCGGAAACCCTACATTTCCACGGCAGTGTTGATGATTTTATCCATCATTTTAGTAAGCAATAAAGGAGTTCAATATGAAAAGTGCCATTTTACTAGCAAGTTTCGGGACCACTTTTAAAAAGACCCGTGAATTAACCATCGAAACCATTTATCAAGAGCTTAAGTCTGCCTATCCCAACTGGCCCATTTACCAGGCCTACACGTCAAACATTGTGCGCAAACGCATCCAGGAACATGAAGGATTGACTCGGCTCTCCCCCCTAGAAGCCTTACAATCCTTAAAAGCTGAGGGCTACCAAAGGGTCTATATCCAACCCCTCCATGTGATTAATGGGAGTGAGGTCGACAAAATTTACCAAGCCCGAAGAGAAACAGCAGACCAAGACTTCCAAGTGAAGATTGCCCGTCCGCTCTTAGATATCTATGAGGACTACCAAGACCTACTTTCAGTTTTGGACCAAGACATCCAAAGTCTAGCCCAAGATGAAGTTATGGTTTATATGGCCCATGGAACCCAAGCACCGCAATTTACTAGCTATGTGACCCTAGATTATATGCTAGCCGATAAACCGGCTTATGTACGCTGTGTGGAAAGTTATCCCGAATTGGAGGAAGACTTTATCAAGGATTTACGGCAAAAGGGTATTAAAACCGTCCACCTGCGCCCCCTCATGCTGGTGGCTGGTGACCATGCCCATAATGATATGGCTTCGGAGGATCCCGATTCCTGGCAAACCCAATTTGAAAATTATGGCTTCCATGTCATGATCCACTTGGAGGGTTTAGGAGAAGACCCAGCCATTCGTCAACTTTACCTTAAGCATTTAGGTGAATTGATGGAGGAGGACCATGCCGGCTAAATTATATGGAATCGGCGTTGGGCCAGGGGATAAGGGCTATTTGACCCTAAAAGCCATTGAAAAGCTTAAGGCCGTTGATATTATCTATGTTCCTACCGGGAAAAAAGGTCAAGCCAGCTTGGCCTTTTCCATTGCAGAGCCTTATATCCCTAGCCATACCCCGGTAAAAACCTATCATTTTCCTATGACTAAGGATAGGGCAGTAAAGACCAAGCAATGGGATCAAGTAGCCCTAGCCATGGCCCAGGACCTTGACCAAGGCAAGTCCATTGCCTTCTTAACCCTGGGAGATCCTTCAACTTATTCCACCTTTACCTATCTGGAAGAACGCTTGTGCCAGGATTATAGTGTGGAGTTGGTGGCAGGGATAACTTCTTACCAAGCGATGGCGGCAGCTTTGCAAGTCCCTCTGGTGATTGATGAAGAAAGTTTTACTGTACTACCAGCGACAGCATCTACTGACCTGATTCGGTTGAATCTAAAAAATGCTGACACCATCGTCATTATGAAAATTAAACGTCATCTCAAGAAAATCCTAGCCCTCCTCGATGAAAAAAATCTCCGTGACCAGGCCCAAATTATTAGCCAAGCCACCATGGAATCGGAGACAGTCTACCGGGACTTGAGCGACTGGCAAGGTGATGAGAAGATTTCTTACTTTTCGACCATGATCGTCCGGAAGTCAAAGGAGGCCTAACTTTATGGCTAAACATATAATGATTCAAGGGACCGCTTCCGATGTCGGTAAGAGCCTTATGGCAGCAGCCATTGGCCGGATCTATACTAATGAAGGACTGCGGGTTTTCCCCTTTAAATCGCAAAATATGGCCCTAAATTCTTATATTACTAAGACCGGGGCTGAAATGGCCCGGGCCCAGGTGGTGCAAGCCAATGCCTGCCGTCGGGAACCTGACGTCTTGATGAATCCCATTTTGATGAAGCCTAGCCAAGATGCCCAATCACAGATTATTATTAAAGGGCAGGTGTACGGAGATCTCAATGCGCGTGATTACCACGAGTTAAAACCCCAATTAAAGCCCATGCTAAAAGAGGTTATAACCCAATTAGATTCGGAAAATGACCTGATTGTCTTAGAAGGGGCTGGGAGCCCTGCTGAAATCAACCTCAATGACCATGATATTGTGAATATGGGCATGGCAGAGATTGCTGATAGTCCGGTTATTTTAGTGGCTGATATTGACCGAGGCGGAGTCTTCGCTTCGATTTACGGGACTATCACTTTATTAAAAGACCAGGGCAAACGGATTAAAGGAATTATTATTAATAAATTCCGGGGCGATGTCTCCTTGCTTGATCCAGGTATTGAACAAATTGAAGCCTTGACCGGGGTAAAAGTGATTGGGGTGGTTCCCTACTTACCCCATGTGATTGAAAGTGAAGATTCCTGCGACTTACATATGGAACAGACCAGCTACGACGCCTCTAAAGCCCTTGATGTCTGTGTGATTGCTGTGGAATGGATTGCTAACTTCACTGATTTGAATAGCTTATCATTGTTCGAAGATGTTTCTTTGCGTTATGCTAAGCAGGCTAAGCAAGTCGGGCAACCGGACTTAATCATTATTCCAGGAACCGC
Organism: Aerococcus sp. Group 1; assembly: GCF_000193205.1. NCBI lineage: Bacteria > Bacillati > Bacillota > Bacilli > Lactobacillales > Aerococcaceae > Aerococcus > Aerococcus sp. Group 1. The sequence continues at coordinate 1,741,717 of NC_015278.1, read as the reverse complement.
CAATCCTCTCAGAGCCCTAAAAGATTTAAAAGACCGGGGCCTGGCATCAGCCATTCAAGCAGCCGTAGGAAAGGGCAGTCACTTGATTGCAATAGGGGCAGGCCAGACTCTCTTGGGTCAGACTTTAAGCGATGAAGCCGGTAACAGCTATCCTGGTCTGGGTATTTTCCCCTACCAGTCGACCTTAACCGGGGCGCATGATGTCTACCAGTCTCAATATCAAACGACTTATCCGCCACATGGGGCTGGCAAGGAAGAGAGCTACGCCTTAGCGGCCTATGAAGTCCGGACCTATACCATCCAAAGTCCGGACCAGTTCACCTCCTTTGCCCGGGTAGTTAAACGCAACGGGACAAGCTATTTTGGGAATGAGGGCTATTGTTTAGAAGAGGGCCGTTTAATTGCAAGTAATTTACATGGATTATTTGACAATACTGCCTGGACCTATGCTTATCTACAGTCCCTAGCTGAGAAAAAAGGCGTCAAACTCAAGGGCCAGCTTCCCCAAAATTATGCAGCAGTGATGGAAGAACAATTTCAGGAACTCGCCCAACATGTTCTTGACCATATTGATAAGGAAGCCTTAGACCGAATCATTGAAGGAGAAGAATAAGATGGCAATTTATACACGAACCGGTGACCAGGGCATGACCCGACTGTACGGAGGACATAGTGTTTCGAAGGCTTCTGAGCGAGTAGGAACTTATGGGGCGATTGACCAGTTAAATGCTAGTGTGGGCTACCTGGCCGCTTTGGTTGATCCCAAATATGACCAAGTTCAAAGGCAACTCCTGGCTATCCAACAAGATTTGTTTGATTGCGGGAGTGATTATGCTACCCTAGACCAAGAACGTCCCTATAAGGTAAAAACTGGTCTGGCTGACAAGTTAGAAGCTTGGATTGATGATTATACTGAAGCAACCCCCAGCATTAAAAAGTTTGTCCTCCCTCGGGGCACTCAGGCTGCTAGCTTCTGTCATATGCTAAGAACGCAAACTCGCACACTAGAACGGCAGTTGGTGCAATTTAGCCAGGTAAGCCAGGATTATAATCCCCAAGTTTTGCCTTATATTAATCGTTTATCGGACTATTTCTTTAGCTTGGCCCGGGCCTTAAACCATTATGATCATTACAGTGAGGTCCCCTATAAAAATAGTCGCGATATTTTTTCATAAGATAGTCCAAGAACAAAAAGAGTCATAAAGGAGCTTAGCTATGTATCCAGTCATGTTAGATATCAGTCACTGGTCAGTTCTCATCATTGGCGGTGGGAGGATCGCTGAGCGAAAATTACAGGGACTTATAAAGGAAGCGGCACAGGTTACGGTCTTGGCTCCTCGAGTGACTGAGCGGATTGCTGACTGGGCCAGGAAAGGGAAGCTAATCTGGTCGCAGCAAGCCTACCAGGGCCCTCTGGATTTACAGGGTTATCAGATGATCTTTGCCTGCACTGATCAAGCAGAGATCAACCAGGCGATTGCCGAAGATCTTGGGTCAGGTCAATTGATCAACCAGACTGGGGACAAGCGAGCATCGAATTTCTTTAATATGAAAACCATTAACCATGAGGGCTACCTGATTGCCATTTCCAGTCAAGGGCAGTCACCCGCAGGAGCTAAGGCCCTGGGAGAAAGTATCGCATCTTATCTGAAAGACAAGGAGAATCGGATTTGACCACTTATCGAATTGGAACGCGAAGCAGCCGGCTAGCCATGCAACAAAGTTTAGAAGTTGTCAGGGCTTTGGAGGCAGTTTACCCGCAGGATGAATTTCAATTAGTTAAATTATCCACCAAGGGAGACAAGGATAAGTCCTCCCCCCTCTCTAAAATTGGGGGCAAGGGGGTCTTTGTCCGCTGGATTGAGCAGGCCCTAGCCCAAGGCAAGGTCGATTTTATTGTCCATAGTTTAAAAGATGTTCCTAGCGAATTAGCCCAAGGGACAGTTTTGGCCGCTATTCCTAAGCGCCAAGACCCTGGAGATGTGATCTTGACTGCTAAGGGGATGGACTGGCACGACTTGCCTAATGGCGCTAGGGTAGGAACAGGGAGTTTACGCCGCCTGGCCCAACTGCATGCCCTAAGACCAGATTTGGAGATTGTCCATGTTCGCGGGAATATTGACAGTCGTTTGGATAAACTTGCTCGCGGCGACTTCCAGGCCCTGGTCCTCGCTACGGCGGGCCTAAAACGCTTGCAGCTCCTTGACTATCCTTTTGACTCCCAGCGCTTTAACCAAAAAGAAGTCAATAGTGAGGCCCATATCCTCAACAACTATGAACTCCAGGCACATGCTTTTAGCCTAGATGAAATGATTCCTGCAGTAGGGCAAGGGGCCTTGGCAGTCCAATGTTTGAATGATGATCAGCAAACTAGAGAAGTCCTTCAAGCCGTTGATGACCCTGAAACCCACCAGGCAGTGGCTTGTGAACGAGTGGTTCTCAAAGCGCTAGGGGCTGATTGCAATTATCCGGTTGGAGCCTATGGTCAAATTAAAGGCCAGGAAATTAATTTAACAGCCATGATTGGTCGTCAGGACGGCTTTGCCTTGGTTCGTAGCCAATTAGAAGCTCCCCTAGACCAAGCCTTAGCCCTAGGCCAAGCGGTTTACCAAGATCTCTTGGACCAAGGGGCAGGAAAATGGTTAGGTCAAGGTGACGGCAATGACTAGACTTCTGTGGACGGCATCACGCTCCTTGAATAAAAAGCAGCTAGTCCGCTTAGAGCAAGCGGGCTACCAAGTGGACTGGCTGCCGGTTATCCAATTGGAGTCTCTGAGCCAGGTTAATCCCTTAAAACTTCAACGAGGAGATGCCTTTTTCTTTGTCAGTCGCATGGCCGGCCAAGCTGTCTTCAAGCATTTACCCCCTAGTGATGCTTTAAGTCAACTCTACTTTTTTTCTAGTAGCCAGCAAACTGGACGCTATCTTAGCCAGAACTACTCCATTGATTGCCAAGCCTTGACCCAAGGGGGGACTAGTCAGGAGGCCTTTAGGCATTTTCAGAAAATCAAGGACCACTACCAGCCTAGGATTGACCGGCTCATTGTCCCCATTAGTCCCCAAAGCCAGGGCAAGTACCAGGCTCTAGGGCAAACTTACCTGTCTGATATAAGTATTCAGGAGTGGATCGTTTATCAAAAGCAAGTCAACTGGAAAGTTGGTCAATCACTTCAAGCCGCCATCGACCAGGCTAGCTTTAAAGAGCCTCTAGCTATAACGATTGCTAGTGCCAGTGCCTGGCAGGGGCTGGTAGACTTAGTGTCCTTGCCGGTCTTAGATCAGAAGCGGTCTGCTATCCAATTGTGGACGATTGGTCCCTTAGCCAGTCAAGCCATCCTTAAAAGTAGCTCCCAAGTTAAACCCTACCATGAAGCCAACCAGTCGAATTTCGCTGGTTTGGTAGACAGTTTGATTGAATATAAGATATAAAAACAGCCTAGCTTAAGGAAACTTTCCGCTTAAGCTAGGCTGTTTTTCAATATGTTAAGTAGCTAGTTTTAAATAGTAGGTAACCAGTAAAGTACCTTTTTAATTTCTGGGTCCCAGTAGTCCCAACCGTGCTCTCCAGGGTTTTCATGGTAGGAGAGCTCTAAGACATCACCAAAGCGGTCTTTAAAGTGACGATTTTGTTCGATTAAGTCATCTTCAGTGCCACAGGTCAAATAAACTTTAGGCAGGTCGATTTTATTATCAATGGCTTGTTGGACCAAGTGATAAATGTCATTGTCAGTGTGAGCGGGAGACTCCCCGTCAAAGAGCATTTGATGTTCGAAGGGAGACTCAGGATCAGGACCTTGGGCAAAGACATTGACCAGGTCGGTGACTCCCGATAGGCTGGCCACATAACCATATTTTTCCGGATAGGTGAAGGCCGCCTTCAAAGCGCCAAAGCCGCCCATAGAGGCTCCAGCAATATAGGTATCCTCCCGTTTAGTTGATACCGGGAGCATGGTTTGGATGATTTCGGGCAGTTCGACACTAATGAAATTGCTATAGGGGTAACCAATGGCATTGTTGATATACCAGCCGCGGTGGGTGGTAGGTAGGACAATGACCAAGTCCAAGTCACGGGCATAGCGTTCTAGGGAAGTGAAGCGAAGCCAACCATCCTCATTACTGGATAGGCCGTGTAAGAGATAGAGGACCCGGTAAGGGGGCGTTAAGCTTTGGCGTTTATCTTCTGGAGTCCGAGCACAGTTTTGGGGAAAAATGATATTGACATGGACATCCATGCGCAAACTGTCTGAGTAAAGCGTCGTCTGTAAAAGAGTCATGGAAATACCTCCTTAATATTTTCTTATTATCATTATAACTAAAAGACCAAGCAAAGGCGATTGATCCGGTAGGGAGGTTAAGTCAAATCTGTTAGATTGATTTCTCTAAATTAATCACTAAACCTAGCTAAAATAAGTAAACTTGGTATAATGAAAGCATTGACAGAAGTAATGTAGAATTGGAGGATGAGTGATGAAATTTGTCAGCAATGAAAATTTTACCAATCATGTTTACTTAGTGGAGGCTGGTCAAGACTTAAGCATGGTCGACCAGGCCACCCAAGACTATTTAAAAGACCAACTGGACTTTAATGGCGAAGCCAAGCAAGTTTATCGCTCACTAGGCCCTAATAGCCAAAACTTAGTTTTAGTCGGCCTCGGTGAAAAGCCTCAACGCGATAACTATGTGCTTGCGGCTTTCTTGGCAGCTAAGGAATTAAAGGCAGCTAAGGTTGAAGCAGCCAATGTTTCTTTTGCGGCTACGAACCGTGCTGCCCTGGAAGGGGTTATTGAAGGTTTCTTACAAAGCGACTATCGTTTTGACCGTTACCTCAGTGACAAATCCACCTCTTCCCTAGCTAAGATTAACCTGCCTAAAAAAGTCGCTGACCTTGACCAAGTGGTTGAGGAAGTGACTCATTTAGTGGAAGGGATTAATGCGACGCGCGATCTAGTCAATACCCCTTCTAACCACCTCAGTCCGGCGCAAATGGCTGATCAAGCCAAGGACTTGTTAACTGAGCTTGGGGTAGAAGTGGAAATCTTCGATAAAAAACAAATCGAAGACTTGGGGATGGAAGCCCTCCTAGCAGTTAATGCTGGTTCGGTCAATGAACCCCGCTTCCTCGTGATGAATTATCTCCCTCAAGGTCCAGAAGATAAAGCCATCGCCTTAGTTGGCAAGGGGATTACCTATGACTCCGGTGGTTACGCCTTAAAACCAGCTAACTCTATGATCGATATGAAGGACGACATGGCTGGGGCTGCCGCCGTAATTGGTAGTATTTACGCCTTAGCCAAAAACAAGGTCAATAAAAACGTTGTGGGTGTGGCTGCTATCACAGAAAACTTGGTCTCTGCCAGCTCCTATAAAAATGGGGACATTATCGGTTCCATGAAGGGGACGACGATTGAGGTCTTGAATACCGATGCTGAAGGTCGGGTGACCTTGGCCGATTCGATTTACTATGCAGCTGCTAAAGTGAATAGTGAATGCGTGATTGACCTAGCGACCTTAACGGGGGCTTGCTTAGTCGCTCTCGGTGAACGGACAGCTGGGGCGATGACCAATGACCCTGAGCTTTTCCAAGCAGTAGACCAAGCTGCTGACAGTGTTGGTGAACCGATTTGGCAATTACCAGCACCAGAAGAATTACGAGAAGCCGTTAAAGGCACCAATGCCGACTTAAGAAATTCTACCGGACGCAATGGAGGAACCATTACCGCAGGGGTCTTCTTAGAACACTTTGTGGAAGGTAAGCCATGGGTTCACTTGGATATTGCTGGCCCTGCCTTCGGGGAAAAAGCCTACCGCTACCTTCCTCAGGGAGCAACAGGTGTGCCAGTGAAGACCTTATACCAATTTGTTAAAGGACAAGCTGAAGCCAAGTAGGTATCTATATTTTTGCTAGTAATGAAGTTGACTTAATCTAATGATAATCGGCCTCCCATAGTTTCCATAGCTATCGGGGTCGATTTTCTTTTTAGCCACTTTGGGCTAAAGCTTTAAAAATGGCAATAAAGCGGGTAAAATTGAAGTGACCTTAGTTTAAGGATTTAAGGAGGAGGATCTTCTATGGTAAAAATGATACTGGACTTAGATACAGGGGTTGACGATGCCCTGGCCATTGCCTACGCGTGTGCCTCAGCAGAAGTCGACTTGCTTGGTATCACGGGGACCTATGGTAATGTGTTAATGGAAACAGGTCTGAAAAACGCCAGTCAATTATTGGATTTATTTGGTCAAGGCCAGGTCCTAGTTTATCCCGGCTTAGACCATGCTTCGGATAAGGAAGACTTTGAAGTGCAAGAAGTCTCAGCTCTGATCCACGGTAAAAATGGTCTGGGTGAGGTTGACCTGGGTGACCGGCCTGTTAATCAAGCTGCTGGCAATGCGGTTGACTTTATCCTCGAATCGGCTAGGAAGTATGGTAAAGATTTAAAAATTGTCGCTACCGGGCCTATGACTAACTTAGCCGCAGCCATTGATAAGGACCTCGATAGCTTATCCCAAGTTGGTGAAATTGTCATTATGGGTGGGGCCTTGACGGTTTGTGGTAATGTGTCAGCTTTTGCAGAGGCTAATATTAGCCAAGACCCCGCAGCCGCTGATAAATTATTCCGGTCAGGCTTACCAGTTACCATGGTGGGATTAGACGTGACCTTGCGCACCCTCTTGACCTATAAGGAAACCCAAATTTGGCGTGACTTAGGCACTGAGGCTGGTGAGAAGATGGCTGATATTGTGGACTATTACATTAAATCCTACGAAGTCACCTCGCCCCACTTAAAGGGTTGTGCCCTCCACGACCCACTAGCCGTGGCGGTTGCCGTTCAAGGAGACTTAGTTGACTGTCTGCCTTTAGCCATGAAGGTTGAAACTGAAGGTGAAAGTCGGGGACGGACTATTGGCGATAATGACCGTTTAAATGATCCTGATCCGAGTGTCCGAGTCGCCGTGGCGGTTGATGTGGACCGATTCTTAAATGAATTTATGACCCGTTTGACCCAGCTCTTTAAAGAGCATTAAAAATAAATACGGTCCAATAAAATAAAAGTGCTAGTATCACTCTTAAGTCTTTTAAGAGGCTGATACTAGCACTTTTTAATTGCTTATTTATCTGAGTGTACTTGATTTAGTTGTTATCGGCTTGCTCTTCTTCGTCGATAGTGAGTTGGTAATGTTCATCGCCGAGTTGATTGACCATGAACTTATCGATATAAGAGAGGGCCTTGATGAAGTCAGAGCCGGAAAATTCATGCTTGCCGCCAGGGATCATTTCTAAATGGGCCTTGGGGAAAAGCTCAGCGGCCTTTTGAGCATAGACTGGGGGCACGAGAACATCATCTTCTCCATGGACAATGAGAACTGGGCCAGGATAGGAAGTAGTAATGTCTTCCACATCCACCTTAAGCATGTCTTCGATATAGTAACGGCTAACCGATACTCCCATGATATCGATGGAGTCAGGAATTTCTTCTTTGTCCGGGACAAAGTCGTGGACTAGGCTGGGCATATTGAAGGCAGGGTAGAGTAGGATCATCCCCTGGATATCCTCGGGGTGTTTAGCTGCCATCATGGTAGCTACGAGACCGCCCTGGCTATCTCCTAATAGGTAAGTTTCACTGGAATCAATTGCTTTATAGTTAGTGAGCTTTTGGTAAATGGCCTCCAGGTCAGCCAGTTCAGTCAATACGGTCATATCGGAAAAGTCACCATCACTGCTATTTAGGGGAGCCCCGCCGATAAAGTCAAAAACATAGGCAGCTACCCCACGTTTCGCCAAATGAGTGGCGTAAGGCGTGGTGGTTAAATCGGTTTGGTTAATCCCGTGGGCTAGGATAGTTAATGGCCAGGATTCTTGGTCGCCCTTGGGCAAGAAGAGCTTACCGTGTATTTTAAAACCATCCCGCATGACATTTAATTCATATTGAACATAGTCCTCAGTCTGACTCAAGACGGTTAATTGGTCCAGGTCAGTCGCTTGGTCACTGGCTGGCTGTGTTTCATTCTTTTGCTCAGTTTGTGGGGACTTACTTTCTGTTTGGTCTTCCTGGCTAGCTTGCTTTGGGGTAGTAGAGTCTGGTTTTTGACCACAGGCAAAGAGCAGACCGGTCATTAAGAGTAGGAGTAATTTTTTATTGTCATCATGATCCTTCCTTATTTTTAATGCTTACGGAATAAGGCCCGCACACGTTTACGGTTATCCCGGCGAATATACTTGGCTGAAGTGGTCCGGTTCCCTAGGTAAGTGATACTAGAAACGGTAAAAATAGCTAATCCGATAGCCACGGTACTCATAAAGGTTTCTAGCAATTGACTAGAAAACAAGTCAAAATCGCGTTGAAAAAGATAGAGGGCAGTCCGGTAGAGGCCTCCACCAGGGACGATGGGAATAAAACCCGGAATGAAAAACAAGGTCACTGGTTGGTGGAAACGACTGGCCGCCCACTGAGACATAGCGGCAATGACTAGGCTGGCCCAATAAGAGGACCAGACTGGAGTCGAACCCGCTAGGACCTGGGTGAAGTAGTAGGTTAACCAGCCAAACATTCCAATTAAGGAGACTTGGAAAATCATTCTTTTAGGAACCTCAAAGACATAGGCGCAAAAAAAGCCTACGGTCAGTGAAAAAAAGGCATGGTAAAGAAATAAAGCAATCATATAAAGACTCCTTCTAAGATAAGAAAGGCGATGATTGAACCTAAAGCTAAACTTCCTGCTGTGAGAAGGGCTTCCACTAAACGGGAAGAGCCGGCGATGAAATCCTCATGGAAGAGGTCTCGGACTGCCGTGGTAAAGGGGGTTCCAGGAACCAGGGGCATGAGGGAAGCGATCACCACGGTTCCGCTGGCTAAATCAGGCCACAGATACATTTGAAAGAGGTGGGGTAGGAGAGTGACGACACTTGCTTGAATGACATTGGTAAAGAAAGCCCCAAAATTTAAGCGGTTAGCAGCTAGAAATAAAAGCGCTAGGACCAGGCCATTAATAGCTGCCGTTAAGCCTTCAAAGGGACCACCATCAAAAAGAAAGGTAAAACAAAAGGTCATTCCCCATATCCCTAAGGCCATTCGGTTAGGATTATAGAGGTTACGTCCCGAACGGATGTTCAATAAGAGGGTATAAGTTTGGTCAATGTCTAGCTGCCCTTGGACGAAATAATCAGTTATCCGGGTCACTTGACCAATTTTATTGAGATTGTTGCTGTGGCTGGTGATCCGTTTCACCCCCACAAAAGCCCCGCTCTCAAATTTAGGATCGTCAATAATGGCCAATAAATTGGTTGAAAAAGAACAGCCGACCGCAAAAGCTGCCTGGGAAAGACTAAGAATCTTATTCATGGTATCTTCAACCCGATAAGATTCTGCCTGACTTTCACACATAATTTGTCCGGCAAGTAAGGCTAATTCTAAGATTTTTTTGACTTGCTGTTGCCCCATAGACATCACTTTCTAATGGTATTTGCCCTTGTACTTGGCAGAATTAAATAGGCTGATCCGAGTGCTAGTATCGCTCTTTAAGTAAGTTAGCAATCACTTGGGCGACCCCATCCTCCTTGTTGCTAGGTGCTAGGTAGTTTGCCTGGTCTTTGACCAATTGACTGGCATTAGCCATGGCATAAGAATATTTGACCGGGTGGAACATGGAAATATCATTATGAGAGTCGCCAATGGTGAGTATTTCATCGCTTTGATAGCCTTTAGACTGGGCATAAGCCATTAAAGCATTGCTCTTAGTGGCATCACGCTGGGTAATTTCTAAATTATCGGGACCAGAAGAAGAGACCGCTAATTCTGGATGGCTATCAAAATGCTCAATAAATTGCTGGAGAATAGCATGGTCTTCAGAAAAGACCATGACTTTTAAGGCAGGCTCATTTTCCCCACTAATATAGTCCCTAATATCACGGATATAATTGGTATCAAAGATAAATTGGGCTGCACTGGCCATGGCCTTGGGATCGCCCTGGCTGACGGCCTTAATTTGGTCGATAAAAGTTTCCGGATTATAGAGATAGTATTGGTTTTGGGTCATAATGGAATAATTAATGCTGTAATAGTTAAAGTAATCCAGCAGTTCACTAAGGAGTTGGCCGGAAAAATATTTTTGCTGGCTGGCTTCACCATTAATATCAGTAAAAACTGCCCCATTTAAATTAATCATCGGGCAGCGTAAGTCTTGCATATCTAGTAAAGGTTGGGCTGAGTGATATCCCCGTCCGGTAGCTACCATAAACTCAATTCCCTGGTCATTTAAGGACAAGATCGCCTGGCGGTTAGCATCAGAAATGACATGGTGGTCATTGAGTAGGGTACCATCCATATCAGTGACAAATAGTTTAATCAAGTAAGTCATCCTCCTTTGTCAAAATCCGATTCTTTGCCCCTAGTATAGCAGAAGCGCCTCTGACTTCCCATTGTCATGGGTGAAAACGCAATCCCTTGGGAAAGAAGTTTTTAACTGTTCCTTGGACTTGTTTGCCAAAGCTAATGACCATCCCTTGGTAAACTAAGAGGACCCAACCTTGGTTGCCAGGATAAGCTAAGGTGAGACCTTGGACATAGTTTACCCAGTCATCGTAGCTGATTTCAATTTGAGGGTAAGTGGCTTTGGGAGCCAAGGCCATGGCCCAAGCATAGCTGGGTTGAAAGCGATTTTTTAGTAAGCTTCCCAGGTGGAGGCCCAGACGGAGACTGCGTAATTGATTGAGGGGCCCCTCTACTAGCATGTGATAAGTGACGCCGGGAGGGAGGAGCCAAACCTGGTCGCCTTTAGCAATCAGTTCTCGATCTTGGTAGTCCTCATTAGGGAAGGATTGGCTTAGGGCAGCGAGATTTTTCCTTTCTTCTGGCTCTAATAAGCGATAGGATGAAGCTTTAGACTTACCTGCGTGCCTTTTGCCCTTTTTAGGACGACTCTTCTTAGCTTTTGCTGCTACTTGGTCGGTATTAAGACTGTCTTTGGCCTTGAGACGGGCAATAAAGTGGCCCTCGCCGATGGAACGATGGGGCCAAATTCTCACACAGGGGGAGAGATCATAGTCTGACCGGCTCCAGTCGCTCCGTCCCCGAGAGACTGTTTCAGGAGGAAAATTGTCGATCCATTCCAGGTCAAAATCTCCTTGGTCCAATAGCCAGGCAATCACCTCTTCGTTTTCTTCCGGGGAGAAGGTGCAGGTGGAGTAGATTAATTGCCCACCTGCTTTTAGCATCCGAACAGCTTGGCCCAGAATTTCCTTTTGCCGCTCTTGGCAGAGGAGAGGTGTCTCTTTGGACCAGCCCTCACGAGCCGCTTGACTTTTGGTAAACATGCCTTCACCGGAACAGGGGGCGTCAACCAGAACCTTATCGAAAAAGCCCGGGAAATAAGTAGCCAGACTTTCGGGATCGTGGTTGGTTACCAGCGCGTTGGAAATGCCCATTCTTTCAATATTTTCAGCTAAGATCTTGGCCCGCTTAGGAATAATTTCATTAGCGACCAAGAGCCCTTGGCCCTGCATATCAGCAGCAATCTGAGTAGACTTTCCTCCTGGTGCGGCACAGAGGTCAAGAATTTTTTCTCCCGGCTGGGCTTGGACCACACTAGCAACCGCCATGGCTGAAGCTTCCTGGCTATAGACTAGTCCAGCTTGATGGAGGGGAGAATGACCGTCTACTTGACCTAAATACCCCCATGGACTATAGGGACAGGGGGTTAATTCTTCTTCAAAGTAAGACTGGCAAATGGCTTGGGCCTTAGCTTTTAGAGGGTTGATACGAAAGGCTTTCTGGGACTCTCCTTTATTAAGAGCGGCGAAGAAGTCAGCGGCTTCATCGCCCAGGAGCTGGTTAAATTTATCAATAAATTCCAAAGCTAGCGACATGGTTATTTTCCTTTCTGGCTTAATAAGTGCATATTACCATAGAATGAGCCATGCTCCAATAAGATTTCAAGGGACAAAGGAACAGAAAAGAAGGCGGTTTCTATGCTATAATTTAAAGTATAAAATGTTTAAAAAATACCCCGGTTAGAGGCTAGAAAATGAATAAGGAGGAAGATCTTTCCATGTTTTTTATTGATACGTCACGCCATGGTCAAGCGGTTTATGATCCTATTGTTAACCAATCGCTGGATAATTATCTGATCAATGACCTAGCCCTTGAAGGCCACGGCTTAATTATGTATATTAATGCTCCCTGTGTCATTATCGGTAAAAATCAAAATGCCTATGCAGAAGTTGATCTAGACTATTTAGAAAAGAATGATATCACCTTAGTCCGGCGTACGGGTGGCGGGGGAGCTGTTTATCAGGACTACGGCAACATTGTCTTTGAGAATATTGTCGTTGGTGACACCTCACATTATGGTGATTTTTCTTACTATGCCCAACCGATTATTGCTGCCTTGACTGCACTAGGAATTAAAGGCGTCCAACTCAAAGGTCGTAACGACATTGTAGTGGACGACTTAAAAATTTCTGGCATGTCCATGGTCAAGGTAGAAAATGCCTTGGCAGCTGGTGGTACCCTCTTATATGATTTGGATACCCAACAAGCAAGGCGGGTACTGACCCCTAATCAAGATAAGTTAAAAACCAAAGGGGTCAAGTCGGTAGATAAACGGGTCTCTAACCTCAAACCCCTCTTAAAAGGTGACTTAGCTGACTTATCTACAGAAGCATTTAAAGAGGCCCTGCTTAAAGAAATCTTCCATACAGAGGACTTGGATAGTATTCAACGCTATACCTTAACCGATGAGGACTGGGCGATTATTGACCAACGGGTGGCTGATTTTTATGGAAAGGATGAGTGGAATTATGGGTCAAATCCTGGATTCCATTACTATAAGACAGCCTATTACCCTGGGGTAGGCACCGTGGCTTTTAACTTTAATATTAGTGATGGACTTATTACTGATTTCAAGACTTATGGAGATATGAGTTTTGGCCAACCGGACCAAGTCGACCAAGCTATGATTGGAAAGACTTATGACCAAGCTGGAATTGCTGCAGGACTAAACGCTGGCAACTACCAAGATAACATTGGCAAGCTTGCTATCGAAGACTTAGTCTCTCTTATCTTAAATTAATTATAAATGAAAAAAGTGTGACCAAGTTGATTAGCTTGGTCACACTTTTTTTAGTCAAGTAAGTTTCTGCGCTTTAAGAGTGGACGTAAACGCAGGGCTAAGATAAAGGCCAGGGCACTTTTGAGAATTTCAGCCAGAATAAAGGGAGTGATCCCAATGGCTAAAAGCCCGCCGATGGAAAGGCCCTTGCCCATATAGGAGTTTAAAATAAAGGCCATATAGACAAAACCAATTGAATTGGTCACTAAGTAATTAATGACTAGGGCAATGAGGTATTCTCTAGGCCCTGGATTGGCTTGCTTAGCTAAATAGGTTGAAACCAGGCTAGCGGCAGCAAGGAAGCCTATAATAAAGCCAAAGGAAGGGGTTAGTACACTTTGGAAACCGCCATGGAATCCGGCAAAGAATGGTAATCCGATTAAGCCGCCCAGCAAGTAGAGCAAGGTAGTAAGAAAGGCTTCCTTAGGTTTTAAAAATAAGGCAATTAAGTTAACCGCAAAGGTTTGAAGGGTAAAGGGAACAATTCCGATAGGAATAGTTAACTGAGAAGCGATAACCAATAGGGCTATCATCAAAGCAATACGAGTAATTTCTTTGGTTTTCATTTTTGTTTTCTCCTTATGCAAAGATCGATTAACAGGGCCTTTGAGCCACTGCGTCTATTAACCAGAGATCTAAACTGGATTAATAGGTTTTTGCTTCTAGCTAGTCGCTAACGAATTGTTGACTCCCAAAATGAATATTGGGGCTGATTAGGGCGTGGATGTCTCCAGCTTTATCTTCCACTAAGAGCTGGCCTTGTTCATTAATCCCTTTTATTTTCCCAGTTTTATTGACCTGGTTTTCTTGGTAGCTTACTTCTTTACCCAGACCCAGTAGGTGTTTCTTATAGGTGTCTAGAAATTCACCTTGGGCAAAGTGGTGATGGTAGGTCATCAAGCATTGGATAAGGTCAGCTAAGAATTGGTTAATATTAAAGTCTTTAGGCAACTCTTTTCCAAAAAAGGTTCCAGCAATTTCCCTAATATCAGCCACTTTAGACAAGTCACCGGCTAAATTCAGACCCAAACCGATGACAATATAAGACACGCTAGGAATCTCTAAGTCAGAGACCATTTCGCAAAGGATTCCAGCTGCCTTGTGACCTTGGTAGAAGAGATCGTTAACCCACTTGACCTGGATGGGTTCAGCTAAGTAACTCCCCAAAGTGTCGATCACGGCACTGGCCGCTAAGAGGGTGTAGAGAGGTACTTCAGCTGGGCTAGAACAATTGGGCTTCAGAGCCAAACTGACATACAAGCCATCCTCTAAGGAAGAATAGAAGCTTTTTCCTAGACGTCCTTTTCCGGCTGTTTGTTTTTGACTAGCACAAATAACCAAGTCATCTTGGTGTTGACTCTTATAGGCCTTGATATACTCATTGGTAGATCCCACTTCATCTAAAAGAATGAGCTTCCACTTGGCTTCCCCTTGGTCCAGGTAATAAGTCAATAGACTCTGGTTTAGCCGTTGGGGTAAGGCTTGAATCTGGTAGCCTTGCTTTCCAGATTCGATGACGAAGCCTTCTTTACGCAGATTTTCAACCGCCTTCCATACTGCATTACGGGAGAGGTTGAGTTGGTCGGCTAGGACCTGGCCGCTAAGGGGCGCTACCATAAGCTGCTCTAAAACCGCTTGACTGGTTGTCATGCAAGTATCTTCCTTTCTGAATAATCTTAACGAATAGCTAGAAACACTTTATATTTTACAAAGATCGGGATAATCTTGTCAACTCATTTTTAAGAAAGGGTGACGCAAATGATAGGCTAACCATATCATTTTAAAGAGCTCTTTGATCGTGTTAAAATGGGAATATAAGATAAAAGGAGGAAAAGTTATGTCAGAAAAATTTGATCAAATTAAGGGTAAAGTCAAAGAAACCGCTGGAAAAGTATTTGATGACAAAGAAACCGAAAACGAAGGCAAGACTGAAGACCTATCTGCTCAAGCTAAAGAAGCAGTTAACGATGTAAAGGACTCCGTAAAGGGAGCAGTTGATGGGGTTAAGAATAGCTTTTCAGACGACAAGGAATAAGAAGTACAGATAAATTTATCATTTAAAAGGAGAGTGCGACAAAAGTCAAAAGAGTCCTGAACCACTGGAGCGAACTATGGTAGATAGTTGCAAAACTATCGCACATAGTTCGTGAAGTGGACGTCAGGGCTGACTTTTGGAGCACGTTTTGAATAGATGGTTCGTATTTTAAAAAGGAGCCTGGGACTTTTGTCTCAGGCTCCTTTTTCTTCCAGTTGCTATAGCTGTTCGAAGCGAAGAGCGAGTTACAGATATAGTATACGTAGCAGTCTTGCCTTCTGGCGCGGTTGTTGCAGGCTCTAGTTGAGTTCAGACGCCAGACTTGAAGTCGCTTCAGAAAATTCCAAGGCACAAATTCTTGTGCTTATGGTACTTTCCTCCAGCGATTCAAGTCTCTGACGGCGTCCTCACATCCTTATTTTTAATCTTTATTCATAGAGTGGATATATTTTTTACTAGCGGCTAAGTCGTCTTCATCTAACAAGACTTTTACGGTATCTAGGGCTTGGAGTGTGGTATCACCATGTGGGGTGATACTTTGCCCCTTGCGTTCAATATTTAAGAGCAGGGCACTAGGCGGAAAGGCTAAGTCTTTAACAGCTAGCTGGTTAAATTGGGAGAGGACGCTCACTTGATAAGTCAGGCTAATTTTTTCTTGGTGAGCTTTGTCGCTGCTTTGTCCTGCATCCGTTCATAAAGGCTATCATAAATAGGCGCCAGGCCCAGTCTTTCGCAGAGGATATAGGCAAGGGCAGCCACTATGGCCAAGGGCAGGAGGTTGTTGAGATTGCCTACCATTTCCACTACGAGAATGATAGAAGTTAATGGCGACCGTACCACAGCCGTTAGAACCCCAACCATGCCTAAAACCATGAAATTAGTTAATAAGGCTGAATCAATAGGAAGAAAAAGCTGAATAAGCATAAAAACGCTAGCCCCACTGAGACAACCAATGGCCAATGTAGGAAGAAAAATTCCGCCAGAAACCCCCGTGCTATAGCAAAAGGCGGTAAAGAAAATCTTGGCAAAGAGAATGATTAAGAGGAGCTTCAGGGAAAAGGGTTGGGCGATAAAGTCAAAAACCAGTTCATGCCCTGACCCGGTTATCCAAGAAAAACCATAGGAAACTAAAGCAGCCAATAGGAAACCGACCATCACTCGGTGAATTATTTTTGGAAAAAATTTTTGCATGGTGGTTTGCAAGGCTAAAAGTGCCTTGGAAAAGCAATAGCCGATAACAGCAGAGGCTATCCCCAAAAGGATAAGAGCAAAATAAAGTTTTAAGGGAAAGCTTTCTGGCGTTTTTAGGGCAAAGGAGGGCTGTAAACCAAATAGCGATTTAGAGATCAAGTCAGCTAGGATGGCTGAAATCAGGGCAGGAATTAAGATAAAGGAAGAAATACTCTTATGAATCTCTTCTAATACAAATAAGCTTGCCGCAATTGGAGCATTAAAGGCAGCTGCTAAACCGGCAGCGGCTCCGGCAGTAATTAAGAGGCGAGTGTCTTCGGGACTGGTCTGGCGTTTTTTACTGTAACCCTTAGCCACAGCTGCCCCGATTTGAATCGAAGGACCCTCACGTCCTAAAGACATCCCACTAATGATGGCAAAAAGCCCCCCTACAAATTTTGATATTAATAAGGAAAGAACCGGCATATTAAATTGTCCCAGTAATTCTCCCGTCACCTGAGGAATGCCGCTGCCTCCAGAGAGGGGAGACCGTTTTAATAAGTAGCCGGTAACCCCAGCCATCAGGATTACCGTAATGATAGTTATAGCGATAAAGCTTAAATGATTTTGGCTAAAGAGCCAAGTGTGCCACTGGGAAGCATAGCCTAATAAATAGCGGTAGAGGACTGCGAAGAATCCCGCTAAGGCTCCTACGGCAATGGCCTCGATGATTGAGAGGGCGTGTGACTTAGCCACTTCGGTCTGCAATTTATTGGCTTTGAACGGACTTGTTTTCACTTTTCAGCCTTCTTTCTAGAGAGTTAATCGTCTCAGACGATATCACTTCCATTATAGCAAGGCTGTCAAGACGACATGAAAAATCTCACTTAGAGGATTCAGAGCGATTGAGAAAAAGTCAGGCTAATTATAAATAAAATGAGGAAAACCCCTGGATTGCATCGGTCTATTTCGCAAAAAAGACAGGAAATGTTTCAATATTACAAAATATATTACAAAAATATTACAGAGCCAGTGAATAATTTCTCTCTAAAATTGACCTAAAGAAAAAAGTACCCCAGGAAAGGGGCCATAGCAATATTTAATAATTCTTTAAAAAGATATGGCTTATAAAAGATAAGCTTTTAATTTTTCACTAAGAAGGCGAAAATGAAATAATTTGTAATCGACTTGTTACCCAAAAAAATTCCCCAGCATATATAATAGATATTGTGAATAAATAGATTTTAATAAATTTTAAAAATTTCTGGGGGTAAAACAGAATTATGAAAAAGACAAAGAAAATCATGTTAGGAACATCTGTACTGACTTCAGCGGCCTTGGCAGCTGTTATCGCACCAAATGTTGATGCGGCTGAATATACCATTAAGGTAGGGGACACTCTATCTGAATTAGCACTTCAATTTAATACCACTATTGAAGAATTACGTGACGGTAACAACATTGAAGATGTTAACCTTATCTTCGCTGGGGAAACTTTAGACGTTCCTTCTGCAGAAACACCTCAAGCTTCTCATAAAAAAGAAGTTAAAGCTGAAAAACCAGCACCAGCACCTGCTGCAAAAACCACTACTAGCCAAACTGCAGATGCTAATGGCGTTTACACCGTTGTTGCTGGAGACACTTTAAACAAAATTGCTGCTCAATTTAACACTACTGCCCAAGCCATTCGTGACTTGAACGGTTTACAAGGGGACTTAATCTTAATTGGTCAACAATTACAAGTAAAAGTAGCTTTACAAGAAAGCCCAGCGCCAGTTGCTGAATACCAAGCAGCTCCTCAAGCTTCAGTTGTTGAAGAAGAAAAATTAGTTACTGAACTTCCTGAAGTGACTGCCAATGAAGGCCATGTAGAAGAAAAGGTCAATCCAGTTGAAGCACCAGCAGCTCCTGAAGTAAAAGAAACTCAAGTCGCTCCTGAAACAGAAGTTGTTGAAGCAGAAGTCGCTAGCCCAGCTCCAGCCAAAGAAGTAAAAGTTGAAGAAACTGTAGTTAGTGAAGCTGCTCCAGCAAAAGAAGCTGCTGAAAAAGATCAGGCAGAACAAGCTGCCAAGGAAGCCGAAGCCCAAAGAGCCGCTCAAGCCGCTAAGGAAGCTGAAGAACAAAAGGCAGCCCAAGCTGCTGAACAAGCTGAAATTGAAAAGGCTCAATTACAAGCCCAAACTTACCAAGCAGCTAATACCCAAGTACAAGCTCAACCAGTAAGCACAAACAATGCGACTGTCTTATCTGCTTATGATGGGAGTGTTGACCCACGTGGTTTAGCTCCAGCAGGACAATGTACTTATTATGTCATCAACCGCCTACATGCCTTAGGCAAACCAGTTCCTGGTCCTATGGGTAACGCTAACCAGTGGGCATATACTGCAAGTAATCATGGTATCCCAGTATCAAATACACCAACCGTCGGCTCTGTGGTTTCCTTCCCAGCCGGTGTTGCAGGTGCATCTAGTTATGGCCACGTTGCCTTTGTTGAAGGGGTTAACCCAGATGGTTCCATCCGTATTTCAGAAATGAACTTCGGTGGCTCACCAAACGTGACTTACCGTACCGTTGATGCTGGTTCTGCAGCAGCCTCATCCTACATCCATTTCTAATAAATCAAGTAATAAAAAACGAGTGTTTACCCCACTCGTTTTTTATTTAGTCAATTTTTATGGATGATACATGATTACAAGCGAGCTTTTGGCACCACCAAGACTCGCTTTTTTGCTTAGAAGCCATGTGAGAAGTCAGAAATCAAAGGGCTGGCATTGGTTTTTCACCCTTTTCACGGTATAATGTATAAATTAGAGAGTATTCTATTGACAATTCTTAGTTGACCCTGTTGCAGTGGTTGACTTAGATTGGTGGAAATAGGGAAATTTAGATGGAAAATTGAAGTTCTTAAACTAAAACGGGTTCCAGTCATACGATGCTTATGGATTTTCTTCTAGCCATATCGTCATCTGCTGTAACTGTTACACTTAAGGAGTTTTAATAATGAAAAAAATTTTAGTCGTTGATGATGAAAAACCAATTTCAGATATCATTACTTTCAACCTTCAAAAGGAAGGCTATGATACCCTGGCAGCTTTCGATGGCGAAGAAGCCTTAGAAAGCTTTGCCAGCTACCAACCTGACCTTATTGTTTTGGATTTAATGTTGCCTAAAAAAGACGGCTTGGAAGTTTGTCGTGAAATCCGTAAGACCAGCAGTGTTCCTATCATTATGTTAACCGCTAAGGGTGAAGAAATTGACAAGGTGCTCGGTTTGGAAATGGGAGCTGACG
Organism: Aerococcus sp. Group 1; assembly: GCF_000193205.1. NCBI lineage: Bacteria > Bacillati > Bacillota > Bacilli > Lactobacillales > Aerococcaceae > Aerococcus > Aerococcus sp. Group 1. The sequence continues at coordinate 1,722,119 of NC_015278.1, read as the reverse complement.
ACTATGTGACCAAGCCTTTTTCCAATCGGGAGCTTTCAGCACGGATTAAGGCCAACCTCCGCCGTTCTCAGGTTAACGTTGAGGCTGCAGAAGAAAAAGAAGACAGTAATGAATTAAATGTCGGTAACCTAACCATTCATGAAGACGCCTACTATGTGTCTAAGAATGGTAAGGAAGTTGACCTGACTCACCGTGAGTTCGAGCTCCTCCATTACTTGTCCAAGCACTTAGGCCAAGTGATGACCCGAGAACACCTCTTGCAGACGGTATGGGGCTATGACTACTTTGGCGATGTTCGTACCGTGGACGTGACTGTGCGTCGTCTACGTGAGAAGATCGAAGACACCCCCAGCCATCCCAAATTACTCATGACCCGCCGTGGGGTGGGGTATTATCTCCAAGATAATGACCAGGAGTAGGAAGCAATGAAGGAAAAACAAGAAAAATCGAAAATTTCCTTTCTTAATTCGATTCATTTAAAGATTCCTTTGGTCATTATCTTGCTCTTATTACTTGGTTTGCAATTTGCCGGGGCATATTTTATCCAACAATTGGAACAGGAAATGATGCGCAGCTTTGATGATCAAATGAATGTGCAAATTGGCTTCTTGGAGGATAGTGTCCGGCCCATTATTCAAAATGAAGATAATAAGACGAGTGACCAACAGGCGCAATTAATTAATTCATTGCGTCGTTTTAATGTTAGCAATGTTTTAGAAACCTTGGTGGTTGATGATAAGGGACAGATTCTTGCTTCAAGTAACCCCAGCAACCAGGCCAATGTGGGCCAACAAACGACTGATAACATGATCCGTACAGTTCTCTATAATAACACCAGTCTGAGTAAGGAAATGTATGATAATGAAGAGAACTTACGAATTAAACAATATGTTGTCCCTATTTTTTCATCGGATAATTCCGGTCTTTTGATCGGGGTTTTAAGTGTGACGGTCAACATTGAAAGTGTCTACAACCAAGTGCAAAATACGGGCTTGATTTATATCACTTCATCGGGCTTGGCCTTGGTTTTTTCCATTTTACTGGCGGTCTTAATCTCTAGAGGGATTACCGGCCCAGTCCAAGAAATGACCAATCAAATTGAAAAGATTGCCGATGGAAATTATAGTGACCAGGTTAAGGTCTATAGTAATGATGAGATGGGTGTTTTAGCCCAGTCGATTAACTATCTATCAGTTCGAGTACGCGAGGCCCAAGAATCCACGGAATCTGAACGCCAACGGCTAGACTCGGTCTTAAAACATATGACCGATGGGGTGATTGCCACTGACCGCCGCAGCCGGGTCATGATTACCAATAACCGGGCCTGTGAATTAATCGGCAAAAAAGAAGCTGAAATTATGGGTCATTCCATTATGGAAGTGCTTAATTTAAGGGATAAATATACTTTCCGTGAGTTATTGAATAGTGAAAGTGATATTTTAATGCATTTTACTTCTGATGATGGCCAAGAATCCATTATTAAGGGTGAGTTATCTGTCATCCAAAGGGAGTCGGGCTATGTCAGTGGTCTAGTTTGGGTCTTAACCGATGTGACTGAGCATGAAAAGATTGAACGTGACCGCCGCCAATTTGTTTCTAATGTTTCTCATGAATTGCGGACGCCCTTGACCAGTGTCAGGTCCTATAGTGAAGCCCTGGCTGATGGCGCTATTAAGGATTCTGAATTAGCGGTAGAATTTCTCGGTGTCATTCAAAGGGAAACGGACCGCATGATTCGAATGATTAGCGACCTCTTGAACCTCTCTCGGATGGACTCTAACCGCCAGGAAATGAACCTGGAGTTGATTGATTTCCAAGGTTTAGTCAACCATATCTTGGACCGCTTCGATATGATGATTCAATCAGAGGATTATGTCAATGAAGAATACCATATCCAACGCGAATTAACCAAGTCACCGATCTGGGTGGAGGCTGACCAAGACCGCCTCACCCAAGTGATTGATAATATCTTAAACAACGCTATCAAGTATTCGCCGGATGGGGGGACGATTACGGTCCGTCTCATGACCACTCATAACGAGGCCATATTAAGTGTTCAAGACCAAGGACTAGGTATTCCACAAAAAGCTCTTGGACATGTTTTCGACCGTTTTTACCGGGTAGATAAGGCCCGCTCCCGCCAACAAGGTGGTTCAGGTCTAGGTCTGGCTATCGCTAAGGAAGTTGTGGAATTACATCACGGAAAAATTTGGGCCAATAGTATTGAGAATAAGGGATCAACCTTCTTTATTTCTCTGCCCTTTGAACCTGATATGGGAGAGGATGATTGGGAATAATGCGAAAATTTTGGACAAACTTGCCTCATTTTCTATTAACCTTTTTAGTCTTACTGAGTATCTTTTTCTCCCTTAATATTATTGGGCCTTTCACTAACTTATCTAGTAATTGGCCAGGGGATGAGGGGATGGAAGCGAAAACCACTGCCCTGACCCCGACTCAAATAGCTAATCCGGGGGATAAGACGCCGCTCTTAAAAGTATTCCGGCCAGTTTCTTTGGTCTATACGGATGGAGAAGGCTTTTGGCAAAGCCGTGAAGCTAATTTGTTAACCCACTTTAATGAGAAGATGACCCAGTTAAAAGTGGATAAGCTTGACTTGGAGACTCTCAAGAAAGAATCACTGACTGACTATATCCAAGAAAGTCATAATAAGGAATTGATAGAGCTGGAGTTTGCGGATCAGATCCCTCTCCAACTTTTGGGCTTGACCAGTGATGATATTAGTGGTGAATTGGGACAAATTCCCATCAACCTTATCTCCTATCTCCGGGATAGCCAAATTCTTTACTTGATTGACCGGGAAGAGGGCCTGGTCTATAGTCTGCCTTTAAAAGCACCGGCTAACTTTGATGACTTGAAGACCAGTATCGATGAGAATAAGAGTGGTTTTAAGGCAGTTAAGCGGGTTGATTTGAAAACTCCTTACCACTACTTGCTCGATGACAAGGTTGAGGTTAAGGCCTTATCCTATATTTTGGAACGTCAATCCAATGCGGCCTACTTGCAGCTCTTATTTAACCTTCCTGACCAAGTCAATGATTATAGTGATGTTGAGTCTGCTCGCTACTATACTGAAAACAAGGGTTTAGTCATTAATAATAGTAATTTTGAAATTTTATTCAACCAAACCGTTGACTACGAGCTTAATACTGATCCCTTGTCGGTCATCTTACAAGCCTACAATGACCTTCAACGCATCCAGGCCAATAATGATAACTGGATCTATAGTCAATATAACCATAAAGAAAAGAATGTCACCTTTAGAAAAGTCGTTGGCGGCATTCCTATTTATGGGTCTAATTTTGTCTCACGAATCCGAATTGGTTTTCCTAAGGACCATACCCTGCAAGCTAAATTTTCAGCCCTCAATATCCAAACGCCCTTGAATGATTTGACGGAAAATTTTGAAATGCAACCGGCTACCAGTATTATGAAATTGCTTGAAGTCAACCATATTAGCAGTAAGGATATTGATTCGATAAATATTGGCTATTACTGGGTACCTAGCTCCAAGTCCAATCGCTTAATTTCCTTAGTGCCTTGTTGGATGATTGAAAAAGATGGAACCTATTTTATGTTAGATGAACTAGTCGACATGACAAAAAATGAGGCTTATGTGACACGGAATACGGCAAACGACGTTCCGGTCTATATCAAACACAATCGCAGCGACCAGGAGGCTCAACCAGCAGAAGTTGATAGTAATAATGAAGAAGTCTTTAAAGAAATGAACCAGGCTCAGAGCCGTTAGAGGGAGGAAGTCTTATGAATTTTCGTCAAATTGAAAATATATTAATTATTGTCTTTCTCGCCTTAAATATCTTTCTGGCCTATATTCTCTTTGGAAAGAGTTTTATGGAGACGACCTCTATCCAGTCCAACATTAATATTCAACAGGAATTAAAGAATAATGAAGTGACCATGAACTTTAGCCCTTCTTCAGATGACGTCCAGTTGCCACTGATTGCAGGCAAACAAAGTCGCCTATCCACCGATGGAGCAGACCGGACCAAGGAACAGAAGTTAGAGTGGCGGGAGTCGACTGAGGAACTCTATGGGGAATTTAAAAATCCGATTAAGTTACCCGCGCTGACAGAGAACAATGTGGAAAACCCTACCCAGTTGTCCCCAGAGGCCTTAAAGCCGATCGAGGACTTGTTAGCTTCTGGAGCGATTGAGCATGGCCAAGAATATCACTTTTTGATCTATAACCGCCAACGCAAAATTATTTACTATGGGCAAAACACCTATGCCGACAAACTGGCCATGGATTCTAGTGCTGAATTACTATTTCACTTAAATGATCAAAATGAAATCGTCTCCTATGAATTGAGCCATGTCCATGACGTGAGCCCACAAGGCGAAGAACGACCTTTGATCACCCAAAAGAATGCCATTGATAACTTATATCTCTATAATGAGATCCCTTCCAAAGCTAATATTTTGTCAGCCAATATTTGTTACCAGCAAACTTTATCAGTCGATGACATTATTGTTTTTAAACCGGTTTGGGCCATTATGATGCAGTTGGATGACCATACCACTAAAACCACCTTTGTTGATGCCATTAATGGGACGATCGTTCAAAATGCCCCCGCTTCTCAGCCAGTTAATCCCTCAAGTGATGGCGACAAGGAGGGGAGCCAAAATCGTCAAGCCGCCTAGGAAGGAGATCAAACCATGAAAAAAGAATTCCCAACTCTGATCTTAATCACCCTTTTAGGCCTGTTTTGCCTGCTTCCTGATTCGGTTTTGGCAGCAGATAATCAAGGAATTTCAGTTGCGGATTACCAGGTTAAGGTGGAATTTGACCAGCAAGGGGATATTAAGGAGCACGAACAAGTTCGCTATCAGTTTGATAAGCAAGTCGACCAATTAAGCCATGTGATTAGTACAGGCGAAAGTGGCCACCTACGTCAATTAAATATCGATATGCGGATGGATTCAGCTAGCGAAGCCTTTCCTTTTGTTCAGAGTACTTCCCACACGGTAGGAACCTTTGACCTTCATCAAAATGGCAATAATGTCCAAGTGGACCTCTACAATACCATGTCTGGCGACGATGAAATTGTGAATTATATTGCCAATATTGAGGATGTCTGGACTAAGTACGGCAATCAAGTGATTATGCAAAAGGACTTTTTGCTCTTGCCTTTCGATATCCACTCCGCTCAAATTACCTTTAAATTTCCCCAGGCGGTGGACCAAAACCACTATAAGGCCTGGCTAGCTAGTCCAGCCCATATCCAAGAGAAGTGGCTGGATGAGTCGACCTTACAAGTTCAAGTCAGAGATCTGAGAGCGGATAGTAAGTTGAACGTGCAAATGGTGCTTCCAGCTGACGTGATGTCTAATATCAAGGGGGAAGGCCCCGTCTCTAAGGGTGAGCAAATTAACCGAGAGATTGATAAGCATATCGGGGCCAGACAAGCCTGGTACCGCCAACGTTACTGGATAGTGATGGGGGTTAGTTTAGCCTTAGTCGCCTTATTGATCCTTTACACTTATTTCTTGCTCAGACGCAAGCGAAAGATTCGGCAAGCAGCTGATGCTAAGCAAGTCAACCATAGCCATGAGCTCAATCCGGTCGAAGTTAGCGAACTATTGAAGAAGAATTACAGCCAACATGATAAGTTGTGGCTGGTCCTTTTATCCTTAGTAGCTAAGGGACACTTAGCCTTGCGTTTTGTCAACGCAGATGACCGCTTCTACCCTTACTTTAAAGTCTTGGCTAACCAAAGTGATGACCCCTATGAACAAGTTGTTCTGGATGCTTTTAGTAAGCAGCAGGAGGGTGGGGATCTTGATTTTGCCAGCTTTAAATATAGTCTGGGTCTGAAAAAGAAGGGCAAGACCAGAAACTATCGTAACTTGTTGCATGCCCTTAGCAAGCTGGATAAAAAACGCAAACAGGACCTGCAGTTATTAGATAAGGTTGGAAGCCGCTTTTATGGCTTTTTATGGTGGCTTTATGTCACTGTCTTTATCGTCCTAGCGGGTTTAGTGATTTGGTTGATCTGGGAGATAAATAGGGGCCATATTTGGCTCTTAGCCCTGGCCTTTTGCTTAGTGGGAATCTACCTACTGAGGCGCTATACTCTGCCGATTTATAATGCCCAGGGGCAAGAACTTGCCAAATATTGGAAGACTTATTTTAACAGCCTTAAAGGTCGAGACCAGTCCTTAGGTTACAGTCAAAAGGACTACCTCTACAGCTTTGTGACTGGGGATAACTACCGACTGGTTAAGCAGGCAAAAAAAGCCAACCAGCCTTTAAGCGGCAACTTGGTTCAGGCTTTAGAAACAGTGAACCAATACCAATTAAAAGATTTTATGTAAGAAACGAGGAGAATGAAGTTTGGATGTTTTGGACAAAGACGCAGAGCAAAAAGATTTTACCATGCGCATTTGTATGTTAGCCAGTGGGTCAACAGGAAATGTGACTTATATTGAAACCCCACAGCGGAATATCTTAGTTGATGCGGGCTTAAGTGGTAAGCGTATTGAGGAATTGCTGCAGAAAATTGGCCGGGACGCCAAGGACCTTGATGCCATCTTTATCTCTCACGAACATTCTGACCATTCTAAGGGAGCAGGCATTATGGCCCGGCGTTACCAACTCCCCATCTATGCCAATGCCGATACCTGGTCCTATCTGGAGCAGAAATGTGGCAAGTTGGACGCCGACCAAAAGATAATAATGGAGCCAGGGGAACGGATTAGCTTTGGAGATGTCGATATTCTTAGTTTTCCTGTCAGTCATGATTCCATCAATGCGCAGTTTTATGCCTTCCAAAAGGATGGTAAGCAATTCGCCATGATGACAGACTTAGGCTATGTTTCCGATCGTTTAGCTGGCCTGGTATACAATTCTGATGCCTTAATGATTGAAAGTAACTATGACAATGATATGTTAAGAATGGGGAAGTATCCTTGGCGTTTAAAGCAAAGGATTTTTTCTGACCGGGGCCACCTGTCTAATGTTGAAACGGCGGAAGCCTTGACTAAAATGATAGGTGAGCGAACCAAACGGGTTTACCTAGGGCATATTTCCAGGGAAAATAACTTAAATGCCCTGGCCCTTGAAACCAATACGGCGATTTTAAAGGAGAACGGCCTCGGGGTGGGCTATGATTTTGATCTTTATGAGACCCACCATTACCAACCTACCGATCTATTTACCCTTTAATGAGAAAATATTCATATATTTTTCAAATATTCATTCTAAGATAGTTAAAATCCTTGAAGTGAACAATTATAACAAGTGGAGGAAAAATATGCCTAAAGAAGTTAATCCTGATAAAAATCATAATTTAAAAGATGATACTAAAAACGCTATCAATTCCAAATGGGGAACCGCTATTATCAGTGGCCTAATTGGTGCTGGTTTAGTGGGTGGGGTCTCAGCTTATGCCAACCAAGATAAGGTTTCCGAAAATGAAGTGAAAACCATGGTGGAACGCCAGGTCAATGCCGAAAGCCAAAATAAGAACGAAAATAAGGGGCAACAAGGGACCCAACAAGCCAGTGTGGAGATTCAATCTGATGTTTCTGCTGTGGTGGATAAGGTCGCCGGCTCGGTGGTTTCAGTGGTGAACTTGGCCCGTCCTAACAACCAAGTTTATGACTTATTTGGCTTTACCCAACCCAGCCGCAATAGTGATGAATTAAAAACCGCCTCAGAAGGTTCGGGTGTCATTTATAAGGTCCATGGCGATAAGGCTTATATCGTTACCAACAACCATGTGATTAAGGGGAGCGATGCCCTGGAGATAATCCTTGCTGACGGGACCCAAGTGCCAGTTGACCTGGTAGGCGCCGATCCTTGGACTGACTTGGCTGTCTTGGCCATGCCAGCGGAATATGCTAAAACTGTGGCAGAATTTGGGGATTCTTCCCAATTGAAGGTGGGGGAACCAGCCATTGCTATCGGTTCGCCTTTAGGATCTGACTTTGCTTCAACGGTAACATCAGGTATCGTTTCTGGTTTGAACCGGCAAGTGCCGACCGACTTAGATGAAGACGGGCAAAGTGATTGGACCGTGACTGCGATTCAAACAGATGCAGCCATTAACCCAGGTAACTCAGGGGGCGCTTTGGTGAACTCTGCCGGCCAAGTGATTGGGATCAACTCGATGAAGATTTCTACCGCCCAAGTGGAAGGTATGGGCTTCGCCATCCCAAGTAATGATGTGACCACAATTATTAGCCAGTTAGAAAAGGATGGCCATGTAACCCGGCCAGGACTAGGCCTGCGCATGGCTAGTCTCTACCAATTCCCGCTGGAACGGCAAAAACAAATGCTGAAATTGCCTGAAGCGGTTGAGGACGGGGTAGTCGTGATGGAGGTTGACCCTAATTCTCCTGCCGACCAAGCAGGCTTGAAGCAGTATGATGTGATTACTCGCTTTGGCGACCATGAAATTAAGGATACCACTCAATTGCGTCAAGCCCTCTATGGTTCAGACCCCCATGGAAAGGTTGAAATTGAATATTATCGCAATGGTAAGAAGCAAACCACTAGCGTTCAATTACGGCCTCAAGACCATCATAATGCCTAGTTGACTAATATTTTCTGATATTGATACTTAATTAAGCCTCAGGAAAACTGAGGCTTTTTCTTTGCTCTTGACCTTGGCTTTATCAACATAATCCCCAAGCCTTATGCACAAGATGAGGGGAAAACTTTGTGAAGTTGTGGATAACTTTATTGAAAAGTGGATAAGTGCCGTTATAATGGGCTTCATCCATGTGGGCAATTATGTGTATAAAAAGTGAAAACTTGGGATAGGTCAAAATTTTTGGAATAAAACCCTTAATTATAGGCTTTATTATTAACAGCTTGTGGATTTGTGGAGGAAATTGTGGATAAGTCCTTGTGAAAAGGGGGAGTTATGCTATGATGAAGGGGAATTTGAAGAAAAGGGTGACTTGAGATGCGGATTACCATTCTCAGCGTGGGAAAATTGAAAGAAAAATATTTGAAACAGGGGATTGCTGAGTATCAAAAACGAATGCAACGCTATGGGAAATTAGAAGTGATTGAGGTTAAGGATGAGCCTACCCCAGACAATGCCAGCGACTTGGACAACCAGCAAATCATCGAAAAAGAGGGCCAACGCCTACTGGCTAAGATTTCTCCCCAAGCCTATGTCATTGTGCTTGCTATCAAGGGTCAGGCCTTAAGTTCGGAAGAATTGGCCCAGCAAATTGATCACTGCCTGACCTATGGCAAGAGCGACATTGTCTTTGTAATTGGCGGATCCTTGGGGACTAGTCCGGCGGTCAATCAAAGGGCCGATCTCTTACTCAGTTTTGGTCGGATGACCCTTCCCCATCAATTGATGCGTTTGGTGCTTAGCGAGCAAATTTACCGGGCCTTTCGCATTATTCACCACGAACCCTACCATAAATAGAAGAGTGCAACAAAAGTCAAAAAAGCCACTAGGCTCTGTGGATAAGTAAACTTATCCAGGGCCTAGTGGCTTGGTTTTTACTATAAAATTTTATTGGCCTTGGTTATTTTGGCCATAATTGGTGCCAAAGATTGAATCCCAAATGCCTAAGAGGCTTTGCCAGAGACTGTGGAAGAAATCGGTGATTCCATTTTTATCAGTCTCGTCCATATTATCCCAAGCAGATTTTGCGGAATCCACTAATTGGCCGCTCTTTTCTTTTAAGGTTTGTCCAAAGTTGGAAAGAGCGTTTTTTTGCTCCTCAGTCAGTTCAATTTGGCTAAATTTAGTCATTAAGTCCCGTAATTGTTGAATGTTTTCTTCAGAAAGGACGCCATTAAGATTGTAATTATTGATGACGTTATTCACGATGACTTGGATGGTATTGCCATCGATCGATCCACCATTTTGTTCCTTGGCTTGTTGGATTTGGTTTTTCATATCAGCGATGGCAGCATTCAAGGTTTCGTCAGAATAATTTTCTTTGTTTTGGTTTTCCTTAGTAATGGTTGAAGCGGTTTGCAATTCTTCTTGGGCGACAGAAACTGCCTTGCCATCTAAGGCTTGGCCGCTGTCTTGGAAGGCCTTATAGACACCTGCCAAGGCACCGGAGCCGTCCACTTGAACAGCGGAAGCGACTTTAATATCAACATTGGTTGCTCCGGCTGTTAGGGCTGCGTTCTCGTATTGTAAGGGCGTAATGGCGGTAATGGTTTTAGGGGTGACGATTTCTACATTGACCCCACTGTGCTTGGCTGGGGCAATATAAGCGGATGAATAAACTTGGTAGTAGGGGTAATTATCATGTAATAGGCCATTCAATTCATTAATATTCACTTGGACAGCCCGGGCATTGGTATCAACCCCTAAGAGTTTTTGAGTCTCTTGGAATTGGCTTTGGTTGAGGGACTCACCGTAAGTAAAAATCGATTCTTTAATAGCTGCCTGGGCACTTGTTTGGGGAATGAAGAGGGCGATGGCCATTAGGCAAGCGAGTACGGCCAAGAGCCCACGTTTCAATTGATTCATACGAAAAACCTCCTTAATTGTTAATTCTATTATAACATGGCTAAAAAGATAATCTTTTAGCTTTTCCTTAAGGGGAGGCTAAGGAATGTTAAAAAATTGCGCGAAAACTAAAATTTTATTTTAAGAAATAAATAAGCTTTAAGAAGGTCATAATGCGCTAAAATAGTTCTATCAAAAAATTGTAAAGCGATTGAAGATGAAAGAGGCGATGCCAATGAATAAAGAAAAAGCTCATGAATTATTACGCTTATTAGAAAGAGATGCCAGCGTCAGTGACCAAACCTTGGCCGACATGCTTTCCTTAAGCAAAGATGAAGTCGTAGAGATGAAGACGGTGCTCAAAGACGCTAATATCCTCTCTGGTATCCAAGCCATGGTCAACTGGGATGCAACGGATAATGAGTATGCGTCGGCCATGATAGAAATCACAGTGAACTTGCATAAGGGCGTTTCCTACCAACAAGTCGCTGATGTGATTAGTCAGTACGATGAAGTTGAAGCCCTGTATTTAATGAGTGGGGCCTATGACTATCTGGTCTTAACTAAGCGCCTCCCCATGCATAGGATCTCAGGTTTTGTTAATAAATTAGCCACCCTAGATCATGTTCAAGGGACTGCCACCCATATTGTCATGCAACGCTATAAGGACCACGGGACCCAATTTAAGGCGAAGACGGATGGTAGAAATCGGTTGGTGATTAGTCAATGAGTCAGTCAATCAGCCATAAAGCGGTCCAACTAGCCCCCTCTGGTATCCGCCGTTTCTTTGAAGTTGCCAATGAAATCCCTGATGTTATTTCTTTAGGGGTGGGGGAACCCGATTTTATGACCCCTATGCCTATCCGACAAGCAGCCATGCAATGTATTCGTGAGGGCAAAACCTACTATACGGCCAATGCCGGTTTGATGGAATTACGTCAGGCCATTAGTCAATACCTCGATGTTAAACATGACCTGCATTATGATCCCCGCTCAGAAATCGTGGTGACCGTGGGGGGGAGTGAAGCCATCGATATGGTGTGTCGGGCGATTATTAATCCTGGCGATGAGGTCATTTGTATTGATCCCAGCTACGTTTCTTATGCACCTTCAATCAAACTAGCTGATGGTATCGTTGTTCCCGTGACCTTAAGGGCTGATCAACATTTTATTCTGACTCCGGAAGATTTAGAAGCCGCCATCACTCCTCAAACCAAGGCAATGATTATTAACTTCCCGAACAATCCTACTGGAGCAAGTATGACTAAGGAAGAGCTGGCTGCCTTAGTTCCAGTGATTGAGGCTCATGATCTCTATGTCATTACTGATGAAATTTATTCTGAATTAAATTATAATCAAGAACACTTGGTGTCGATTGCTGCTTTTCCAGGAATGAAAGAGCGGACCATTTACATCAATGGTTTTTCTAAATCCTTTGCTATGACCGGTTGGCGCTTGGGCTACGCTTGTGCCCCTCATGAGATTATGGAACAAATGATAAAAATTCACCAGTTTACCATTATGGCTGCCCCAACCATTTCTCAATATGCAGGGATTGTCGCTCTAAGAGACTGTGACCATGATGTCCAAGTGATGCGGCGGTCCTACCAACAAAGGCGGAACTTTTTGATGGCCCGGTTTAAGGACATGGCCCTCCCTTGCTTTGAGCCCCAAGGAGCCTTTTATACTTTCCCAGATATTAGTGAATTTGGCCTATCTAGTGAGGAGTTTGCCTTAAAGTTACTAGATGAGGAAAAATTAGCGGTTGTTCCTGGGACGGCCTTTGGAGAAGGTGGTGAAGGGCATATTCGTATCTCCTATGCCTATTCCTTGAATGAACTAGAAGCAGCGGTCGAAAAACTTAACCATTTTATCCAAAAACTAAGACAAGACTAGTAAAAAAACACTTGCCCCTTTTCGGACAAGTGTTTTTGCTTTCTTAATTAATAAGCGACATTACTTGGGTAGTCGTTAGCGGCATTCCAGAGTAGGTACTCGTAAACACCATGGTCACGGAGGGCTTGGATTTGCTCTTCGATTTCAACATTGGTGTATTCTTGATAAGTTCCATTAGCTAAGTAGCTAGCGGTAAAGGCTTGTAACCAAGGACGGGAATGGGCATGGTCGCCATCGATATTTTCTAAGCGGAGGTCTTCGACATCCATATAGTTATCAACGACCCCATAAGGTTCAAGGTCAGGCGCCGTAAAGCCAAAGTCGCCATTACTCCAGTGACTCGGATAAATCATCGAAGACACCACATCCACGGTGTTAGCAATATCGGTAAAATCTTGGCCAATACCTGGAGCGGAGCCGATAGTCGTTACATAACCGAAAATATCAGCAGAGACATCAACGCCATAGGGGCGGAGTTCTTTTTTGGCATAGGCTAAGAAATCGGTAATGGCTTGGCAGCGGCCTTCGACACTATCTTTACCATAATGGGCATAGTCCCCCATGTCGTAAACCAGGCTGGTTCCAAAGTTTTCAAAACCTTCAGGGAAACGGACATAGTCGAATTGGATATCCTTGAAGCCGAGTTCGGCAGCGCCCTTAGCCACGTCGACCACATAGGCCCAAACGGCTTTGTTATAGGGGTTCAGGAAGGTTTGACCACCGGCATCAGACCAGATTTCACCATTGGATTTCTTAAAGGACCAATCCGGGTGGGCTTGGGCAGCATAGGTATCCTTGAAGGTAGTGATGCGGGCAATCGGATAAATTTGCTTCTCTTCAAAGGTTTGCATCATTTCTTGACCATTAAAGGTAATTTCTTCGTTCTTCTTAACCAAGTCATTATCGGTTGGCAACTGGGTAGCGATTGAGCCCCAGTCAGACTTGACATCGATGACTACACTGTTCAAGCCAGTGGAATCAAGTAAGTTAATGTTACGCTCCAAAATACTTGGTGTCCCCATACCGTGGGCAGACAGGTAGATGCCACGAACCCCTTCTTTAGGGTAGGCAATGTTGACCTGACTTGCCTTGTAGAAGCGTTCGGGTTTAACACTGGGGACGCGGAGTAAGGCCTGGTTACCTTCATTGATTTGTAATTCCTGGTCGCTAACCTCCGCTTTTTTTGCCTTAGCGACTTGGTTAGTGTTATTGGTGTGTGAAGACTGGGCTGCTTGATTTTGAAAGCGATCGCGGTTAAAGAAAACAATAATTAAGAGGACGGCTAATAAACACAATAAAGCAGCAGAAATCTGTAACCAACGTCTTCTATGGGGAGGGCGACGATATTCTTGCTTAGACAAAGTCATAACCTCCTTTGTGAGTGTACGGGCCAGCTAGGGCTTGGTCATTGTTTTGCACATCTTGCAAGGCTTGACGGCTCTTTTCTAGCTGACTTTCTAAATTCTTTAATTGGTTTTGCAAATTGACATGTTTTTCATTAAGGGTCGCCATGGTATCCTCAAAGGTGTCGATGGTGGCGTCCTTTTCGCCAATTTCTTGGTAATACTGGTCTTCTTCTTCTAAGAAGTTTTGATAGTCATTGAGGTATTGTTCCACTTGACTTGCGGTTTCATTGAGAGATTGGCGCAAGCTTTCATCTTCCACTTTTTCACTGACTTGTTTTAGGGTAGTGAGCTCCTTGATGGCTTTTTGGTTGGCTTCTTCACGTAGTTTGAGGTTCTTCCCTGTTTGACTATTTTTGTCTCCTAAGCGACTCAATGAAGAGTCCTGGCTGATATCTGTTTCAAAGTGACTTTGCAGTTCAGATTCCTGAGCTTGAATCTGATTCAGTTGGCTAGTAATGGTTTCAATATTTTCTAGGGCCGACTGTTCGGCAGGCTGTTTGCCACAGGCGACCAGAGTAAAGACCATGACTAGCAATAGTCCCAATTTCTTTACCATATTTCTCATCCTTTTCTTATAAATAAAATAAAACTGTTTTCAGTATAACAAAAAAAGAAAGGCTTTCCTACTCATCTTCATTTTCCTTTTTACACCGGCTTTTAGCTCAATTTGCTCTTAGTGAGTGCTTCATAGTCTTCGTGTAAATTCAAAAAGAAAGCTTAACATTTTGATAACATTGTCCTAGGCTATCGCCCTTGACTGCGCTTTGATTGTATAATAATAGGTAAGTTTAAGGGCTAAAAGAAAGAGGTTAGCATCCATGTCAAGAAATAAACGTTTATTAGCTTATGCAGCAACGGTGGTTGCCAGTTTAGCGGGCTATGCTTATCATGCCCTTTACCAAGAAGATCGGAGCGTAAAGAGTCGGCTCCTAGAGGACTTCTACCGGCTCAAAAACCGGCTAAAAAATGCCGATGAGGCTGATTACCGCCAATTCCTAGAAGACCAGTTGAAGACTGCTCGGCAGGGAGATTTAAACTATCCCAAAAAACATGGCATGAACATCTCACTCTCAAGCTATCAAAATGGCAAAGCCTATGTGCTCAGCCCAGAAAACTACCGGCCAGATAAGCTAGTGGTTTATTTCCATGGGGGGCATCGGATTGAAGCAATTTCGCCTAAGGAGTGGCGGTTTTTGGAAAATTTTGCTGAAGACAATCAGCTGCGCCTATTAATCCCCTATATTGAGCCCCTTTCCTACGCTTATTTTGATGAAGAAGTGGAGCGTTTAGAGGGCTTACTGGATGAAATTAGTCTGGACTATACCGATGAAGACCTCTACTTGATGGCTTCAGATACTGGGGCATTATTTGCCTTACCCATTGCAAGAGATAGCAGTAGTAACCTCATCCTTGAAGGGTTGATTTTACTTTCCCCTTGGGTAACGACGAAACATAGCATCACTAGCAGTCAAGACGAGGAACAAAAAGATTACTTGATGACCTTTTCTGATTACCAAGCCATTGCCAGTCTTTGGCAAGCGAGTGAGGGACGAATTATTGCCCTAGACGCTGACCAGGCAGGGGCCTTACCCAGGGTCCATCTCTTTATGGGGAAGAAAGATGTCCAATATTTAGAAGTCTTAGCCTTTTACCGGAAATTAAAGCAAAAGGGACTGGCGGTCGATTTTTATGCTTTTGATTATTTGACCCATAACTTCCATTTCTTGGCTATTCCTGAGCAGGATGAAGTCATTGATTTAATCGCTAAAGTCGTCTTGCCTTAATACTTTTTTATAGTTATCTATTGGCTTTCTTGTTATAATAGTCAATAAAGATCAGAAAGGAAGATGTAAAAGTGTTTGGATTTCCTTTATTCTACATGTTTGATCCTACCATTATCTTGTTAATTATCGGTGCCATTATTGCCGGGATTGCCTCTTGGAATGTCAACCGAACTTTTGATAAATATAGCCGCTATACTAACCGCCGTGGCTTAACTGCTGACCAGGTGGCCCGGATGATGTTGGACCACAACCAAATTGGCCATGTGGGTGTAAGTTCGGTGCGGGGGAAATTAACGGACTACTACGATCCCCGTGATAAGAATCTTTATCTCTCGGACCAAGTTTCCCAAGAGAGCTCGATTTCAGCCATTGGTGTTGCTGCTCATGAGTGCGGCCATGCCCTGCAGGATGCTGATAACTATGCCTTTATGCGGATCCGGGAAAAAATCGTCCCCGTGGTTAACTTTGGCTCCAGTCTGTCCATGCCTATCCTGTTACTTGGGGTCCTTTTTGGAATGAATCAAACCCTGATTAATATTGGGATTGCCTTGTTTTCCTTGGCCTTGTTATTTCAATTGGTGACTTTACCTGTTGAATTTGATGCTTCTAGACGGGCCATTCGTTGTCTCGACGAAATGAATATTCTGAGTCAGGAAGAATTACCCTATGCTAAGTCTACTTTAAGAGCGGCTGCTCTCACTTATGTAGCTGGGACAGTCTCTACCTTACTCTCCCTCCTGCGGATTATTATTCTTTTCGGTGGCAACCGGCGGGATTAAGCAGCAAGAAGACATTAGAAAAATGTTTTTTCTAAGAATAATTTGATATTAAAAAAGCGTGACCAATTTTTTTGGTCACGCTTTTTTTTTGAAAACGGTTTGATTAGTAAGCTTTTAAGTAACGCTCAACTTCCCATTGGGTGACTTGGGTTTCATATTCATCGTGCTCAATGGTTTTTGCTGTAATAAAGTTATTGGATAGATGACTACCGAGAGCATCGAGCACCACTTGGTCTTCTTTGAGGAAGTTAACCGCTTCTTTTAAGTTAGAAGGCAGTTGTTCAATATGAGACTCCCGTAACTCTTTTGAAGTCATGTTGTAAATGTTTCGGTCAATGGGTTCAGGAACAGGGAGTTTGTTTTCAATCCCGTCTAAACCGGCATAGATGCAAGCTGCCATAACGAGGTATGGGTTAGCGGAAGGGTCTACTGACCGTAATTCAATCCGAGTCGAATTGCCACGGGCTGCAGGAATTCGAACTAATGGTGACCGGTTTTGGGCAGACCAGGCGATATAGACTGGGGCTTCATAACCAGGAGTCAGGCGTTTGTAGGAGTTAACGATTGGGTTCCCCAGAGCAGTGATGGCTTTGGCGTGTTTTAAGATCCCAGCAACAAATAGGTGGGCGGTTTCGGAAAGGCCGTCAGCACTGTTTTCATCGTAGAAGGTATTGCCGTTTTCATCAAAGAGGGACATGTTGCAGTGCATCCCTGAACCAGCGATACCGTATACAGGTTTAGGCATGAAGGTGGCATAGAGATTATGCTTGCGGGCGATTGACTTAACAATCAATTTGAAGATTTGGACCTTATCACAAGCATCCACCACATCAGAATACTTAAAGTCAATTTCATGTTGGCCAGGGGCACATTCATGGTGACTGGCTTCCACTTCAAAGCCCATTTCTTCTAAGGTAAGGACAATATCGCGGCGGCAATTTTCACCGAGGTCAACGGGAGCCAGGTCAAAGTAACCCCCATGGTCATTAACTTCAGTCGTTGGTTCATCACTGTCATTTAATTTAAAGAGGAAGAATTCTGCTTCTAAACCGAGGTTGAATTCCTTAAAGCCATCGTCATTTAGACGTTGGACACAGCGTTTCAGGTTGCCGCGGGGGTCACCGATAAAGGGGGTGCCGTCTGTGGAATAAATATCACAGAGCAGTAAGCCGATTTTCTTATTGTCACCAGCGGTCCAAGGGAAGATTAACCAAGTATTTAAATCGGGAATTAAATACATGTCGGATTCCTCGATACGAACAAAACCGTCGATGGAAGAACCGTCAAACATCAGTTTATTATCCAAAACCTTATCTAATTGACTAATCGGCACTTCGACATTTTTTAGGGTGCCGTTGACATCGCTAAAGACGAGGCGGAGAAAGTGGACATTTTCTTTTTTGATATCGGAACGGATTTGCTCTTCGCTAATTTGTTTCATCTTTTTATAACTCCAATCTTCTTAACAGCTTAGTTAATCGATTTCTATGTAAGAAAATATAACACATGTAAAATAAGATCACAAGAAAAAATTATTCATAATTTCTAAAGTTTTTCTTATGTCAGAGCCTGCATTCAGCTATAGTATTATTAATAAGTAAAAATAATTAAAAAAGCTAATGCCTTTCCCTGGTATTTTGGTTAAAATAAGAAAAACATGCTTGATAGGATAGCAAGTGATTTAGCTGTCTCCTAATGAGTTTGGGAGTAATGTTTGATTATTTAACCAAATAAAAAGAAAAGAGTGAGCGTTGAAATGGAATTAGAATCATTAATTAAAGCAGTGGCTTCCAAGGCACCTGCCCCAGGCGGTGGGGCGGTTTCCTGTGTCACTGGTAGTTTTGCGTGTGCCTTGGCAAGTATGGCAGCTAAGGTGACTTTGGACCGGACTGACTTTTCCAAGGATGCCAATACCGCGGCTAACTTATCTGACCTAGCCCATCAAATGGACCGGGACAGCGACAGCTTCTTACATTTTGCCCGCGAGGATGAAAAGGTCTCTGCCCGGCTCTTTGCAGCTTACAAGCAAAAGGCAAGTAGTGAGGATGAAAAACAAGCCCGCAGCGAACAAATCCAAGTGACCTTGATTCAAGCAACGCATTTACCTCTGCAAGTCATCGCCTTAGTGGTTGATGATTTGGCCCTACTAGAAAACGTCGCTCGCCTCGTTAAGCCAAGCATCTTAGCTGACGTTGAGGTGGCAAGGGACCACTTGTTGACTGCCTTTAAGGGCTCTAACCATAATGTAGAAAACAATTTGGCCTTAATTAAAGACCAGGCCAGCGCCCAATTTTTAGCTAAAAAACAAAGTGCTCTCTTAGACCGGATTGAAAAGCTGGACCAAGCCCTCCTTAAAGCAATTGAAAAACGTAAGAGACAATAAGCGAGCTTGTTTGGCTAAATTTGGAGTTTGAGAGCCACTGCATGTCTAGTAAAGTGTTAATGCTCGGACAATCGGACAAATTGTAAAAAAGAGTTTGCAAATAAAGAAAAAGTAGTGTACTATACTATGTGGAAAATTTGAATACCGAAGTGTTAGGCAGAGGCTCCTGTATAAACATAAGCTATCGCCCAAAAATGTCGAGAGACGCCAATGGGTAAAACAGAGATTGTCGAAATAAGGCTTTCTCCAGGTAGCTAAGAAATTTTTCTTTACGTTATACAGTGCTAAAACTCAGACGAAGCAACTCAATCAACTGAGCTTATTAATAATGGAGTCTCTACTTTCTTGGGTAGGGGCTCTTTTTATTTTGCCAAGGAAAAGATGGAGGTGATGGCTATGGAGGAAGAGCAAGAACAGATAGCGGAAAGTCGACAGCAAGGGAGTTTATTGCTTAATCTCTTGAGGCCATTACCAGGGTCTCTGATTAAGCTTTAGGCTCCCACAGAAAGGAGCATAACGATGAAAAAATTTGAAAACCAAGGTTGCTACCGGCAATTTGCTGCTTATTCAATAAGTGAACTTTTTAACTACTATAAAATTGATAAAAACGGCCTTAGCGATGACCAAGTCCAAGCCTTGCGAGAAGAATACGGGGAAAATGTGATCGATTATGGGGACAAAGCTTCCTTAATGGAAGAACTTGTCCAAGCCTATCTCACCCCCTTTACCCTAATTTTAATTGGTCTGGCTATCATTTCATTCTTTACTGACTATGTCTTTGCAGCGGCGGATAGTCGCGATTGCATTAGTTCAGTGATTATTCTGGTCCTGGTCTTTATTTCTGGGACCGTATCCTTTATCCAATCCAAGCAATCCAATGATGCGGCAGAACACTTGAAGGAAATGGTTAAAGTGACTGCCAATGTCAAACGCGCGGGCGATTTCAACGAAATTCCTACCGAAGAGATCGTGTGTGGGGACTTGGTTAAATTATCGGCTGGGGACCTTATTCCCGCTGATCTACGGATTATTGAAAGTAAGGACCTCTTTGTTTCTCAAGCAGCCATGACTGGGGAATCCTATCCGGTAGAAAAAATGGCCCAAGCCACTGATCATGCTGAGACTGTGGTTGATGAGGCAAACCTGGCCTTTATGGGCTCGAACGTCATTAGCGGTAGTGCAGTCGGGATAGTGATTGCTGTCGGGGAGCAGACCCTCTTTGGTGATATTGCAAAAACGGTAACCACCGAAGAAGAAGTCACCAACTTTGATATCGGCATAAGTAAAATTTCCACCCTGCTCATGCGCTTTATGGGAGTGATGGTACCGGTAGTCTTTCTGATTAATGGCATTCATATGAAGAATTGGCTGGATGCTTTGATCTTTGCGATTTCGGTTGCGGTCGGCTTGACCCCGGAAATGCTTCCGATGATCGTGACCACTAACCTGGTCAAGGGGTCACAAACCATGGCCAAGGGTGGGACTATTGTGAAGAATTTAAACGCCATTCAAAGCTTTGGCGCTATGGATGTCTTATGTACCGATAAAACCGGGACCCTGACCCAAGATAAAATTGTTTTAGAAATGCATTTGAACTGTGATGGCGATGAAGACAGTGGGGTACTCCGCCATGCCTACTTGAATTCTTACTACCAAACCGGTTTGAAGAACCTGATGGACGTGGCCATTATCGAAGCCACACACCGGGAACTGGACCTGGACCCTAACTACTACCACAAGGTCGATGAAATTCCCTTTGATTTTGAACGGCGGCGGATGAGTGTCGTTGTCGAAGATAAGGTGGGAAAACGGCAACTAATTACCAAAGGGGCGGTGGAAGAAATGCTAGCCATTTCCTCCCTGGTTCTCAAACAAGGCCAAGCCATTCCTTTAACAGATGACCTCCGGCGAGAAATCCGCCAACAAGTCAAAGATCTCAATGAAGACGGTCTAAGGGTCATCGGCATTGCTCAAAAAACCAACCCACCAGCAGTGGATGCTTTTAGCATTGAAGATGAGTCGGATATGCTTTTGATTGGCTACCTAGCCTTCCTTGACCCACCAAAGGAATCCACCCAACCGGCCCTCAAGGCTCTGGCTGACCACCAAGTGGATGTGAAGGTCCTAACGGGTGATAATGAAGAAGTTACCAGGTCGGTGTGTCGTCAAGTAGGGATTTCGGCAGATAGTATCATTAATGGGATCGACCTGGAATCTATGGACGAGGAAGCCTTAGCCCAAGCGGTGGAAGACTACCAAGTCTTCGTCAAAATTTCTCCTCAACAAAAGGCCCAAATTACCCAAATTCTCCAAGATAACGGCCATGTGGTTGGCTTTATGGGTGACGGGATTAATGATGCCGCTGCCTTAACGACTTCTGATGTGGGCATTTCTGTTGATACAGCGGTCGATATTGCCAAGGAATCAGCCGATATCATTCTTTTAGAAAAAGATTTGATGATTTTAGAAAAGGGCGTCGTTTCTGGTCGGGAAATATTTGGGAATATTATGAAATATATTAATATTACGACTTCATCAAATTTTGGGAATACTTTTTCCATCTTGATGGCTTCCTTATTCTTACCTTTCTTGCCCATGATGCCGACCCAACTTTTAGTCTTGAACCTGATCTATGACATCGCCTGCATTTCCATTCCTTGGGACCGTATGGATGCCTCTTACTTGAAGGAACCTAAGAACTGGGACGCTTCGCATGTGAAGAATTTTATGATTTACTTTGGCCCAATTTCTTCCATTTTTGATGTGCTTTCCTTTGTGGCACTTTACCATTGGATTATTCCTCAAGTCCTAAACGGATCTTATTGGACCTTATCGACGGGACAACAAGCTATTTTTGAAGCCCTCTTCCATTCAGGCTGGTTCGTGGTTTCCTTATGGTCACAAACCCTAGTTCTTCATATGTTAAGGACTGAAAAACTGCCCTTTATTCAAAGTCGGCCATCCTTTATTTTTACCACGATCACAACTATTGGAATCATCTTTGGTAGCCTATTGCCACGGACCAAGTTAGGCTTCTATCTAGGTCTAGCTCCCTTACCCGGCTCTTTCTGGCTCTTACTGGTGGCTATTGTGATTTCTTACCTGGTCCTAGTGACCTTGGTCAAACATTTCTACGTTAAACATTATGGCAAGTTACTCTAAGATTACCAGGACTTGGATTTGACAATTGGGGTGAAATTACCTATACTGATGAGGAATATTAAGCAAGACAAGCCCAGTAGTGGTTAACAGTTGACTTGATAGCGAGCTAGTGGTTGGTGGAAACTAGTACCTGTTAATGATGAATTACACTTGTTAGAGGAATTGCTAGGTGGCGCTACCTTATCGCGCGAGAGTGGCTTTTTCAAGCAACTTGGGTGGTACCACGGTAACAATCGTCCCTGTCTAATTGGCAGGGACTTTTTTATTGCTTAATAGGAGAATTGACAGAACTTTAAACAGACTAAAATTAGACAAGAAGGAGTAGTTCCATGAATATTATTGTTGAATTAGAATGGCGTGGCGCAATTAACCAGCAAACCGATGAAGCAGGTTTAAAAGACTATGTTGAAAACCATTCGATCAGTCTCTATTGTGGGGTTGACCCTACTGGGGATTCCTTGCATATCGGCCACTTGATCCCTTTTATCATGTTAAAACGTTTCCAATTACAAGGCCATCGTCCGGTGATCTTAATTGGAGGAGCGACTGGTTCGATTGGTGATCCATCTGGTCGGAGTGAAGAACGGCAACTACAATCCATGGAGGTTGTTAATGAAAATGCCCGTAAGCTGACTGCTCAAATGGAAAAACTCTTCCTCAAGGATCCTAACGCCCAATTCCGCTTAGTCAATAACTATGCTTGGACCAAGGACTTGTCCTTACTAGACTTCTTGCGTGACTACGGGAAATTATTCAATATCAATACCATGTTGGCTAAGGATGTGGTGGCTTCGCGTCTCGAACACGGGATTTCCTTTACTGAATTTACCTATCAAATCCTTCAATCCATGGACTTCTTACACTTATACCGGGAAGAAGATGTCCGTTTACAAATTGGTGGGGCTGACCAATGGGGCAATATTACCAGCGGTTTAGACTTAATTCGTAAGGTGGAAGGCCCTGAAGCTAAGGCCTTCGGTTTAACCATCCCCCTCATGTTGAAGGCAGATGGCACGAAATTTGGAAAAACCGCTGGTGGGGCAGTTTGGTTAGATCCTGAAAAAACTTCCCCTTATGAGTTCTACCAATTTTGGGTTAACCAAGATGATGCTGATGTGGTTAAATACTTGAAATACTTCACCTTCCTGTCAAAAGAAGAGATTGCTGAATTAGCAGAAAAAGTCGCCACTGAACCTCATAAACGGGAGGCTCAAAAGACTTTAGCCAAGGAAATGACCCTCTTTGTTCATGGGGAGGAAGGCTTAGCCGATGCTTTAAGCATTACTGAAGCCCTCTTTTCAGGAGACATTAAGAATCTCAGTGCCAAGCAAATTGAACAGGGTTTTAATAATATGCCTGGAGCCCAAGTGCCTAGAGAGACTGCTAACTTAGCAGTATGGCTAGTGGATAACGGGGTAGAGAGCTCCCGGCGGCAATCCCGTGAAGACATTAAAAATGGGGCCATCTATATTAATGGTGAGCGGATCCAAGACATTGATTATGAGATCTCACCTGCTGATGCCATCGAAGATAAATACATTGTCGTGCGTCGGGGTAAGAAGAAATATTTCTTAATGACTTTTGCTGATTAACAAGGCCCTGTAGAAAAACTTGCTCATACACTGGCATAAACTATCCGTTCTAAAGGCGACCCGCTTTATGCTATACTGATTTAGAAATAATTAAAGGAGGCACTCATTCGTGACTAATACTAAAGAACCTTTTTATGTAACCACCCCGATTTACTATCCTAGTGGCCAACTACATATTGGTAATTCCTACTCAACCATTGCTGCTGATACCATTGCCCGTTATAAACGCCTAATGGGCCATGAAGTCTTCTTCCTTACTGGGGCTGACGAACATGGCTTGAAGATCCAACAAAAGGCTGAAGAAGAAGGAATTTCTCCCAAAGCCTATGTCGACCGGATGGCTGAGGGCATGCAAAAGTTGTGGAAGAGCTTAGATATCTCTAATGATAAATTTATCCGCACGACCGATGACTACCATGTCAAAGCCGTCCAAGACATTTTTGAACAACTCTTAGACCAAGGGGATATTTACCTGGGAGAATATGAGGGTTGGTATTCGGTTTCTGATGAAGAATACTTTACCGAAACCCAATTAGCGGAAGTCTACCGTGATGACGATGGCAAGGTCATTGGTGGTAAGGCACCTTCCGGCCACGAGGTTGAACTGGTTAAAGAGGAATCCTACTTCTTTAAGATGTCTAAGTATGCTGACCGCCTCTTACAATACTATGAAGACCATCCTGACTTTATTCAACCCGAATCCCGTAAGAAAGAAATGATTAATAACTTCATTAAACCTGGCTTGGAAGATTTAGCGGTGACCCGGACTTCTTTCTCTTGGGGGATTCCGGTCCGTTCTAATCCTAAACACGTGATTTATGTTTGGATCGATGCCCTAGCCAACTATATTACCGCTTTAGGCTATGGTTCAGAGGATGACTCCCGCTACCAAAAATTCTGGCCTGCCAATGTCCATTTAGTGGGCAAGGAAATTGTTCGTTTCCATACCATCTATTGGCCAATTATGTTAATGGCTCTTGACCTGCCCCTACCAAAACAAGTCTTTGGTCACGGCTGGTTATTGATGCAAGACGGCAAGATGTCTAAGTCTAAGGGCAATGTGGTTTATCCTGAAATGCTGATTGACCGTTACGGACTCGATGCCTTACGCTACTACTTGATGCGGGAAGTGCAATTTGGTTCGGATGGGGTATTTACTCCTGACAATTTTGTCAACCGAATCAATTTTGACTTGGCCAATGACTTGGGGAACTTATTGAACCGGACCATTTCCATGTTGAATAAGTACCAAGCTGGACGCGCTGGTGCTTATCCTGGCCAAGTGACTGACTATGATGCTGACTTGGAAGCCGTTATCGAAGACAATGTCAGAGCCTACTTTG
Organism: Aerococcus sp. Group 1; assembly: GCF_000193205.1. Taxonomy (NCBI): domain Bacteria; kingdom Bacillati; phylum Bacillota; class Bacilli; order Lactobacillales; family Aerococcaceae; genus Aerococcus; species Aerococcus sp. Group 1. Next base: position 1,697,290 of record NC_015278.1, on the reverse strand, counting down.
GTAATATGGATAACTTCCACTTCTCCTTAGCCCTAGATAATACTTGGAAGATTATTTCGCGGGCCAATAAGTATATTGACGAAACCATGCCTTGGGTCCTGGCTAAAGATGACAGTAATCAAGCGGAATTACAATCCGTTCTTTATCACTTAGTCGATGCGCTGCGGATTATTGCTATTCTGATCCAACCAGTCATGACCCAAACCCCTAAATTGATCTTTGAACAATTGGGAATTTCTGATAGTGATCATTCCTTCGCTTCCTTAGAAATCGGTCTCTACCCAGCAGCTGCCCAAGTGATTGCTAAAGGAGAGCCCATCTTCCCACGTTTAGATAAGGAAGAAGAGGTTGACTATATTCGTTCACAAATGTCTACCCCAGCAGCTGATGATGAAGACTGGGATCCTGAGGAAACCGAATTAGTTAACGCTAAGGATAAGACCATTAAATTCGAAAAATTTGATGATGTTGAACTTAAGGTGGCTGAAGTCAAGGACTGTGACTTTGTTGAAGGCGCTGACAAGCTCTTGAAATTTCGCCTAGATGCCGGAGACCAACAAGACCGGCAAATCCTATCTGGGATCCGTGAGTTTTACCCAGAACCTAAAGACCTTATTGGTAAGAAGGTCATTATTGTAGCTAATTTAAAAGCCCGTAAAATGAAAGGGGAAATCTCCCAAGGCATGATTCTTTCTGCAGAAGATGGCGACGATTTGCGCGTGATTTTTGTTGATGAATCCTTGCCAAATGGGAGCCTCTTGGGCTAATGAAGAGGAAGAGACTGTGACTAGACCACAGTCTCTTTTCCATGAAATCTAACAGAACTCTGGATAAAGAATCGCTTTAGGAGCTTCTTATCCAGGATCTTAATTGACAAGAGAGGAGTCTAATCATGCTCTTTGATACACATACCCACTTTAATACAGCTGACTTTGACGAGGACCGAGACCAAGCCATTGAACGTGCCCGTCAAGCTGGTGTTTCAGGCATGGGGATTGTTGGTTTTGACCAAGATAGTATTGAACGGGGTCTACCCTTAGTGGCTAAACACCCGGATATGGTCGGTATTTATGGCTGGCATCCTACTGAAGCAGGCAAATATGATCAAGATATTGAGAACCTACTCCTAACTGCCCTAGATACTGACAAGGCAGTTGGGGTAGGGGAGATGGGACTTGACTTCTACTGGGATGAAGATCCCTTGGAAGTTCAAGAAAAAGTTTTCCGCCGTCAAATTGCCATTGCTAGAGAAGCCCACTTGCCAGTGATTATCCATAATCGGGATGCTTCAGAGGATGTCTATCGGATTTTAAAAGATGAAAAAATTTGGGAAATTGGTGGGATTATGCATACCTTTGGAGAAAGTCGAGAAGATGCCAAACGTTTCTTAGATTTAGGCATGCACCTGTCCTTTTCTGGAGTGATGACCTTCAAGAAAACCAAGGAAGTCCGCTACGTGGCAGCAAACTGTCCCGAAGACCGCCTCTTAATTGAAACCGATTCTCCCTACCTAACCCCAGAACCCAAGCGGGGACAACGAAATGAGTCCGCCAATATCTCCTTTGTTAACAATCGTTTGGCTGATCTTAGACAAACTAGCTATGAAGCCATGGCTAAGATAACCTATGACAATGCTTGTCGCTTATTTGGGATTGAATGGACGGAAGCTGGTTGGAAGAAAGTCAAATGAAAAAACGCTTAAAAGAGGTTATTGTTGTTGAAGGCAGGGATGATAGCCAACGTTTAAAACAGTTCTACCATGTGAAAACTATCGAAACCAATGGCTCAGCCATCAACCAAGAAACCATGGACAAGATTAAGCAGGCCCAGGACTTATATGGTGTCATTGTCTTTACTGACCCGGATGTTTCTGGGGAAAAAATCCGTCGCACCATCATGCGTGATGTTCCCGAGGTCCAACATGCCTTTTTGGAAAGGCAGGATGCTAAGCCCAAGCACAAGGGCAGCTTGGGAGTGGAACACGCCTCTTTTGCTGCTATCGACCAGGCCTTGAGTGCCATCTATACGGTAACCACTAGTGGTGAAAGTCAACCGCCCTTTACTGCAGCTGAACTGATGGCACTGGGTCTCTTAGGAGGAGAAGATGCAGCGGCTAGACGAGACTACCTGACCAAACGTTTGAAAATCGGCCATAGTAATGGCAAGCAATTAGCCAAACGCTTAGCCCTATTTCAAATTTCTCCAGCAGCCGTTTTGAAAGTCGTCGCAGAATATAATCAAAAAGAGAAGAAGGAGAACAGCTATGACTAAATCCTGGATTGCTACCCCTAGCCGGACCAATGCCATTTTGAACCGTTACCAGCTCGATGCCAAAAAGAGTTTGGGACAAAACTTCCTCATGGAGCCCCAAATCTTAGAAAAGATGGTGGACGCAGCGGATATTGACCAAGACACTGACGTCATTGAAATTGGCCCGGGGATTGGAGCCTTAACGGAATTTCTCTGTGAAAGTGCTGGTCGGGTCTTAGCTTTTGAAGTTGATGATCGGCTCTTACCGGTCTTAGAAGCGGAACTGGGCCACTATGATAATTTAACCGTCCTCCACCAAGATATTTTGGAGGCTGATTTAAATGCTAGCGTGTCCCAGTATTTTCCTGATTCCAAACGCCTAGCGGTGGTGGCTAACCTTCCTTACTATATCACCACCCCGATTATCTTTCACTTCTTGGAAAGTGACTTAGAGGTCTCTGACTTTGCCCTCATGATGCAGTATGAGGTTGCCGAACGTCTGACGGCTCAGGCGGGAACCAAGGCCTATAGTGCCTTAACTATTGTCTTAAATTATTACTGCCAGAGTGAAATTGCAGTTAAAGTGCCTAAGACTGTCTTTAAACCCCGGCCCAAAGTGGATTCGGCTGTTCTTCACCTGAAAAGACGGCAAGCTCCCCCAGTCAAGCCGCAAAATGAGGCCTTGTTCTTTAAGGTAGTCAAGGGGGCCTTTGCCCACCGACGCAAGACCTTGTGGAATAACTTAAAGAGTCTCTTTGCCGGTCAATATCAAGAGCCCAGTGATTTAGAGGCGGCTATTGAAGCGGCTGGGATTGATCCTAAGGTCCGGGCTGAGCAATTGACCATTGAAGATTTCTCTCACTTGAGTGATGCTTTGAATGAGACTGGTTTTAAATAAATGCTCTAAGTGAGAGTGTAACGGTCACATCAAAGGACGAAATCGCCGGTGGAAATCCCATAAGCACAGCAAGCCTGTGCGTTGGAATTTTCTGAAGCGGACGTTCGTTTTGTGACTGGCACACATTTTGATTAGCTAGTTCGTGTTTTAATAAGTGGCTAGGACATTTGTTCCGGCCTCTTTTTTATTTAACCGAACCGGAAGTAACCCCATCAGCCTAGGAAGATAATCTTTATTTAATGTAATGACCATAATAAAATGTATAACAATTAAAACTGAAAAGTTATAGAGTAGGAAAGAGATGGTAATTTGCCCAAAGTATTAGAAGTTAGCCATTTAAATAAGCTTTTCCATAATAAAAAGGAAAGCTTCCTGGCCGTTAAAGATGTGTCTTTGACCATTGATGAAGGCGAGATTCTCTCGATTATTGGCCCTAATGGGGCAGGGAAGACAACTCTCTTATCCATGTTGGGTGGCTATCTATTGCCCAGTTCAGGATCGATTCTTGTCAAAGGGGTTGATATCTTAGCTAATCCCCACCATGGTTTGATTGGAGTCTCCTTTGGGGGTGACTTAGGCTTTTACGATAAGGTCTCAGCCCAAGATAACTTGTCCTTCTTTGCTGATTTGACCAATATTCCTACTAGGGACCGTAAGTCTGAAGTGGACCGTGTTCTAGACATCGTTAAGCTGACCAATCAAAAAAATAAGAGCGTGGAACACTATTCTAAGGGGATGAAGCAACGCCTCCATATCGCCCGGGCCTTATTGGGCAAACCTGCCTTACTTTTACTCGATGAACCGACTAATGGAATAGATGTGGAAATTTCGCAAGACATCCATCAAACTATTCGGGATTTGGCTAGTCAAGAAGGCTTAGCGGTCCTATTGACCAGCCATATGATGGGCGAAGTGGAGAGTTTAGCCAAACGGATTATCCTCCTAGGCCGAGGCGAAATCCAATACCAGGGAACGGTAGCGGACATTGTTAAACTGTCGGGTGTGGAACATATTGACCGACCTGCTACGCTGGAAGAATCTTATTTGGCCTTAGCGCCGCGATTGAGGTGAGCTTATGGGGCGTTTTTTACGTTTATATGGCTTTCATTTAAAAGTCTATATGAAAAATTCATATTTCTTCTGGCTGCCTATTACTAGCACCTTGACTTTCTTCTGCTTGCAGTATATCGCCCTCTATGCGTCTGGGAGCGCTAGTGACCCTGACTTGTGGCTGAGGAGTGGGGTTTTTGGCCTCTGGACTTCGGCCACTACAGCGACAGGTTCGATTGGCTACCAGCGTCACTTGGGGACCTTGCCTTATTTAATTAACACCCAAGTGGGGGACGCCTATTCCTTATTAAGCTTATTACTGCCAGCTGCCTCCTTTGGTCTACTGAGTTTTCCCTCGGCTTATCTTTTAGCTCTTGTTTTTAATACGGGCATCCAAGCCTTTACTCTGTCCATGGTGGTTCAGGTTTTCATGCTTTTTCTAGGGGCTGTCGTGATGGATTTATTCATTGCTGGCTTTTTTGTCTTAACCCCTAATGCAATTATTTATGAAGAATTACTTCACTTACCCGTCATGCTGCTTTCTGGATTGCTGGGGACTTTTGCCCTGGCCAGTCATTGGATCAGCTGGACCCAGTGGTTTATTCCGATCATCTATCCGATTCAAGCCCTTTTAGGCCGGGGGGACCACTTATCCTTAGTGGCCTATGTTTTTTCTTTAGTCTTGTGGTTGGTTCTGGCAGTCACTTTGGGCGCTTATCTCTTAAGGTCAGCCCGTAAGCAGGGTTTAGGGAGGCGATTTTAATGTGGATTCAAATGAAATCCTTACCCTTTTTACAGAATAAGAAATTGATCCTGATCCATTTTCTGATCCTACCGATTATTCAGATCCTAGTTATTCTCCTCCTCAACCAACAGTATGCTAAGGCGCTTAATCCTCAAGTGGCCATGGCCTCAGTTTATTTGTCGGCCAATAGCTTCTGCTTGTCGACCATGGCCTATCTTTTAGTGGTGGACTATTTAAGTCTAATTATGTTTTTAATTAATGGTGGCCTCTTATTGATGATTGGTGTGGACAGCTTATATTTTTGGCGCTGCTTAGCCGCTTTACCGCTTTCCTTATTATTTAGTGCAGGATTAGGGATCGCCGGTTATTTATTAAGCGTCCACCGCGATAATATCTATCTCTTTACCAACCTCTTTACCGCCATCCTACCGCTTGTGGCTGGTGTGGTTGCCCCTATTTCTGCCTACCCACCTATCTTTAAGGAGGCTAGCTATGTTTTCCCTTATGGTCAAGTGGTTGAGGGGATTTACCAGGGGGAGACCACTGCTTTATTAATTTTTGCGTACATCGCTATCATTTTTGCTTTTAATTACTTCTGCTTAAAGGGGCTAAAAAAACAGCTAATGGCAGGTTAGGAATATGATGAAGTCGCCCTCCAAGTGGTTGGGCCTTAGCTGGTCTTTTGGGAAGAAAATCGTCCTTATAAATCCTTTTAGAAAATGCTTTAGAGGTCTTGACAATGAAGCTTTTATTGTGCTATTGTAAAAAGATTGACTTTGTGTTATAATTGGTTTATCAAGGGGTGATGGCATGCCAAGTAATTTACAAAGTATTAAGGCAGGCTTAGAGGAAAATATTGGTAAACCGATCCAAGTAACGCAACAAACAGGGAGAAAGCGGATCACTATCCGTAATGGGATCTTAAGTGATACCTTTCCAGCCGTATTTGTTGTTGAACTCGATCAAGATGAAAATCAGTTTGAGCGCGTATGCTATAGCTATACCGACTTATTAACTGAAAGCATCGAAATTGAGTTTCCCTAATATTGTGCGTAATTAGTGATTGAGAAGAGGTGTAAGCAGCATGCAAAACCATGCTACTTACACCTCTTTTCTTTATCCCTTGCCTTCTCAGTTGAGGAATCAAGTAGTCATGTTAAAATAAGAATAATTAGACCAGTAAAAGAGAGGGGTGAAGCAAAATGGCTATTCGAGAAAAAGCTTTAGCTAAGATTAATCTCGCCCAGGATATCTACTATCAAGCAGAGGATGACTGCTTTTACTTTGATATGGTCATGGCTTCAGTTGACCTGGCTGATTACCTGGCCATTGAGGAAAACGATAGTGGTGAGGTTTTTATCCGGTCTAACCAACATTTTTTGCCCCGGGACCAACGTAACCACGCCTACCAGGCCGCTGTAAAAATGAAGGATCTTGCCGGAGTAGATCGGGGTGTAACCATTTCTATCCGTAAGTATATTCCGGTTTCAGCCGGACTTGGGGGTGGATCGAGTGACGCAGCGGCGGTCATCCGCGGGCTAAATCGTCTCTGGCATTTGGATTGGTCCCTTGACCAACTCATGGATATTGCCGTAACCATTGATAGTGATGCTCCCTATTGTTTAAGAGGAGGATTGTGTCGGATGACCGGCTCGGGAAGCAATTATGAACCCTTACCGTCCTTACCTTCAAGCTGGTTGGTCCTAGCTAAACCTGCTTTTTCCATTTCCACCCCAAAGATGTTAGCTGCCTTAAAAGATCATCCCCAAAAGCTTTCTACCCATGCGGGTCCAGTAACGGAGGCCATTAAGAACGGAGATTATCAACAAGTGATGGCAGAAGTTGGCAATTCCCTAGAGGCCATTACTTTTAGTTATTATCCCAAGTTAAAGGCCTTAAAGGAACGGATGCAAAATTTCGGCGCTCAAGGGGTAACCATGACGGGGAGTGGGTCGACCATTATTGGCTTTACCCGCCAGCAACAACAAGCTAAACGGATTTATAATGGCCTAAAAGGCTTTTGCGAAGAGGTTTATGTGGTAAGAATGAATCAAAATCTCAGAAATATTAGTTAAGATTGCTTACTTTTATTGGGGATCACCTGGGGCAAAAGCCCCAGGCTCTTTTTAAAACACGACCTATCTATTCAAAACGTGCTCCAAAAGTCAGCCCTGACGTCCACTTCACACAGGGTGTGAGACTTGGCAACTAGACTTGGATGATTGGAGCAAGTCAGAATAAAAGCGAAGCATTCGCTTGTTTCTGACTTGTGAAATCAGTCCAAGTCTGCCAAGTCGAACCCAACTACGAACTATGTGCGATAGTTCTGCAACTATCTACCATAGTTTGTTCCAGTTGCTATAGCTGTTCGAAGCGCAAGCGAGTTACAGATATAGTATGCGAAGCGGTTCAGGGCTCTTTTGACTTTTGTCACACTCTTTTTAATTTAAATAGGAGAGATTATCTTGCGGCTGGCGAGGATGTGTGCTATATTAAATCGTAAGAGTTACGATTTATAAGGAGGCTTTATCATGAAAACGATGATTAAAAAGATAGGCTTTTGCTTAAGTCTGCTGACTTTACTGGTCAGCTTTGGTTGTAGCCAAGGCAAAGAAGCGGCAGATAAAAACGGTAAGGGCAAGTTAACTGTGATGACCAGTTTTTATCCCATGCAGCTGTTAACCCAAGCGGTAGTCGGTGACCAAGCTGATGTCCAGGTGATGATATCAGGAAAGCAAGAGGCCCATCACTTTGAACCCAGCGCCAAAGATATGGCCCGCTTACAAGAGGCGGATGTCTTTGTTTATAATAGCGATGATATGGAAGCTTGGGTAGAGAGTAGTTTAAATAGTATTGATACTGACCGGGTCAAGGTCGTCGAGTCCGCTGACAATATTGAACCCATTTCGGGAGCGGTAGAAACGATTGAAGGGGAGGTCCTAACGGCTGAAGATGACCACGATCATGATCATGACCATGAAGGCGACCATAACCATGAAGAAGGCGGTCTCCATGTCCATGAATATGACCCCCATACCTGGCTTAGTCCTAAAAATGCCATGATTCAGACCCAAGCCATTTGTGACGCCATGAAAGAAGTTGACCCTGACCAGGCTGAACTGTATCAAAAGAATACCGATGCTTTCCTGGAGAAGTTGGAAGCACTTGACCATGACTATCAAACTGCCTTTTCTAATCATCCCGATCAATCCTTTGTGACCGCCCATGCCGCTTTTGGGTATTTGGCTGATGAATATAATTTAAAGCAAATTGCTCTAACGGGAGTCAGTGATGATGCGGAGCCATCACCACAAGCCATGGCAGGAGTGATTGATTATATTAAACAAAATAATCTGCCGGTGATTTATTTCCAAGAAAACACCTCTTCCGAACTCGCAGAGACTTTGGCGGCGGAAACTGGGGTTAAGGTTTCCAGTCTCAATGCTCTCGAATCAGCCAGTTCTGACCAGCCGATTTCAGGCGATACCTATATTAATTTGATGCGGGAAAACCTCGAGCATTTAAAATTAACCATTAATTAGATAGGAGGTTAGCATGCATTATATCCAAGTAGAAGACTTGCGCTTTTCTTATGATAGTGAGCCAGTTCTCAACAATATCAGCTTTACCGTTGACCCCGGTGAATTTGTGATCCTAACTGGGGAGAATGGGGCAGCCAAGTCCACCCTGTTGAAAAATATCCTGGGTTTATTGCAACCAGACAAGGGAAAAGTGACGATTAGTAAAAACAATATTTATGGTAATAAATTACAAATTGGCTATGTCCCCCAGATGGTGGCTAGCTTCAATGCTGGTTTTCCCAGCACAGTTTATGAATTTGTCCTCTCAGGCCGTTACCAACAAGATTGTTGGTTTAAACGCCTGACTGATGAAGACCATGAACACGTTAAGCGGGCCCTTAACTCAGTAGGCATGTGGGAACAGGCCCAAGAAAAAGTGGGGGAATTATCCGGCGGCCAGAAGCAACGGATTGTCTTGGCCCGTGTCTTTGCCACGGATCCTGACTTATTTGTCCTGGATGAACCTACTACCGGTATGGATAAGGCCTCACGGGAAGAGTTTTACACTTTATTGAAACACAATACCCGCCGCCATGGTAAAGCTATCCTTATGGTGACCCACGAGGATATCCATTTACAAGATTATTTCGATAAACACATTCATCTAACTAGAGAGGAGGGGTCACCATGGCGCTGTTTCAGTATGACTTCATGGTCCGAGCCTTCATCGCCTGTGGAGCCATAGCCTGTTTCGCTCCGGTATTGGGTTTATTGCTTATTTTAAGAAAACAGTCCCTGATGTCGGATACCCTGGCTCATGTTTCCCTGGCCGGGGTGGCTTTAGGTTTCTTATTAGGGGTGGAACCGATCTATACGACCATTTTAGTGGTGGTGATTGCGGCCATGGCTTTGGAATACCTCCGCCGGGTTTACAAAAACTATTCGGATATTTCCATTGCCATGTTAATGTCGGGTGGTATGGCCCTGGCCTTACTGTTAATGTCAAGGGTCGAATCAGCCAGCAGTATCGAGGCCTACTTATTCGGGTCGATTGTCACTATTTCGCCTGTACAAGTCCGCTTATTAATTGCCTTAGCAGTCATTGTTCTCCTTGCTTATTTCGCCTTTAAGCGGGTCCTCTATGTGGAAGCTTTTGATGAGAGTATTGCCTATACTTCGGGCTTGCCTACGCGCTTGATTTCCATGGTGCTTTCGATCGTGACTGGGGTAGCCATTTCCATTATGATGCCGATTGCTGGGACCTTGTTGGTCTCTTCCATCCTAATCATGCCAGCGGCCATTGCTATGCGCTTGATGAAGAGTTTTGATAGTGTGATTATCCTAGCAATTATCATTGCCTTAGCGGGTATGTTTTCGGGTCTGCTGATTTCCTATGGCTTAGACACCCCTCCAGGAGCGACGATTGCCTTTATCTTTGTCTGTCTTTTTGCCTTGGAAAGTATTGTCTTACGCTTGGTAAAAAGATAGAGAAAACGGTTTCTATGATTACTCCAATAATAAAACGCCCATTGGTTAGTGATGGGCGTTTTCCTATTATATAAAAACAATTATCGTAAAAAGCAGACTTTCGACGGAAATTTCTTGAATTTGTTCTGATTTTGCTTATAATGTAATAAGCTAGCAAGTAAAGGAGTACAAGTATGAAAATGAAGCGTAGTCATCGTTTAGTCGATATGACCCATTATTTGTTGAATAACCCTTATCGAACGATTTCCTTACCCTTCTTTGTTGACCGCTATCAAGCAGCCAAGTCATCCATTTCTGAAGATGTCGGCATTATTGCTGAACAATTTAAGTTATCTAATATTGGTATTGTTGAAACTATTGCTGGAGCCAGTGGTGGTGTTATTTTCCGCCCTAAAGTGGAAAAAGATAAGGCCATGGAATATATGAATCAATTAACCGCTAAGTTGACTGATAAGCAACGCATTTTACCGGGCGGTTATTTCTATTTTTCTGACGTTTTAGGCAATCCCTATGATTTACGTCATATTGGTAATATCATCGCTTCCGCTTATTACGGACAGTCGATCGATGTGATCATGACCATGGCAACCAAGGGAATATCCATGGCCCAAGCAGTCGCCAATTTCTTAAATGTTCCCTTTGTCATCGTTCAACGGGAAGCCCAATTAACGGAAGGGTCTACTGTTTCAGTGACCTATGTGACGGGAAATGACGAAGTGAAAAAAATGGCCTTGACTAAAAATAATCTTTCGGCCAACCAAAATATTTTAATTGTCGATGACTTTATGAACGGTGGCGGTACCATGAATGGCATGCTCAGTTTAGTGGATGAATTTGACTGCCAAACCATCGGGGCGGTCGTTTTTGGGGAAGCCGATAATCAAAAGAACTATATCGATTATCCCTATAAATCCCTCATCAAGGTGAAAAAGACGGCCGATAATTTAGATGTAGCGGGAATTGAATTAGGGTCCTTGTTTGATTAGGGAAAATAATTAGCAATGTACTGTTAGGACAAAGCTTTCTAAAGTTTTATTTAAAACAATTAGAAAGTCTTGTCCCTTTTTTATTTTACTTCTAATATAGGGTATAATAGTGACTTGATGAAGAAAAAGGAGACGAAGTGATGTCAAAGAAGCAACCCTCTTCAGCAAAGAGTGTATTAATAAATTCTGGAATTTATTCGATCACCTCGATTTTGCAAAAAGCGATTGGATTTATTTTACTTCCTTTATATACTTTATACCTTACTCCTGAAGACTATGGGATTGTTGGTGTGGTTAATTCATTGACCCAGGTATTAACCTTATTGTTCACTTTTTCTCTAAATAGTGCAGTCCAACGTTATTTTTACCGCTATCGGGAAAATTGGCCCCAATTACAATCCTTTTACGGGACCATTATGCTCTTTATTATGGGTAATAGCCTCTTTTTAGGGGGCTTAATTATCCTATTTAAGGATATCCTGGTTGAACCCTTTGTTGATGGGATCGCCTTTTATCCTTATATTTTTATGGGGATCATTACCGTTATTGTTAACCCGATTTATAATATTTATCAAACCTTATTGCAGACTATGGAGCAAGCCAAGGCCTATGCTATTAACAGCTTACTCAATTTTGCCATGATGGTGGCTTGTAATATTCTCTTTATTGTCGTTTTCCAATGGGGAGCCACTGGGCAATTATTAAGTTACTTGATTACCGGCTTTACTTTTGGTTTGTATGCTTTGATTAGTTTATATCAGCGTGGCATTATCCGTTTTAATTTCCAATGGAATTACCTGAAAGAGGCGCTTTCCTATTCGATTCCACTTTTGCCGCATTTGATGTCGACCCAAATTGCTGATTTTGTCTCACGACTATTTCTCAACAACCAGGTGTCGACTGCCAGTGCGGGTCTCTATACGACGGCCTCACAGTTTATGTTAATTATTGATACCATGCAATATAGTGTCAATTCAGCCTATGTGCCGTGGTTCTATAGCTTGATGGATTTGGGCGATCAGCACAAGAAAAAAGCTATTCAATTTGCAGATGTTTTGAGTCGAATTTATTTAATCATTAGTTTGGGAATGTCCTTATTTATTAAGGAGGTTATCCAAATTTTTATTGCCGATGGCTATTTACTGGCTTGGACTCTGGTTCCTATCATACTGGTGGCTTATCAAATTCGTTCGGTCTACCTCTTCTACGTCAATACACTCTTCTATAATACCAAGGCGACCAGGTATATTTTCATTGCTACCTTGTCAGGAAGTTTACTGAGTGTCTTGTTAACCGCAACACTGACCCAGTACCTAGGACTCTTAACCCCAGCCATCGTGCTTTTGATCCAATGGACCGTAATCGCAATCATTATTTATGTCCTTTCTAGAAAAATTGAACCCGTCAATTTTAAAATCAAAAATATGTTGCTTTATATTGCTATATTAGTTCTGGTAAGCGGAGTGGGCTTGTTTTATGATATTGCCCACCCAACTGGACCACTGATTTGGCAAAATCTTCTCTATAAAATCGTTCTCTACCTAGTGACTACTATCGTACTCGTTTATAGAGAAATTCCTACCATAAAGGCCTTGTTCACTGATTTTATTGGCAAAAAATTAAATTCAGGAGATTAGATTAATGAAACATGCAATTGTTGCTTGGACACCGCTTCATATTATCAATAGCCTTAATATCTGGAAGAATTGCTTATCTGGGGAAGAGCTAACCCTCTTTATCTATAACGAATTCGCTAACGCTGATTTATTAATTGATATAAGCAGGAAGCTAGTCGAGGGCTTAGAAGTGATTAAAATCAACCATCAGAACTTAGGCGGGAAATTGGCGAAAATTTCTCGTCTTTATTGGAATAAGAACTTGATCCCTCTAGATGATTTTGACCATATTTATTTACCGGGGGATAATTATTTTGGCCGCCTTCTCTATAGCAGCCTCGCTGCTAAAGGTCATGATTTTCACTTGCATTATTATGAAGATGGCATGGGGGTTTATCTGGGCGCCAAACCCATAGAAATCAAAAATGCCAATGATGCCTTGCAAAAGAAATTGAATAAGCATTCCATTTTTCACGGCCAATGGGAAAATTGTTATACCTACCAACCAGACTTGGTTCAGTGGCATGATTTCTCAGGAGACTTGATAAAAATTCCTGTTCTTGACCAAAGTAATCCCGCCTTTCCCTTGGTTAAGGCAATTTTTTCTCAAGCCTATGATGAAGAAATGAGCCAAGTGACTGAGGGAAGTGTCATTTATTTTGACCAGCCCTTCAAAAAAGATGGGGCACAAATCGATGAATTGACCTTGTTTAACCACTTAAAAGCAATATGTGATTCCTTAAATATTAGGATCTACGTGAAGTTACACCCTCGCTCTGAAGCAAATAAATATGGTCGGGTGAATTATTTACAAACTAACATGCCTTGGGAAATCTTTCTCTTGTTTGTAGACCATTCCCACTTGACCTTAGCAGCAATGAATTCAACTGCGGTATTTTCACCTTACTTACTCTATCAACAAAGGATGCCGATTATTATGTTGGCCGGCCTGGTTGATCATGCGATTGGGGAAAAGGTGGATGAACCGACTAAAATGATTTTAACCAACAGCTTGTCCATGGCTAAAAATTTCAAGGAAATTTATGGACCTTTGTTACAGGTGCCTGAAAACAGCAAGCAGTTAGAAGACTTATTATATGAGATTAAAATTAAAGGAGATCAATACCTCAATGAAAGAATATGCTAATAAAATCTTTTCAATAATTAATAATGTTCATTTATTTAAAATAATTACTTTGATTATTAATCTTATATATGCAGTTCCTAGCAGTTTTGATATCGAGAACGTTCCCATGAAGATTGTTTTTGTCTGGGGAATTTACTTATTGGCTAAGGACTTCTTGACCAGGCGAATAATGTTTAAGCAAAAGTTTTGGCCTTTTTTATTTGCTTTTTTAATCTCTTTTGCGATTTCGGTCCTCTTGAATTTAACATATCAATTTCCCGATTCAGCTATTAACTGGTTCTATGTGGCCCAAACTTTCTTTTTGATCTATGCCTTTAATCCTAGTGAAGACTACCAAACAAGTAAAAAATGGATGGCAAGATTTAACGACATCTTTATCGGTATCGTTTGCTTTTTGGGTTTTGTTTCCTTATTGCTCTTTGCCTTTCACATTCGCTACTGGGTTTTAGATGGTACTGGGATTAATTGGATGCGGCAAGGTTTCACTGAAAATCGCCTATTTGGCCTTTACACCAGTCCTAACATGGGGTCGATTATTGGTGTGTTAAGTGTTGTAGCTAGTTTAATGAATAATATCTTGAAACGATCAAGTTGGAAGAGTTTCCAGCCTTTCTATGTTTTTAACGCCATTATTCAATATTTATATTTTGTTCTAGCCAGTTCGCGGGGTACCACGCTAACCCTCTTAACTGCTGGCTTAGTCATCACCTGCTATGCCATTTATCGTCTCTTTGTTAGACACCAAGCCAACTTAAAAAGTCTTGGCAAGGTTATCCTAGGGGCAGGGCTGGGGCTTTTTCTCTTTGTCGCTGTGGAACATCAAGCGGAAAGTATTTTAGCTTATATTCCAGCAACGACCCAAACAGCTGCCCGCTTAGTTACTGGGGAAATCAGTTGGAGTGATTTGAGACATGGTGAGAGCAAGACTGGAGGAAATAAAAGTACGGTTATCGCTCCCGTAAGTATTCAACACGATGAAGGGGACGCTGAAGTTTCAGCAGGACGTTTTACTATTTGGCAAGCCGGGATCAAGGCCGCTGCACAAAATTTCTTGTTCGGTTTAAGTGACATTGACTTATACCGCAATATTAAAGACCAAGAAGCTACCGCCCAGGTTGATATGACCAAGCTCACTACCTTGGATAGAAGTGAGATCAAACGTGCTAGAGGAAACATGCATAATACCTATATTGCAGTCTTTACTAAGGCTGGTTTTGTCGGCTTAATTATTATTGCAGCCTTTGCGCTATTCTATTTAATTTATCATGTAGGCTATCTCATGACAGCAAAGGTTGACTTCAGTGATGCCAACAATCAATTATATGCCTTGATCTTAGTCACCATTATCGCCTTACTGGCTGAAGATATGGTGGAAAATCATATCTTGTTAGCCAACCGCGATACCATTGGCTTAATTTTTTGGACCTATGCTGGTTTCCTTAATGTCCACCGTTCCCAATTACAAGCACAAAAAAGCCAGGCAATCAATAAAGATCTAAAAAGTAAATTTATAAATATTATTTCGCCTTATTGAAGCTAAAGACTAAAAAAATTATAATAGTAATAATTTCTTTAGATTAAGCACATATCAGGATCAAACTCTAGGTGAAGAAGGGTAATATAATGAACAAAAAAGCTTTATTTTTAACCAGTATTTTAACGGCTTTGCTATTAGGCTTGGCTGGAATTTTATACTATAACCACCATATTACGGTGGCCAAAGTTGAAAAAGAAGTTAATGAAATTTATTTTAATAATAAGCATGACTATATCAATCCGAATTATTCTTTGGAGGATTTAGAGAAGGTTAAATATGATAGTCGCCACATCTATGGTGACCATGCTAAGGAATTACAAGAGCTCATTGATCGGGCGATTGACAAGCGGAAGGCCATTCAATTCCTTAATGACGCTGTGCTTGATGATAAGCCGATTATTGAAGGCAACCAGGTCAACAAGGATTGGGTCATTGAAGATGGAGTTTCTGCTGAAGAGGTTGATAAGAAAAAAGATCGCTTTAATTTCGACTACTCAGACAAGTTAGTGGAAGATTTAAAAGCTAACTATGGACTTTTACAGCAGGCGGCCCAATCGAATGAGACGATTGAAAATAAAATTGATCATTTACCAGAGAAGTTTATGATTGAAAGCTTAGATAAAGACCTTGATGCTTTTAACCAGGTTGCTAAGGAAATATCCAATTATATCGACCATACCAATAAGGAAGGTCAAGCTGACCTCTTTAAAAAGCGCTTAATGGACTACGCTTTATCAGTAAAAGAACAGACGGCTAACCAGGATGGCTATAGCAAGTCCCTAGAAAAATTACTTAAGCAGGATGAATTAGCCAGTGTGCTGACTGGGTCGCCAGTGGATTATCGGCCTTTAGTGGCTATTACCTTCGATGATGGTCCTGATGATAATGTCGAAAATGCCATGGATATCTGTGAACAATACGGCATCAAGGCAACCTTCTTCTTACAAGGAAATAATACTGAAAAGAAACCAGAATTAGCCCGTGAGATCGTTAAACGTGGCCACCATGTGGCAAATCACTCTTATGATCACCCTGATTTTGCTAAATTAACAGATAAGCAAATTTTAGACCAAATTAATCGTACCCAAGATATCATTAAACAAGCAACGGGAGTAACGCCGACATTATTTAGAACGCCTTATGGCCAAGATCGAGCGCGGACGACTCAATTAGTTGCCCCCTTAAAACCTTGTTATTGGAATACCACATCCAGAGACTGGCAATTAACGGACCCCGATGATATCTATGATATGATCATGAAAAATATGCAACACCATTCTGTTATTTTACAGCATTCCAGATATACGGCGACAACCGATGCCTTGAAGAAAGTGATTCCGGAATTGAAGAAGCGGGGCTATGTTTTTGTCTTTCCTGAGCAAATCCCTGACATCAAAACTTGGAATCATAACTAAAGAAAGATAACTTAATCGGAATGTCTGCTTATTTTAATTGGGAAATAAGCAGACATTTTTATATTTACCATAGCGTTTGGATTAGAAAGGGATTCCTATGTTCAATCTATTTTTATTTATCTTGTCGACCTATGGCTATGTCTCTTGCTTAGAGAAGCGCTTAGCCGTTTCGCCTTATCTGTCTTGGATCTTAGTAATTGCTGGTCAAAGTTTGACAATTTTTGCTTTTGCCCTGTTGAACTTATTGCAACCGGCCATGTACCTTATTTATTACTTAGGTTTTATCCTATTAGCTGTTTATCTATTTCTGCAAAGTCGCTCTAGCCAGGAAAGTTTCCTTGACCTTTTCAAAAGAAAATTTTCCTGGATTAGCCTTATTTTCTTATTAACCTTTTTAATTTGGGTGATTTTTATGAAGGAGATGCCGCTTATTTTTTGGGATAACTTTTCCCATTGGGGGCTGATTGTTAAATTCTTCTTCAATGAACAGCGCTTAGCGACTGATTTAGACAAGATTATCTACTATCGGTCATATCCACCGGCAGTTTCTCTATACATCAATTATGTGGTTAATTTCCTGGGTTATAGCGAAGGCCATATGATTATCGGCAATTTTATGGTCAATTTAGCTGCCCTCTATGCTTTTTTACCCCCTTTAATGTCAAGAAAAATAAAATCACCGGCTTTTTGGTTCTCTTTTTAATCGCAGTCTTTTATTTAATGGATGACCACGTTAAAATGTATAATTTGCTAGTGGATAACTTGCTGGCTTATCTGACCTTGGCTGGCTTTGCTGGTTTATACCACTATCGGGAGAATAGAAAGATTAGTTCGCTAATTGTTATTATCCTTGCTGGCTTCCTAGGCCTGGTTAAGGGGAGCGGGATTTTCTTTGCCGTCTTACTTATTGCTGTTTATTGCTATTATTTGGCCAAGTACGACAAGGCTAAAGTGCCATTTTCTCTAAAAAATATTTACCTGTTTTACTGACTCTACTTCCCTTTGCTATGTGGAAACTCTATGTAAGGTTAATGTATGATACCTCACAATTTCGCCATAGTGTCCACTTTGATTGGAGCCAACTACATCTTAAGGCCAAAATTGTGGCTAAATTTATCCTTCAAAGTTTGGATCCCTGGACGCCTTCAACTTGGGGACTGTTTTTGATAGTAGTCATAGTTTTAGTGATGCTTTTAGTGACCGCCAGGGATAAGAAGCTACAGAAAAAAATCATGACTTTTTCGGGGATTCTCTTTGCCGTGTTGTTGCTTTACTATTTGAGTACTATGGCTATGTACTTGACCGCTATGCCGATGGATGAAGCAATTAAACTGGCTCAATTCGATCGTTATACACTGACAGGGGTTTTTGTGGGGCTAGGAAGTATTAGTCTAGTGGCGATTAAATATTTTGAAAGTCGAGTCGAGGACAAGAGCGATCATTCACTTTATGGCAAGAAGCTCATCTATAGCGGACTTATTGGCATTTATTTTATCAGTCTGGCCTATGATTTAGTTGATGCCGTTATTGAAAAGAGAAACTTCATCAGTGAGTCTATTCCCTATGAATATCAAAAAATGGGCATTGATAACCATAAATTAAACAATAAAAAGGTCTTAGTATTGGCCAGTGGTAAGTGGAATACCGATAATGCCGGCAATTTGTACCTCTACACCCCCAATACTCATCTCTATAAGGGCAATCCAGACGTGGTGAAAAATTATGATCAGATCCTGGTTTTAGATAATAAGGAAGCGACTCAGACCTGGGTCAAGGAATTGACTGGCCAACAATTAGCTCCGGGTTTCTACGACGTGAAGGATGTTGTCAATGAAAAACTTATTCAAAAATAGGTCTAAAATATTATTAAGACCATGTTGACAAGTGATTGCTGACTTATTGATATGCTATAATTAGTCCTATAAAGATCCATTATATAAAGGAGTCAAGTGATGAATATATTAGCTGTTATACCAGCACGTGGAGGCTCTAAAGGAATTCCACGCAAGAACGTGAGAATACTTAATGGGCATCCGTTAATCGCTTATGCCATTATGAATGCTCAAAATAGCCAATATCAGATGGATGTCTGTGTCTCAACGGATGATGAAGAAATCGCCCGCGTCGCAGAAACTTACCAAGCTGAAGTGGTATGGCGAGGAGAAAATTTATCAAGTGATGCAGTCACCTTAGATCCAGTAATTTATGATGCTTATCAGAAGATGGAGGCTAAGAAGGGGGTCCATTATGACCTGATTATTACCCTGCAAGCGACTTCACCGCTCTTACAAATCAAAACCCTGGACCAAGCCATTGGAAAATTGATCAATGATCCAGCTATCGACACCTTGATCAGTGTGGTTAACCACCCGCATTTATCTTGGACAGAGGATGATTCAGGTAAGATTATTCCTAATTACAAGGAGCGACTCAATCGCCAATATTTACCAGCTAACTATTCTGAAACTGGCGCTTTTCTGATTACCCGTGACCATGCCATAGAAGAAAATTCAAGGATAGGCCAACACCTAGCTGTTTTTCAGGTTCCCGAAGCGGAGTCGACCGATATCGATACGGCTCAGGATTGGTGGGTGGTTGAAAATGAAATGAATAAGAAAAATATTCTTATTCGGGTAGAGGGTTATGCCGAAATTGGTTTAGGACATGTCTACCGTGGCTTAGCCCTAGCTTACGGCTTGATCCATCATAAGGTCCGCTTTGTGACTAGTCAGCAATCGAATCTGGCCCAAGAAAATTAAAGGCCAGTCATTTTCCCTACACAGTAATCAATTCTGAAGAGGAAATTCTTGATCTGATCGACGAATATGATGCTGACATTTTAATTAATGATATTTTAGATACGTCTATTGATTATATGCAAATGCTCAAAAAGCGCGACCTGCGTATCATCAATTTTGAAGATATTGGCCCAGGCGCTGACCTCGCTGATGCGGTTATTAACGATCTATATGCTCCTCAGAAAAAGGGGAGCCAATATTATTGGGGAAGCCCCTATTACATCATTCGGGATGAATTCTTAATTAATTCTCCTAGTGATTTTCATAAAGAAGTGAAGAATATTTTTGTTATTTTTGGTGGGGTGGATCCTAATAACCTAACCCAAAAAGTATTGGAGGCTATTCCCTTTGTCGAAAATGCCAAAGACATTCAATTTACCATTGTTGTTGGCCCTGGCTATCCTTACTTTGAACAAGTGAAGGACCAGGCAGAAAGTATGCCATACGCTATTGATGTGATTCAAAATGTCAAAGTCATGTCTGATTATATGAATAAATCGGATATCGCGGTTTCTTCCCAAGGACGGACCATGTTAGAGTTAGCATCTATGGGAGTACCAACGATTCTCTTGGCTCAAAATGAGCGGGAATTGACCCATGAATTTGGATATTTATCCAATGGCTTTATGAACCTAGGTTTAGGTCAGGCCATCGATAGCCAATCCATTGGGCGGACTTTGAATTGGTTGATTGAAACACCACAAATTCGTCAACAAATGCACCAACAAATGTTAGCCAATGATTTACGTCATGGTTTAGATCGTGTATTAAAAATTATTTTAGAGTAAGGAGATTAAAATGGGGATTCATGAAGTATTAAAAGAACAGGGATACTATGTGATCGGAGAAATCGGAGTCAATTACTATGATATTGCCAAAGAAAACGGCACGACTCCAATGGAAGCAGCTAAGTTAATGATTGATAAGGCAAAAGAGTCGGGTATGGATGCGGTTAAGTTTCAAACCTATAAGGCCGAAACCATAGCCTCAAAATTCTCACCTTCCTATTGGGATACCAGTGAAGAAGCGACCACCTCACAATATGAGCTTTTTAAGAAATTCGATTCCTTTGGCTATGATGAATATAAGGAGTTAGCTGACTACTGTAAACAAGTAGGGATTGAATTCTTCTCAACGGCTTTTGACTTTGAGTCAGCGGATTACCTATATGACCTGATGGATATTTATAAAATTTCTTCATCAGATTTATCCAACCTGCCTTTTATTAAATACCAAGCAGAAAAAGGAAAAACTATCCTCTTATCAACCGGGGCTTCAAGTATGGATGAAATTCACCAAGCTGTTGAAACCATTGAATCCACTGGCAATAAGGATATTGTCATTATGCACTGTGTCTTAGAGTACCCAACCCCCTTTGAAGACGCTAACTTAAACGTTATTTCCAGTCTGATTAAGGAATTTCCTGACTATGTGATCGGCTACTCTGACCATACCCGTCCGGATCCACGAATGGATGTCGTCAAAACTGCTGTGGCCTTAGGGGCTAAAGTTATCGAGAAACACTATACTTTAGATAAGACCTTGCCAGGTAATGACCATTACCATGCCATGGACCCTGACGACATGAAAGTCTTGAAAGAAGGCCTCGAATTCCAAATGAAGGTAAGAGGGCAAGCGGTTGCTGACTTAGAGGCTCAAGCAGCGGCTCGGAAAAACGCACGACGTTCTATCGTTCTTACTCAAGATGTCAAAGCAGGAACAATCTTAACTGAAGACATGCTAACCTTTAAACGTCCTGGTACGGGAATTGCTCCTGGAAAGGTGAAGGAAGTTATTGGTAGAAAGGTTAACCAAGATCTTGCCGAAGACACGACTTTAATGGAAGATATGTTAGAAAAATAGTATAGATGTTGATTGATAACCTAGGGTTTATGCTAAGGCATGACTTTAGGTTTTTTGTTAATAGAGGAAAAGTATGATTCAATTAATTTTATTTACACTATCGACTTTTGGTTATGTTGCTTGTTCCATCCGATTTTTAAAGCTTAATAAATATTTTTCCTGGATTTTGGTCATGATCTCCCAAAGTCTTTTCTTATATTTAGCGGCCTTGGCGAACTTATTGTTGCCTACTCTGTGGGCGACTTATTTATTAGGCTTTTTCTTGCTCATTTTGATAAGCATTGATTATTGGAAAAGTTCTCGTGGAAAGGAAAATTTTTTAAGGCTGTTTTTTTCGTGGGTCAGACAAGGGATCGCCTTTCCTGAAATTATTGTCTTAGTGGCGATTTTAGGTTGGTTTCTTGTTATGAAGGGGATGCCCCTGATTCATTTTGATAATTATTCACATTGGGGCTTGGTGGTCAAATACTTGTTTACGGAGCTCCATTTACCGACAGATATTGACCAGCTGATTTATTATCGGTCTTATCCACCAGCTACTTCCCTTTATATCAGTTATTTTATTTATTTCTGTGGCTATAGCCAAGCCAAGATGATCATGGGTTTCTTTCTCTTCAATATGGCTTGTCTTTATTCTTTTTTTGGCATTCTGACCAAACCTGCCGAGCGCTTAAATGCGGCCTTAGTTGCTTTATTGTGGGGAATATTTTTTATCTTAGACAATTCAGTCAAGATGAATAATTTATTAGTTGACAATCTCTTGGCCTATTTAACCTTAGCTGCTGGTATTTATGCTTTTCGCTATCGCAACCAGCTAGGCTATTTAATCACCGGGACGCTATTGTTTACTAGCATGATCAACCTGACTAAGGATAGCGGTTTATTCTTCAGTTTGCTTATTGTTTTATATGTGACTTACTTAATCATTAAGAATCAGAATTTAATCAGAAAAGATAAGCTCAAGGCTTTTGCTATCCTAATTCCTGGCGCCTTTTTATCGAAGTTAAGCTGGTCTCTCTATGTAAAATTTAATTATGACTTATCGGGTTTTAAACATAGTAGCCATTTTAACCAAGAGAGCCTTGAATTAGTCAAGCAAATTGGAAAAAGCTATTTAATCAAGCTATTAGATCCATTAATTCCAGCAACTTCTGGGATTATATTAGCCTTTACTCTCTTACTGATTCTTAGCTTATCTTGTCTTTTGACTAAAAAACACCTCCTTACCATGAAAAAGCTGTGTTTAGCCATGGGTCTTACTTATATCATTTATTTCCTGGGAGTCTTTTTTATGTACGTGAGCTCCATGCCCAAAGATGAAGCCCTACGTCTCGCTCAATTTGACCGTTATGCCATGACCATCGCTTATGTCTTACTCGGAACAGTTTTTTTAGTAGGGGTTTACTATTTTGATAAGGTTTTTCAAAGGGGGGCGAGTGACTCTCATTTCATCAATATAGTGACCTTATTCTTAATGGTGATCTACCTGGCGGGACTGGGTTCTGATTGGTTAATTGCTGAACACGAGACTATTGCCTTTAAAGATCGCTCGATCCCTTACCAATACGAAAAACTTGGCTTAGAGCAGATGAGCTTAAACGATTCACGGATCCTTGTTTTTACCTCCGGAGGCTGGAAAACAGATTTTGCCGGTCGTTATTATTTATATACGCCAAATACCAAGATTTATAACGGAGACCCAGCCATGCTGAAAGATTATGATCAAGTATTGGTTCTTGATGAACTCCCGCAAACTAAAAAGTGGGAGAAAGAACTGACTAAGAAAGAATGGCCTGTTGGTCTGTATACAGTTGATCGTTTCCTTAATGGCAATTAACTTTTAAAGTTATTGTAAGAATCAGTCAAATTCCTATAAAATCAGCTTTTCTCTTGATCAGATATGATATAATTCATCTGTTACTAAAGCGTCAGGAAATGGAGTAATAGAAAATTATGTTATTAAGTGTAATTATTCCAGCTTATAATGTCGAAAGTACCTTGCAACGTGCGGTCGATAGTGTCTTAAGTCAAAGCATGAAGGAATTTGAAGTGATCATTGTGGATGACGGGTCCACTGACGGAACCGGTCCACTTTGTGATGCTATCGAATCCCAAGATCAAAGGATCAGAGTCATACATCAAGCAAACGGGGGCTTATCTGCAGCAAGAAATACGGGCATTAATCAAGCCCAAGGGGATTATTTGGCCTTTCTTGATTCTGATGATGAATATGTTAATGATATTTTTTCCTTATTTTATCGGGCCTATCAAGAATACCAAATGGACTTGTTCATATTTAATTTTGAACGGGTTTCTGGTGACCAAGTCACCCCTAAGAATGCCATCCGTCAGCAAATATTTAAGAGCCAAGAAGCGGTTAGGGTCCTCCACCAATATAATGGTTTAGATTTCTATGCTTGGAATAAGATCTGGCACCATTCGCTCTTTGATGAGATGAGATACCCTCTTGATACCCTTTATGAAGATATGCATGTGAGTTATCTGGGGGCTAAGCAAGCCAACTGCGTGATTACCACAGATAAGGTTGGCTTAAGATATTACGATAATCCTCTAGGGATCACTGCCCAAACCTTTTCTCCGGGACAGTTTGATAATGTCACTGAAAGGGTAAAGATCTTGGATGATGTACTCATTCATTTCCCTGAATTAGCTCAGGGAGCAGCTCGTCGTTTATTTGATAGTTTCCTAATCGTGGCTTACCAACTTTCCCAGTGCGAAGATAAGAAAATGAAGAAAAAATACCACAGCCGTTTGCTTGAGATCCTTAAGCAATACCAGCCCTATTTTAAGGATAATGAGGAAATTTCCTGGCAAAAACGACTAGCCTGGTCGCTCTATCAAGTATCACCAAGTCTGTATAGCCATTTATATCGGATGTATTTAAGTTAAGGGAGGAAGAAAGCAGTGAATTTTACAGTGCTGATGTCTTTATATCATAAGGAAAACCCGACTTATTTACGGCAATGCTTGGATAGCCTGGTCAAGCAAAGCCTGCCAGCTGAAGAAATATTAATTATTAAGGATGGCCCCCTAACTGAGGAACTCGACGCTATTCTCGACGACTTTCAAGAGCAATATCCCAAGCAAACCACCATTCAAGCTTATCCCAAAAACCGCGGCCTGGGTTTGGCCTTACAAGATGGCGTTCAATTGGCCCGTAATGAATGGATTGCCCGGATGGATACCGATGATATTTGCCGGACGGATCGTTTCGAAAAACAAATCAATTATCTCAAAGAACATCCCGAAGTCGAGTTATTGGGTAGCGATGTCTTTGAATTTGACCAGTCGCCAAAGGAACCGACTGCCAGAAAAGTCGTGCCCCATAGCTACCAAGATATCCTGGGGTATGCTAAACGGCGTAATCCCTTCAACCATATGACAGTGATCTATAAAAAATCAGCTATCCTAAAAGCAGGCAATTATCAGCCGTTAAAAGGTTATGAAGATTATTATTTATGGGTAAGAATGTTAAAAAATGGGGTTAAGGCTGCCAATTTGGACGATACCCTAGTTTATGCGCGTGCAGACCAGAATATGTTTAAAAGACGGGGCGGCTGGGACTATTTTGTCGATGGTAGTAAGGCCTACCAAAAAATCTACCAGGTTGGCCTGGCCAGTCCGCTTGATTGGCTAATCCGTATGGGCGGGCAGGCAGTATTTAATTTAGTTCCTAATTCCCTACGCCAAAACCTCTACAAGAAAATACTAAGAAAGTAGGTTTCTGATGTTAATTTCGGTCATTATTCCGGTTTATAAAGTCGAAAAAACACTAGAGAGAGCGGTAAACAGTGTCTTAGATCAAAGCTACCCGCATTTGGAAATTATTCTGGTGGATGATGGTTCTCCTGACAAGAGTGGGGATATTGCTGACCAGTTAGCTAAAAAAGACCCCCGTATCCAGGTGATCCACCAAGCTAATAAGGGCTTATCAGGAGCAAGAAATACCGGTATCGCAGTAGCTAGCGGAGACTATCTGGCATTTTTGGATAGTGATGATTGCTATGAGCTTGACCTATTTGAACACTTTATGGCTAGTTATCAGGAAGAACGCCCCGATTTATTTATTTTTAATGTCAAACGCATTGGAGTAAAATCCCAAACGGTAAAAGAGTCAAAAGAGATGCTTTTGACCTCTAGCCAAGCAGGGATCGAAGCCATGCTAGATTATTCCGGGATCGATTTTTATGCTTGGAATAAGATATACGCGAGACAGCTTTTCCGTGATGTCCGTTTTCCTGAAGGTAAATTATATGAAGATACAGCGGTATCCTATGCGACCATGAAAAGGGCGACCAGGATTATGACGACTTCATATGTAGGGATTAATTATTATGAGAACGAGGAAAGTATTGTCGCTCAGTCCTTTAATCCCAAGCAAATGGACAATGTGACGGAAAGGGCGCGCATGTTAGATGACGTTCAGGTCAACTTTCCAGACCTTACTGCTAAGGCAGGAGCGCGCCTATTTGATGGCTTCCTATCTACAGCCTATAAAATGGCTCAAGTCAGTCCCTTCAAGCAAGTAGGGAGTTCTCATCAGGAACTGTTAGAAACTGTCAACCATTACCGCCCTTATTTCGAGGAAAATGAGG
This sequence comes from Aerococcus sp. Group 1, assembly GCF_000193205.1. Lineage (NCBI taxonomy): Bacteria > Bacillati > Bacillota > Bacilli > Lactobacillales > Aerococcaceae > Aerococcus > Aerococcus sp. Group 1. Next base: position 1,671,360 of record NC_015278.1, on the reverse strand, counting down.
AAATTGACTGGAAAAAGCGCTTAGCTTGGCAATTATTCCGCCTAAATCCCAAACTTTATGCTAGAATGTATCAGTGGTACTTAGGAAAGTAATTTTCTAAGTAGCCACTCGATATGATTGATTCAATTTGCCCTCGTAGCTCAGTGGATAGAGCAATCGTTTCCTAAACGATGTGTCGGAAGTTCGATTCTTCTCGGGGGTGTTTTATTATAGTCAAAAAGGTCGTTGTTATCTGCTATAGGTAGTTAATAAGGAGATTAGAACGTGTCAATCAGTGATATTACAATTATTATTCCTGCTTTAGAACCGAATGAGAAGTTAATTGAACTTCTAGAGTCGATTCGCAGACAAGATTCAGATAATTTTACAATTATTATCGTTAATGATGGGTCTTCTGCTGACTATGATTCCTATTTTAAGCAAGCGCATGAAGACTTTGGTGCCATTGTCTTAAAACATGAGGAAAACTATGGCAAAGGGCGTGCGCTGAGAACGGCTTTTGACTATATTCTTCACTATTTGCCTGACTGCCAAGGAGTCATTACTATTGATTCAGATGGACAGCATACCTATGCCGATATGATGAAATGTATTGGAGCTTTTCAGCAAGACCCCAGTGCCTTAGTTTTAGGCGTTAGAGATTTTCAAAATGAAGTGCCGTGGAAGAGTCAATTTGGTAATCGCTTAACTCGCTATATTTTAAAAATGGTTACCGGCATTTCCTTAACCGACACCCAAACGGGGTTAAGAGTGATTCCTAAAACTTATTTGGCCAGACTTTTGGAGATTTCAGGCGACCGCTTTGAATATGAATTAAAGATGATCATTGATGCCGCTAAGCAAAAAATTCCAATTAAGGAAGTGGCTATTGAGACCATCTATCATGATGATAATAAGGGGAGTCATTTTAACCCGATCAAGGATTCCATTGCTATTTACAGCGTCTTTTTAGAATACATGGCTAATCAGACCTATTTTTGGAAATACATCCTGTCTTCGGTCTCGTCCTTTGTGGTAGATATCCTTTTATTCCATCTCTTTTCTGTACTCTTGCCGCACGCTGCAAGTACTCTGACCATTTACTTAGCGACAATCATTGCCCGGACCATTTCATCGGTCTTTAACTACACCTTGAATCGCTTTCTCGTTTTCAAGCAAGAATCCAAACAAAGCTTTATCAAATATGTCAGCTTGGTCATCGTGCAGATGTTCTTATCCGGAGGTTTAGTGTCTCTAATAAGCACTGTCATTCAATCGAAAGCAACTACCATCATTAAAGTATTTGTTGATTCCTTACTTTTCCTGTTAAGTTATTTTATTCAAAAGCATTTTATTTTTAAAAGTAAATAAATTGTAAATATGAATTGCAGTGTCTTCAAAGCTTTGATTTATTCCCTTCTTATAATAATAACCGCGACCAGATCATTTCTTGGTCGCGGTTATTTTAGTTATTAATCCAATTCTTTGTTTCCGGTATTTGATCAGCAAAAACAAAGGTGTAGCCTTGTTTTTTCAGTTCTGGGATATACTTTTTCATGGCTTCGGCAGTTGCTTTGATGGTGTCGTGATGGAGGATAACGGCATGGTTGTGGGCTTGACTTAAGACACGTTGGGTGATTTGCTTAGTATCCATGGACTTCCAGTCTTCAGAATCGATATCCCAATAGATACCGGTTAAGTCTGGCCTTAAGCGAGCAATGCGTTTTCTTTGAGCGCCGTGGGGGTTACGGATATATTTAGGACTGATGCCGGTGGCTTCTTTAATGGCAGCTTCACCTTGGCTAATTTCGTCCACAACCTCTTTATCTCTTAAATTAGAGAAATAAGGGTGGTCATAGGTATGGTTGCCAAGTTTATGACCTTCAGCTAAAATTCGTTGACTCACTTGAGGGTACTCTTTAACATGGTTGCCTTGTTGGAAAAACATGGCTTTGATCCCATATTGATCGAGAATATCTAGGATAGCTCCAGTATTTTCGGAAGGGCCATCATCAAAGGTTAGGGCGATCAACTTACGGTGGTCAATCGAACTACCGGTCAGGTAATGGCCCAGCAAGGGTTGGTTTAATAGTTGATTTAAGACATCGTCTTTGAGAGGGGGATTGGCTTGAATCAGGCTCTTGGCGTAGATTTTTGTTTTATTAGTGATTGCTTGGAGGCTATTCTTGAGACGGGGTTGACCTTCGATATTTATCGCAGTATCCTCGAGGATTTGACTAATTTCGTTAAATTTCTTTAAGTTAGCGTTAATTTGATCAGCTTGAAAACTGGTGGGCAGGTCATTAAGAATTGATTGGAGTTTATCATCTAATTGGACAATTTCTAAGGCGTTTTTATAATGAATTTTTAATTCATCGGATAGGGCATCACCCACTGAGAAATCAAAATGGGGAGCTAGCTTTTTGAGGTCAGCCAAGCTAACGCTATTATTTAGAATATCACGAGGATTCACTTTATCGCCAACCACAAAAGCCTCTGAATCATCATGTTGGTAGATTTGGTCAACGGCTTGGATAGCTGCTAGCTTTTGTTCGACGAGGGCAATTTCTTTAAGAGCTTTTTCTTTCTTCTCGGGCGCTAATTTATTGGCATTATCTTTGGCCGCCTGGATCATATCCTCGTCAATCTCAGGGGTTAAATAGGCATGATCGTCATCAATAAAGAGAGCATCCATGGTGATAGTACTTTGGGCTTGGTGCTTTTTATTGATTAGGTGGTGACGATATGAAAATAGGCCTAAGGTTAATAAAATAATGCTAAGTAAAGCAAGGATAAGAACTTTTGATTTAGCTTTCATGATAATACGTTCCTTTTTAATTAATGCTTTATATTATAACCATATGCCGTTAAAAAATATGAAAAAATTATGAAAAATAAGGCAAAAAATATTAAAGAAATTTAAGTAAATGAAACAAAAACCAAAAAGGCGAAATTAGATTTCATGTCTAATTTCGCCTTTTATTTCAGGAAGAACATTATTTGTTAGCTTTTTTCTTATCCGCTTTGATTGGAATGGTTTGGGAGCTCTTCTCATAAGCCATATTTTTAAAGTCAAAGAGAAAACCTTTGTCTGAGTAAGGCGCTTGGTTGATGACTTCTTCTCTTGAGAGATAGCTGTAATCGCCTTTAAGAATAGGGCTTGCGATCTGATGTTTTTGGATCAATTGGTCAGCTTGACTTCTGTCTTCATCAGATAATTTGCCACTAGCGCTCTGCTTCATTAACGCTTGGAAAGCTTCCAGATCATCTCCCCAGGCTTTTTGGTAGTTTGGAGCCGTATAAGGGAGGTAGAACTCACTATTGGAATAATTATCGTAGGCTTGTTGTTGACTGAGGTAAAGGTCAAAATCTCCTTTTTGGAACCGCTCCATCAAAACTTTTTCTGACAAGGGGAAGATATTAATAACCAGGTGAGGGATTTTACTTTCCCATTGCTTTTGTAATTCCTTGGCGATTTTTTGCGACAGGGCATTGTCGTCGGTAATCAAGTCCAGTTCAATGGCCTCAAATTGATAATCCTCTAAGAGCGCTTTAATCTTAGCCTCATTATCTTCGGCTGCCTTTGTTTGTCGCTGGCCCCCGCTTTGAGGATCTAGGGAGTCAGTCGCTTGTAAGGCAGGCACATTTTTAACCAAGGCCTGCTGGTCGATATTTTGTGCCAAGAGATCTCTTAGGCGCTGGTCATTAAGAATATTCTTCTTTCCGGCTTGATTAATATGGTAGAGGAGATTTTGGCTAAAAGGACGCTTTAATGCGGTCCAATTCTCTTCCGGTGTGCGACTAATCAAAATATCCGTTAAGCGTTGTTGGTAGGATTTTTTAGCTGTTTCAGTATTTTTGACATATTGGACACTGAGTTTTTCAGTGGGATAGTCCGTCCAATTATGGTATTCTTCATTGCGGTCATAGGTCCAAGTATCCCAACCGCTCTCCCAAGCGCTTAAATTGTAGGGGCCATTACTCAAAGTATTGACTGATTTTTGCCCGTAGAGGTCATAGTTAATTTGACCAATAAAGTTCTTCGGTAGGGGGAAGAGGGCTGGAAAGGCTAGGGCTTGTTTGAGACTGTTATCATCCATGTCCGGATCTTTTAAGGTGATTTTTAGCCGGTGGTCATCTAAAGCCTGAACATGGAGTTGATCGATACCTACTTGACCACTTAATACGGTGGAGGCATTATCAATTAAGGCTAGCAATTTATAGGCATAAAAATTATGGTGGTCAGGATTAACTAATTCTTGCCAGGCATAGACGAAATCGCTGGCAGTTACGGGATCATTATTACTCCATTGGGCCTCTGTTTTTAAATGAATAATGACATCCCTATCATTACGCTCAATCTCTCCGTTACTTACCCCTGGTCGGATAGAACCATCTTTTTCTAAGCGGAAGAGACCTTCGCCCACCATATTCATGGCGCTAAGTTCATAAGCCGTTTGCAGCTTATTGGGGTTTAGGGATTTTAATTTATGAGTAGTCGTAAGTCCCAAGGCTTCACGGGGATGTTGGGCTTGCGGTTCCACTTTTTCCTCGGTCTTTGTTTCCGGCTTTTTAGGGTCAGTGAAGCGGATTTGATCACAACCGCCCACCAGAACTAGTGAGCCTCCTAGGAGGAGTAAGGGAATGATTTTCTTTTGCATAATATACCTCTTTATTCCATGATGTTCATATTCTAGCATGACTAAGATGTACTCGCAATTTCTCCCAGTTTAAGGAAAGCTTAAAAAGCATAAAAAAGACTGGGTTTTCACTCCCAGCCTTATTCCTTATCTTCGAGTTGTTTGATGCGATATTCTAAGTGGTTGACTCTATTTTCGAGTTCCTTAATTTGCTCAGTTTGGCTTTGAAAGTGGGCTTCTGTCTCATTAGGTGAGAAGATTTCTAAGACGCCCCAAACTAAGAGAAAGAGAACGATTAGGCCGATCAATAGGTAGCCCCAATTCAAGTGAGGAGATCCCTTATCTAAGTTCTCCAAGGTTTCATCAATATTAAGGTTTTCGATATCATCAATAAATTTTGAACGATTCTTTTTGGGTACTTTATTCATAGTGCTCCTTTCCGTTCCTCAATAAACTAGTTTGCTGTCTTATTGGCTAGGAGGACATTGGTTTAATGTGGTTTTTGCTTAACTAAGTTGACCGCTGCCTGAGCGCCGGCTTCAATGGTTTCAATGTCTTCAGCATTACAATCAATTTCAATTTTAATAGCTGGACAAGCTGCTTGAGCCCCCGTTTGTAGGAATTGGTCATAGAAGTCATCGACGGATTGGCAATAATCCGGGTAATCGTGGTCTCCGGACCCCAGGCTGATAAAAACCTTGCCAGTTAAATCTAAATCTTCTAAATCTTCATAAAGGTCGACGACATCATCTGGTAATTCTGAGCCGTAAGTATAGGTGCCTACAACACAGATATCCACATCGAGAAAGTCTTCGCCAAATAGGTTTAAGGAGGAATCCATATCAACTTCCACCCCTAAATCTTCCAAAGCTTCAGCCATAACGTCACAGGCTTCTTCTGTGTTACCAGTCATGCTGGCATAAGCAATTAAGGCTTTCATTCTTATTCTCCTTTAATTTATTCATTTGACTAATAATCCCATCAAGTATAGCAAAAACGACTAAACAGCGCTAGTTTAAGCTTATCAAATGAAAGAAAAACCAATAACTCCTTGTTAAAAGAGGTTATTGGTTGGTTGACTTTATTTCATGGCGTAAGGCGAAGCTTGGTCAAAGACCGCTTTTTCTTGGTCATTGAAATATTGATATTGGTGTAGAGTCAATAACTCAATTAAGGTACGTGTTTCGTCAAATTCATTACGTTTGGCTAGGAAAATAATATCTTGAATGTAAATAATATTTCTAGCTTGGTAAGCGCAATGTGCTTTGTTATCACCAGCTTGTAAGTGGTTATGGACTCTTTCCAAAACAGAAGCGTAACATTTAATGGATTCTTCCACTAAGAAGTCATGTTGGGATAAATTGAGCAAGCTCTTAATAATCGCGCATTCCCATTGGACGCAGTCTAAATAATTATCACTTTCAAAGGCAGCGATTAAATTATTTAAGTTTTGGTCAAGATCAGCTGGCAAGTCTTTGGCGCTGGCTTTGTGCTTTAAGGCACGGTCCATTAAGCGGAAATAGCAAATTGCAAAATAACGCAAACGGAAAGCGACCAAGTCGACATCCTCTAAACTGGTTTTGACAAAAAATCCTCGGTAGGGCCGCATTTCTACAATCTCTTCATCTGCTAATATGGCTAGGGCAGCACGGATTGGGCTACGGCTCATATCTAATTTTTCTGAAATAGCTGCTTCCACAATATGATGATCATTTGGCCAATTGCCTTGGATAATTTGGTCTTTCATATATAGGTAGGCGATTTGCTCAAGCTTTTGTTGTTTTCCCATAATTCATCTCCCCATCTATGGTATTCAAAAAAAGTTTGATTGCAGGATATAAAGTATCAGTAGAAAATATTACTATATTGACATAGCTAATCATATCTTGCTTAAGATATTGTATATGATTTGTTTAAAAAAGACCAGAAAAACTTGAAAAAAACTAATTTATTTCATAAATTGTTAATAAATCCCTTAAGGCCGAGAAATAAGCATCTATTTTAAGGCTTTTATTGTATACTTAGCTATGATAATTTATGAAAGGAAGAAATCAATGATTACCATCAAATCTGAACGCGAAATTCAAGCTATGGCAGAAGCTGGCCGTTTAGTGGCAAGCATTATGGAAGAATTACGCGATATTATTGAACCTGGTATTTCTACCATGGATATTAATGATTTCATTGAAAAACGTACTCGTCAAGCAGGAGCTATTCCTGAAGAAATTGGTTTTGAGGGTTATCCTTATGCATCATGTACCTCAACCAATGATGAAATTTGCCACGCCTTCCCGGATAAAAAGACCATTTTAAAAGCTGGCGATATTTGTTCGGTAGATACTGTCCTCTCGCTGGATGGATTCTTTACCGATACTTGCCATACCTTTAAGATTGGCGAGGTCGATTCTGAAGTCCAACACCTCTTGGATGTCACCAAGAAGAGCCTTTACTTGGGAATTGAGCAGGCTGTGGCTGGTAACCGGATTGGGGATATCGGTCATGCTATTCAAAGTTATGCAGAAGCAGAAGGCTTTGGTGTTGTTCGTGACTTTGTCGGTCATGGCATTCAACCCACCATGCACGAAGATCCGCAAATTCCTCATTATGGTCGTCCTGGACGTGGTCAACGCCTTCGTGAAGGCATGACCATCTGTATCGAACCCATGATTACTATGGGTGGCTACCAAGCCAAGGTGGATAGTAACGGTTGGACGGCGCGCACAGTGGATGGTTCCTGGTGTGCCCAATATGAGCATACTCTAGTAGTCACTGCAGATAAACCCAAGATTTTGACCATGCAACAAGCAGAAGCTGGTGACGAAGACTTAGGCATCGACTCCTTGCAAATTGATTTTAATCGAGGAAATTAAAAGCTAAGGAAGTGAAAATATGAAGCAATCGTCTATTCAAGAAAATCGACGGAGCTACCGCCACCATCAACCGGATGATGATAAGAATAAAGGTAAAGCAAGGAAAATTTTTAAGGGACTGGGCCTGGTTTTAGGAATTATTGTAGTCGTCTTTATTATTCGCTTGGCCTTTAACTTCTTTAATTTTTCTGGGGCCATCTATCAGAATGTTGACCGGGAAAATATGCGTGATAGTCGGATATCGCTCAGGGATGGCGACCCGGTAAATATTTTACTCGAGGGGATCGATAATGGCGCTTTAATGTATGAAAATGTTAAGGATGGGCGTTCAGATGTCATGATGGTGATTACTATCAACCCCAAACAAGGTAAATCAACCATTCTAAGCCTCCCCCGCGACACCCTGGCTCCCCAAGGAAAGACTAATGACTTCAATAAATTGAACCATGCTTATATGAATGGGGGCATGGAGGACTCCATTAATTCCATCCAACGTTTCCTTGATGTCCCTATTGACCATTATGTTGAAGTCAATATGCAAGGTTTCATTGATATTATTGATGGCATGGGCGGTATTGAAATTACGTCACCCATGACTTTTGAACAAGATGGAGTCAGCTTTACTGAAGGTGAAACCCGGACCTTATCTGGTAAGGAAGCCATGATGTATGTACGGATGCGTAAAATGGATCCTGAGGGGGATATTGGCCGTCAAAAACGCCAACAACAATTGGTTCAAGCTGTTATTGACCGACTCTTATCCATGGATACGGTCTTTAATTATGAAGAAATTTTAAATACCCTCGGTGATAATTTGCGGACTGATTTACGGCCCAATGACATGCTGGCCCTCCAACAGAATTATTTACAAGCCCTTAAGAATCCTATCCACTTAGTCTTTGATGACTGGTTAGATTTGAATTTAACTTTTGGTTGGTATTTAGCGATTGAGGAAGAAGATCGCATCCGCATGTCTAATCGGATTCGGGCCTTACTGGAACTGGAACCGACCCAGTCGGCCATTGTTTACCCGGTAAGTTTTAATATTCCGCCAGTCTATTTCCCTGTTTCGGATTTAAATGGTAATGGCATTCTTGAAGACGAAGAAATGGCCATTAAACCGGGCGTTTATGAGAAAGATAAACTCGACCGTTTGATTGAAAAAGAATTTGGAGAAGAAGGGCTAAATTATGAGGCCCAAAATCAACCGCAAGTTGACGATGCTTCAGGGGACACGGTGAGACCAAGCGAAAATGGTTTGCCTCAAGCTGAAAGTCAGCAGCCTGCCTATCAGCCACAAGCACCGGTTAGTCCGACTCCCGCTCCCCAGCCTCAAGCTCCCGCACCTCTCCCTCAAGCTCCGGCTCCCCAAGCTCCAGGTCTAGGAGCCAACCGAGCCCCACAACCGCCAACAGGAGGGGGAGCAGTGGCACCAGAAAACACAGTGCCCGCTCCAGCAGCTCCGGGAAGCTATTAATTGAATGAAAAATTGAAAACCGATAAAAGAAAGGAAGTCGTTCATGGGCATTAGAAATGCACTATACGCTGGTAGTTTTGATCCAATGACTAAAGGACACGTCGATATGATTGAACGCGCTAGTCGTATTTTTGATACCCTCTATGTTGCTGTAGCAGTGAATACCACTAAACAAGCCCTCTTTAGCGATGAAGAAAAATTAGACCTGGCTAAAGAAGCCTTAGCTGGGTTGGATAATGTGGAAGTCATGCGTCTTACGGGGGGGTTGACTATTGACTTAGCCAAATCTCTGAATTGCTGTGCCCTCATTCGTGGCGTTCGCAATGTCAAAGACTTTGAGTATGAGACTAACATTGCCTTGATGAATAAACTGCAAGCGGATGATGTCGAAACCTTACTCATGCTGTCGGACGAAAAATATCGTTTCGTTTCTTCTAGCCTCATCAAAGAAACTGCCTATTTTGGTGGCGATGTGTCTGCCTTAGTGCCTGAATGTGTCAATCAAGCTATTATTGCTAAATTCAAGAAAGAACACGAAAAAGATTAATGTTCGGATTTGGCGATTATAATAAGGGGAAATTTAGTTAAAAACCTCTATAAAACGAATATTTTTTGTTAAAATAGCCGATTAACCTTGATTTTTAATGGCTTGGTGTTACAATGTTAAAGGTTTATTTTAATAGTTTGAATGATTTAGTGAAATTAGGAGAGAATAAATGCAAACTTTTGATTATGAGCAAGTCCAGTTAATCCCTGCTAAATGTATTGTACAGAGCCGGTCGGAATGTGATACGGGTATTCAATTTGGACCTCATAAGTTCAAGATTCCGGTTGTCCCTGCTAATATGCAAACGGTCCTTAATGAATCCTTAGCCGAAAAACTAGCTGCTAATGGGTATTTCTACATTATGCACCGTTTTGAACCGGAAAAACGTTTAGATTTCATCCGTCGTATGAACCAAAAAGGACTTTATGCTTCTGTCAGTGTTGGGGTTAAGCCTGAAGAATATGACTTTATCGATGAAGTGAAAGAATCAGGTGAAAAGGTAGATTATATCACTATTGATATTGCCCATGGTCACTCCCATACGGTTATTGATATGATTAAATATATCAAGAAACAATTGCCTAATGCCTTTGTTATTGCAGGTAATATTGCCACTCCAGAAGCCGTCCGTGACTTAGAAAATGCTGGCGCTGACGCTACTAAGGTTGGTGTGGGACCAGGTCGGGTATGTATTACTAAAATTAAAACTGGTTTTGGGACAGCTGGCTGGCAATTAGCCGCCATTCGCCTTTGTGCAAAGGCAGCCCGTAAGCCAATTATTGCTGACGGGGGTATCCGTACCCATGGTGACATTGCTAAGAGCTTCCGCTTTGGCGCTTCGATGGTGATGATTGGCTCCTTACTAGCAGCCCATGAAGAATCACCAGGTGAAGAAGTCATTCAAAATGGACAAAAATATAAGGAATATTTTGGCTCTGCTTCCGAATTTCAAAAGGGAGAATATAAGAATGTCGAAGGCAAGAAAATTTTAATTGAAAGCCGCGGCAGCATCTTCAAAACCTTGAAAGAAATGCAAGAAGACTTACAAAGTAGTATTTCTTATGCAGGTGGTAGGGATTTAGGTGCATTACGCACAGTGGACTACGTGGTCATTCCAAGCATCTATAATGGAGATTAATACGATATTGAAATTGAGGGCTGGAGAAAAACTTCGGCCCTTTTTATTGCTTGATCAGCCTAATGATGACCTTATTACCAGGAGATATCACTATTTTGTCTGAAGTACGTGGACACTATTTTTCTGCTGCGCTAAAAATGAAAGGCACATGAGAAGCTTTATCTAATTAAGGAGGAAAACCTTATGAAAACTGCAATTATTACCGATAGTACAGCGGCCTTACCGGAATCTTTAGCCAAACACCCAGATGTTTACCAAGTCTATTTACAAATTAATTTACCTGATGGTTCAACAATGACTGACACCAGCGATAGCGACCAAGTGACTGCTTATTATCACAGCTTGGCATCCATGAAAACTTTACCAAGAACCTCCCAACCCAGCATGGGGGTAGTGGTTCAAGTGATGGATGACCTAGTAGCCAAGGGTTATGATGAGGTATTAATCATGACCTTCCCTTCGGCTTTGAGTGGAACCTTTTCAAATTGTCAAAGCGTGGCCCAAGATTACCAAGACCGTCTATCTGTTTATTTGATGGACACTCGGCAGACTTCCATTTCCCTAGCTTACTTGGTTGAAGTCGCTTTAGACTTGATCGAGACTGGGAAATTATCGCTAGCTGAGATTGTTGACCTTTTGAAGCAGTTGGATGAGGCTATGGTGGTCTATGTCATCGTTGGAAATCTTGATAACCTTGTCAAAGGGGGGCGAGCAAGTAAGGGAATGGCGCTCTTAGGCAATTTATTGAAGATATTCCCCATTGTCCGAATCGAACGCAATGGTGCCTTGGAAATGGTCGAAAAAGTCCGTACCCAAAAGAAGGCCCTCAAACGGATGGAGGAATTAATGGAAAAAGAGATGACTGCTTATCCAGAGGGCTTAGAATTAGCTCTCATCACTACTCCAGATAGTCTTTTAGCCGAGGAGTTCGAACAAATGATTGCCAAGGATGAAAGCCGATATCCTATCCGTTATGGCTTGATTCCTCCTGTAATTGGCACCCACTTGGGTTGTAATAGTGTCGCTTTTTGTGTGCTTCCCAAGGTTGAAAATTTTAAGTTATAATATAAGCAAAGCTTAAATAAGGAGGTTATTTAAATGAAAGCAGCAATTTTAACCGATTCTACGGCGACACTCAATGATCGCTTGCTTAATCATCCCGATATTTACTATGTTTCTTTACAGCTCCATTTTTCCTCAGGAGAGACTTTTATTGAGAGTGAAGACCGTAGCATCTTACCGGAATTTTATCATCGCTTGAAAAATGCCAAAGAGCTACCTAAGACTTCTCAACCCCGCCCCCAAGACTTCTATGCAATTTATGAAGAATTAGTGGACAAGGGTTACGATACCGTCTTCTTTATTCCCTTGAGTGCTGTGTTAAGTGGGACTAGCCAAACCGGGCAATCGGTAGCTAGTGAATTTGAAGACCAAATTAAAACTTATGTGATTGATACAGGTCGGGCAGCAACGCCTCTGCGTTACCTGGTGAGTCAGGCTTTAGATTTAGTGGAAGCTGGCGCTGAGCCTGAAGAAGTGGTGGCTAAGATTAAATGGCTAAATGCACACACTACCATCTGGGCTTTAGTAGGAGATATTAATAACTTAGTTAAAGGCGGCAGAGCTTCACGGGCTCAAGGTTTACTGGGGTCTTTATTAAAAATCGTTCCCTTGATTGAATTTGACCAAGAAGGAAATATTTCCGTCTTAGCCAAGGTGCGGACCAAACGTAAGGCCTTAATGAAGTTAGCTGATGCCTTTATCGAAGAAGCCAAGAAATATTCTCAGGGCTATAAAGGGACCATTGCCCATGCTGATGATGAATCAGGGGCTAAAGAGCTGGCTGATTTAATCCGCGAGAAATTACCAGACATTGACATTGAATTTGATTGGTTAACCCCAGTAGTGGGGACTCACGGGGGGACAGGTACCCTAGCCACAGCCGTATTACCAAGTTTAAAGAATTATTTACTCACTAAATAAGCATAAATCATCAAGTCTCTTAACCATCAAGTTGGGAGACTTTTTTTATTAAACACTCTGCTGAAAAAAGTACTTGGCTGCCTAATTTTAAGATCTCTTTGAAGATATCTTAGTGGATAACTGTTAAAATAGGGCTTAACACGCTATAATAAGTAAGACAGAAGGGGTGGAAGGATGCAATTAACCAGTTTAGTCTATTTGGAGCGTGATGAGCGCTTTTTAATGTTACACCGTATCAAGAAGGCACATGATATCAACCAGGGTAAATGGGTTGGCATTGGGGGAAAGTTCGAACTAGGAGAAGCTCCCTTAGAATGTGCTAAGCGGGAAGTAAAAGAAGAGACCGGCTGGGAACTTGAAGCAGCAGAATTTCGCGGTGTCGTTACCTTTATCTATGCCGATGATGAGCCGATGTATATTTTTGTTTATATGGGAACCCTAGCTAGTGATGAGGTCAGGGAGAATGATGAAGGGGTTATGGCTTGGATCCCTAAAGATGAAGTCTTAGACCTCCCGCTGTGGGAAGGCGACCGCTTATTCTTAGAGCCCTTAATGACTAGCGATGAGCTGTTTGATATTAAGGTAGTATACGATGAAAACAGCCAGCTACTGGCTTATGAGGATAACCGTCAATAAAAAGGAGAATGCTAGATGTTAGTGGATATGGCCTGTCACATTGCCAAAGTGGATCATACAGACTCTAATAAAGAGCAATTAGCCATGGCTAATACCATTTGGCAAAGTGGTGTGACCCATGTCCTAGCCACTGCTTCCTATCCGACTGATCCAGCAGCTACTGGGGGGGACTTAGTACAGGCCGCCGAAGCTTTTCAAGAGGACTTAGACCGGCGAGGGATTGCCTTAATGGTTTACCCGGGTCAGATTATTGACTTAGCCCAGGCAATTTCCTGGGATGACTTATCCCAAGATATTCTCTATGTTGATCTCAACCAGCGTTATGTTCTAGTTAAATTAAATCAAGAGGATCCCCAGCGCTACTTTGAACCCTTACTTTTCGAATGGTTGAAGCATGATATCCGCCCAGTCTTAGTCCAAATTGAGGAAAACCAGCCCCTCATGCGCGATATTGAACAAGTTTATCAGTGGGTTGACCAGGGTTGCTACACGGCCTTGACGGCGGGAAATTTACTAGGCCGCCAGGGCAAGCAAGTAAAGAAACAGTGCCATTACTTATTGGAAGCCGGTTTGGCCCACCTGCTAGGAAGTTTCTCCACTGCTAGTGACGACTACCAATTACGCCAAGCTTTTGCTGCTTTGGAAAACCGCTATGGACAGAGCATTAGCTTTGATATCCAGCAGAATGCCAGGGCTTTGATTAATGGGGATCCTTTAATCGACCATTTTCAAATTAAAAAGAAAAAGCGTTTCTGGTTCTTCTAGAAAGTTAAAACGGGCCTTTTCTTAATCAATTAGAAAGGCTGCTATGATTATTTTAAAGAAATGAGGATGTGACAACCATGAAGCAGTACAAAGGACGATCATTGGCTTCTTTTTTCCGGGGGCTTAAGCGGCAGTGGCTGTTTATCTTCTTAGGGATCCTGCTTGGGATCGTGGTGGCCAGTGCTTATAATTTCTTATGGGCAGAGGCAGAATACGCCTCACAAACTCAAATCGTGGTCACCCCTAAGGACAGTGATAAGGACAAGGCGGACGAAAAGAAAGCGGGCTTAAAAACCTACGACGACCTGCTCCATACGCCACTTATCTTACAACCAGTGGCCCAAGCTCATCAAAGGGACGTTGAAACTTTGAGTGAGAATATCCATTTAGAAGCTGATCAACAATCGGCAGTCTTTAACGTCATTGTGACAGATGACAATGCTAGTCAAGCGCAAGGCTTGGCCTCCGATATTAGTAAAGAATTTATCCAACAACTACCCCAAGTCCTCGCTGTTGACAAAGTAACCTTATTAAGCCCAGCCAGCTATAATGAGAAACCGGTTAGTCCCAATTACGGGTTGAATCTCCTCTTAGGAGCTGTACTCGGAGGCTTAATCAGTCTAGTCATCCAAGCGATTCGGGTGCTTAACGACGACACGGTACGGAGTCAAGCTGTGGTTGAAGAAATGGGTTGGTCCTTAATTGGCGTCTTACCGCAAATGAGTGAGGAGTCCATTGAGGTGACCCGCTTTAAACGTCGTTACAGAAGCCAGGATGACAATGATGAGACCAAACGGCGAATTTAGTAAAGGTGATCAAGTCTTATGTTTAATTTCAAACAACGAAAAATTGACAAGAAAAATAAGGAGCAACGGCGTGGCGTGAGTTTAATCACGGCTGCCGATCCTAATCATGTGATTTCAGAACAGTTTCGCACGATTCGTACCAATATCCAATTTGCTATTGATGCTTATCATTTGAAGACGCTAATGTTTACCTCATCAGGCCCTTGGGAAGGAAAATCCACCATTGCAGCCAATGTGGCGACGACCATGGCGCATTTGGATGGGGTACGCGTTTTGATGATTGATTGCGATTTACGTAAGCCTACAGTGCATAAAACCTTCGATATCCATAGCCGCAAGGGTTTGACAACTTATCTTACTGACCGCGATGTCGATTACATGGATGTCGCCCAATATGTGGCTGAAGTGAACACTTATGTGATACCAGCTGGTCCTATCCCGCCTAACCCGGCCGAGCTCTTGAGTTCTCAACGGATGAGTGACTTATTGGAGGATGTGACGGCTGTCTTTGACTTGGTTATCATTGATGCGCCCCCACTCTTACCAGTGACTGATGCCCAAATTATTGCCAGCCGAACAGATGCCAGTGTCTTCGTCTTGCGAGAGGGTGTGGCTAGTTACCAGGATATTCAAAAATCCAAGCGCCTCTTGGAAAGCGTTGATGCTAATGTGATTGGGGCCATCTATAATGGAGCAGATGGCCAAGGGATGAATGCCTATTATGGCTATGGCTACCGTGATGAAGATATTGATAGTGAGGATTTACAGTCCTAGCTCTTAATCAATTGGGAGAGATCGATAAGATGAATAAATTAGCTTTAACTTTACTGAGCTTAGCTGGACTGCAGCTTTGGGACTGGCGTCATTCCCAAGTTAAGGCTCCTTGCCTAAGTGACCAAGAAAAAATGGACTATAGTAAAGGCAAAGAATCGAGTAAGAAAAATTTAACCAATGGAGGTAGATAACGTGGCTAAACCGATACATGCTGCTTTGACTTATGCGCAGAACGAAGAATTAAAACGCTTGAATACCCAATATGCCAAGAATGATGTCAGCCAAGTGTTAAAAACAATCCAAGAATTTATCAATAACTACCAAGAATACTTTATGGATGGGCAAATAAATATGTTCGCTATTGAGGCCCAACCTAATTTACGGAACCATACCGCTCGTACGGCCTTTGTCATGATTAATTTAACCGGCAAAACCATTACGGAAATGAATGCGCATTTAGAGTTTAAAATTGATGACTTTGACCTCCAGTTCGAGCCAGTGGACTGGGAAATTCCAAGTGATTTTCTAGGGAGTTGGGCGCCTAACTATGCCATTATGGTAGTCGATGACATCCCTATGCAAGGGCAACCGACCAAGGCGAGCTATCTTCTCGATGACATTGAACTATCAGTAACCAATGTTACAGTAGTCAATGCCTAAGCTAGAATTTAAGTTGGAGAAAATTATAAATAATAGAAAAACGGAGTAGCCTGATTGTGGGCAACTCCGTTTTTGCTTGTTTAATTTTTTGAACGTTTGCTAGGCTTCGTCCTTGGTTGTGAATGTCGCACTCTCCTAAACGTGTTCCAAGCGCGAGGTGAGCTCCATTTCAGAGGTCCTTGTAAATCCTCTATGAGGATTTACTGCGCACTTCTTCCAATGCTCTCACCTCTTTTTGCGCTTGTCGCACTCTTTTATTCTCTGATTTGGCCTTGGCCGAAGATGGTGTATTTATAGGAGGTGAGTGCTTCTAAGCCCATGGGGCCACGGGCGTGGAGTTTTTGGGTGGAAATTCCGATCTCGCCACCAAAGCCAAAGACCTCACCGTCGGTAAAGCGGGTCGAGGCATTAACGTAGACACAGGCCGAGTCCACGTCATCCATAAAGCAGTTAGCGATGGCATAATCATTGGTTACAATGGCTTCGGAATGGTGACTAGAGTGTTCAGCAATATGGTCAACGGCCTCTTGGTAACCTTTAACTACCTTAATGGCAATTTCATAGTCCAAGTATTCCTCGTCATAGTCGGTTGCAGTGGCTGGGATAACACCATCGATATAGTCAGCGGTGACTTGGTCCCCATGGATTTTAACCTGGTGGTCCTTCAGTGCCTGACCAGCTAGGGGAAGAAAATCTTTGGCAATCGCTTGGTCGACTAAGAGGGTTTCTAAGGCGTTGCAGACAGAGACTCTTTGAGTTTTACCATTGATAAGTATATTTATGGCCATATCAAAATCAGCATCTTCATGGACATAGAGGTGGCAATTACCGTAGCCAGTTTCAATGGTTGGAATCGTAGCGGTTTGGACAACTCTTTGGATCAAGTTTTTGCTACCGCGGGGGATTAAGCAGTCGATGCTAGTATTCATAGTCATCATTTGACCAGCTAAATCGTGGCTAGGGTTGTTGATTAACTGGATAGCTTCTTGGGGTAAGCCGGCAGCTTGAAGGCCTTTTTGGAGAGCATTGACAATGGCTTGATTGGTTTGAATGGTCTCCTTACCTCCACGCAAAATGACAGCATTCCCCGTTTTAAAGCAGAGACCAGCCGCGTCAGAAGAAACATTAGGCCGCGATTCATAAATGATACCGATAACGCCTAGTGGCACCCGACGCTTACCAATCCTTAATCCCTCATCACTGACCCACATTTCATCGACGTGGTTGATGGGGTCGTCTAATTGGGCGACTTTTTCTAGACCTTGGGCCATAGCTTCAATGCGGTCTGGATTTAAGGTCATCCGTTCCACAAAAGCAGCTTTCAGTCCTTGTTCTTGGGCTTTTTGGCACTCTGCCTGGTTGGTTTGGAGAATATTTTCTGAGGCATTTCTTAGGGCCTGAGCCATTTGGATAAGGGCTTGGTCTTTTTTAGCCCGGGATAAATTGCTGAGTTGACGGGCTGTCGTTTTGGCATCTTGGCCCATTTGCACTAAATCAGCTGAATTAATCATGATTGTTCACTCCTTGGATAAATGTTATGATTCGTTTTTAGGAATAAAGGCAGTGCCAATATCAGCCCCTGCTAAGAGGTCAAAGATTTGGCTAGGCTCTTCAGAAGACATAATGACTAAACGACGACCTTCTTCTAGGGTTTTAGCAGCTGCCTTCAGCTTACTATGCATCCCACCGGTAGAGAAGGTCGATCCCTTATCACCAGCCATAGCCAGATAGTCTGCATTAACTTCATGGATGGTTGAGAAGCGTTTGGCTTGGGGATCAGTATTCGGGTTAGCATCATAAAAGCCGTCCACGTCGGTTAATAAGATAAGCAGGTCAGCTTCAACTATGGAAGCCACCAAGGCGGAGAGGTTATCATTATCTCCAAAACGTACTTTATGGTCCATTTCATCGACGGCAATGGCGTCATTTTCATTAACGATAGGGATAATTTGGTGCTTGAGTAAACTGGCAAAATTATTTTTCAAATTGGCTAGAGAATCATGGAAATCAATCACGTCTCTAGTCATGAGAATTTGGGCGACTGATTTATGATAATAAGAGAAAAAGCGGGCGTAGGTATTCATTAGAGCCACTTGACCGACAGCGGCAACGGCTTGTTGGTCGGGAATATTTTTGGGGCGCTTGGGGAGATTCAGTTGGGCACAGCCCACACCCATGGCTCCCGAAGAGACTAAGATGACTTCTTTTCCACTTTGGGCAAGGGAAGAGATCACATAAGCTAGGCGGTCAATGCGTTGGTAGCGGATATTGTTGGTCGACGTCATCAGGGAATTGGTACCCACTTTGATAACAATTCGCTTGGCGTCTTTAAGAGAATCACGATGCAAGATCTTTACCTACTTTCTTAACTCATTGCCAATAATTGTAGCATAATTTCCTACAATTAGCCGCTAATATTTAGCCGGCATGGTGGTATACTAGGCATAATTAAAAAGGGAGGGTAAAAAATGAAAGATTGGTTAAAAAATCACCCTAAAGCCTATATTTTGGGACTTGTTTTACTTTATGCAATCATCCTACTTGGAGTAGATATTTATTATCCCAGTTTTAAAGCTGCCAACGAAGCCCAGCAGGAGGGAAAAGTTAGCCCAGACGATGAATTGGCCCAATTGAATCAAAAATTAACTGAGAAAGAGATAGGGGTGGCTGATTTAAAGGACCAACGTATGCAGGGCGTGACCCTAGCAGATGTCCTAGCTCACCATCCTCAATACTCACTCACAGAGCTTATCCAAGCTATTCCGACCGAAGACCAGCCAGGTGATTGGCGGCTAAAAGTGGTTAATCCGCTTTTTCCCTTGACTGAACCAGTGGATATTCAAACCGCCACTGCCTCCAATGGTCAGCTTTATGATGAGCGTATCGAAGACCCTCTTAATCATTTAATGGAAGCCGCTCAAAAAGCCGGCTATCCCTTGACTATCGTTTCCGCTTATCGGGATGTCAATAGCCAGGAAAAGAACCGGCAAAGCATGATTCAGATGTATCAGGCAGGGGGCGCAAGTTTAGAGGAAGCTAAGGCTAAAACTGATGCCTACGTGGCCCCAACCCATGCCTCAGAACACAGCACTGGTTTAGCCCTAGACCTCTTGGGGACCGATTGGGTTCAAGCTAAGCGGGGGCTGGAAACGGACTATGCTAAAGAGGCTTCAGCCCAATGGCTTAGGGACCATGCGCAAGACTATGGCTTTATTCTCCGCTACTTAGAAGGCAAGGAAGCTGTCACGGGTTATGATTTTGAGCCATGGCATTACCGCTACGTAGGGGTTCCCACTGCCCAATACATTAAGCGTTACCAGCTCACTTTAGAAGAATATTTAGTCCTATTAGCCGCCCGCCAGGGGCAAAAACTCACTTACCAAGTGGATCCATCCTTGCCTACTGATTAAGAGCTTGGCTGAGATAGGCCTGGTCTTGACCAAAGGGGATGGTTTCTTGGGAAGGGCGCAAAGCTCCCGTATTATTGTCCCGGCCCTGGATAAAATACACCTGGTTAGGCTTGGTGTATTCTTTTTGGGCCTGGCTGACAAAATCTTGGGTCTTATCATTTAATAAACGGTTGAATAGTACCCGGGTGGTGGAGGGAGAGAAGGCTTGAAACATCTGATAGTCCCCCATACTATCGCCAAAGACCGCCAAAGGTTCTCTAGCTTGGTGTCTGGGCTGGATGAGCTCTTGAATGGCCTGGACCTTACCTGCTGCCTTAGTAATCGGAGCATGACTTTCTAATTGGGCTTGGTAGATGCCGGCTTCATCCTGTTTATAGGACATGCCGATAATCTCGGGTGGGTCAATCGGATAGAAATATTTGACGGCCGTTTCCACCAGACTTTGGGGACTAGCGCTCACAATATAAGTGGCGATCCCAGCCGTATGCAAGCTCTGGTAGAGATTAATCAATTCATTGGGAATACGTAGTCCCTGGCTAAAGTGAGTGCTGAGACACTGCCTTGGGTCTCCGGACAAGGAGTAGGTCCAAGTGAAGTCTTTAATTGGAGCCCTTAAGCCATAAGCCAGGGCTTTTTTACCGAGGTTGACAAAGTCGGCTTCAGTGAAGTTTTGATAAAGAAAACTTGGACAGGAAGCGCCTGCTTGCTTAGGGAAGCGCTGGTTATAAGCCAAGTAAAAGGTCCGTATTTTACAGAAAAAGTTGAAAAATAAGGGGTCAGCCTCAAGCCGGTCTTCTAGAGGTTTTTGGCTTTTCTGATAGTCGTCTCGTTGGGGATAGAGCTTTTGGTAGTCAGCGATAATATCATCGATAAGCGCTTGAAAGCTGATTTGCGGTTCTTGGCCACTTATAGCTTGGTCGAGAGCCGCTTTATTTTGGCTTAAGCAGTTTTTCATTTCAGTAGGGCTTAGTTGATAGGCTAAGTGGCATGCAGTGTAGACCATGCTATGGTCTTCAATATCGTTAAAGATGCTGGTATGGTCAAAGTCAAAAACGACATAGTTTTTTTGAGCTCGGGGAGTATCCCTTGGCTGCTGATGATTTTTAATCAACTGGTCAAGTCTTTGGTAGAGCTGGGGCTCCCAATTTTTGGGGGCAAGTTGAGGCATGAGGAGTCTCCTTTCAAGGTGAAAAGTTAGGACATAAGGTCCCTTTGCTTATGCCTATCATACACTAGTTAGGCAAGGGAACCTAGCTTTAAGAGAAAAAGATTAATGGTATAATAAATCTGTAAACTTGACTGAAGAAAGGGTAAAGACTAAGCGTGATCGATTATTTCGACATAGCTTTGCAGGTAGCTATGTTATAATTAAAGTAATCGACTTTGAAGGGGGCTCTATCATGCGAATTGATGAACTATACACGAAACTCAATGAACTAGGTTTTATCGAAAATTATTATGTCGTCAATAAGAAGCATAATGATGAACCAGAAACGGAACGTGTGCTCAAAATTTATGATGATGAATTTAAATTAGCTGAGATTTATATTGATAAACCTTACATGTTAAGAACCAGCTATGGTGGTTTTGATGCCAGAAATCCCTTGGAAAAGCAAGCCCTACTCAAAATTTTAGTTGAATTTGCCTCTACACCAGTTAATCGGCGACAGAGTGAATTATATTTTGCCTACTATAATGATTTAAATAATATTTCTCATTATATTAAACGTTTGAGCAATGGCCGGTTAACCGATGAAATGATTCCGATGGCTTACTTTCGGACCTTAAATGATGAACAGCTCAATGCCTATCTCTTTAATACGGCGGAGTTTGAGGATTTTCCTAAGGACTACCAACCTCGCTTTACACCTGATTCTTTTGTTAAAGTACGTCCTTATGAGGAAATGATTGAACATTTAGAGGGACGTTATCCCCATGACGATGAATAGGGAATAATGACTACATTAAATTCTAAGCTTGAGCATGACAGAACCGACAATAAGGAAATAAAGCAGTGATAAACGCTGAAAATGGGAAAAATTGAGGAGATTAGTATGGACGAACAACAGCAAAGTCTGTTAAATGATTTAAGTAAAAACTTTACGGGAAACTTTAAAGACGATATGACCTATATTGTTAGCAAGGTCAAGGATCATTTCCGTGATTTACAAGAGGATGAAGAATTACGTCAGCGGATTGAGAAAGTCCTCCTAGATGCTTATCCTGAAGAAGAGGAACCAATTTTACGTTTATGGACAGATTTGACGGATCGTACTGATGATGATTTCATCCAACATATGAAAGAATTAATTGATGAAGGGAAGGCCACTGATGCCCAGTTTGAAATGAATCTCTTTATCAATGCCATGGAAGCTGACTTTATTGAGTATAAGCCTAAACCTAACGTAAAATATTATTCGATTAATGACTGGATCGACTTATTTATTTTCACTTGGTATGAACCTCAAACACTCGAATTGCGTCCAACCAAACGTGATTATTCCAAAATCTATACTTCCTACGCTGAAGTGCTGATGGCCGCCAATGAATGGCAGGAGGCCGCTGAAGCCTACAAGCAAGCCCTGCTTTGGAACCCTTATAATGCCAAAACCATTTTTAACCTGGCAGGGGTTTACCAATTGATGGAACAATATGGGATGAGCTTTGCGACGATTTTGAGCGGTTTTCGCTACGCTGTAAGACGGGAAGATTTCTCTCGGGGGTTTGCCTACCTGGCTTATTTCTATGAGAAAAAAGATGACCTAAAAACCGCGACTCAGTTATACTACTTAAGTTTGGCTTGGTCGGATAATTCCCGGGCCCAAGAACGCTTGGCGATTATCGAAGAGGAAATGGGTTCCTTGGAGCCGGCCCTTGAAGGCGAAGCCCTGCAAAAGTTTAAGAAGGATTACCGTATTATCAACTATCCGAATGCAGAAATGTTGAATGGACTCAAGGCCGCAGCCAGTCGGGCCATGGCCCTACATTCCTATGAAACCGCCTATGTTTATTACGGCCTCTATATGGACTTGGTTGACTCACCCGAAGACTATATTGTGAAGATGATCCGGGAACTGGATTACCGCTTGAAAGGTGACCAGGACTGTGAATAGGCCTATGTAGTTAGAGAACATCAATTGATAGAGAATAAAAAGTGCTTCAGACTAGTCTGATTTTCCTATAGGGAAGATCGACTAGCCTGAAGCACTTTTCCTTTGACTTAAAAGAGAGGCATTGAGCCTAGTTTCTTAATGTTTACGAAGATCGTGGGGTGGGTAGTGGTAGTGTTTTTTGAATGCGCGGTAGAAGGAAGAATAGTCATTAAAACCCACCTTTTGCCAAGTGTTTTGGATCGATTCACCCTGGCTAATTAAGTCCTGGGCCCGTTCTAATCGCTTGTTGATGATATATTGGTGGAGGGTGGAATGGTAAAACTCTTCAAATAAACGATTGAGGGTGGAGCTACTATAAGCAAAGCGCTTGGAAATGAGCGATAAGGGCAAGTCTTCAGCCAGGTGACTGTCAATAAATTGCGCAATGGCGGTGGCTAATTCATAACGTTGGTCACGAATATGGGGGTGGAGGTGTTTTTGCTCAAATAAATGACAGCAGTCCACCAGTAATTGACAGGTTAAGGCGAAAAGTCGCTTTTGTTGGAGCTGTGTCTTGGCATAGGATTGGGTTTGGTTCATTTCAGTAAGTACCTGGTTGAGGTATTTCCAATCATGACGGTCAACACTTAAAATCTGCATCTTAGCAAAGAGTTGATTAATTTCAGGAGTAGCGATAAAGCTATCACTGACCGCTTCTAAGTAGGGGTCACCAATAGCCAGAAGAAAGCCCAGATGTTCCTGGTCCTTATCGATCTTATCAGTCTTAAAGTTGACCCGGATATTAGCAGGGAGGGAAACGACCTGCTGGCTTTGGAGAGTTAAGCTTTGGTTGGGTGTTTGGAGTTCTAAAGCTTTTTGGCTAAAGAGCATCTCCTGACGGTGATAAAGGGAACGATTATAGGTCAGCAAATTGTCTTTTTTTAAAGCAGTGACTTTGATCCGGTAGGGAACTGATAAGAGTGACATAAAGAGAGACTCCTTTTTGTGTTCTATTATTAATAAAGTATTTTAATATAAATACCGAGTCAAGTAAATCGATAATAAAAGGGCTGAGACTCTTGCCTCAGCCCTTTCGTATAATTTGAAGGCCTTACATTAAATGATGCCTAGGGAATGCATTTCAGCTTTAATTTTTTCGACTAATTCACTACCCGGAGCCGTTAAAGGTAGGCGGGTAGGTCCCACATTAAAACCAAGTAAGGCTACCGCTGCCTTGATTGGAATAGGGTTAGGCTCAGCAAAGAGCAAGTCAATCAGTGGTTTGTAGTCGGCTTGAATCTTTCTTGCGGTTTTGAAGTCACTCTTTAGTGCCGCATGGGTCATTTGGTTGACTGCTTTTGGCGCAATATTAGCTAAAACCGAAATAACCCCTTTTGCGCCTAAACTCATTAATGGCACGATAGTATCATCATTGCCAGAATAGAAATCGATGGTTTCGCCGACAGCATGTAAGTTATCGACAGAATGGTTAAAGTTACCGGTAGCATCTTTTAAGGCCACAATATTATCCACCTTAGCTAATTCTTTAAGGGTTTTCGGTTGAATGGTCATTCCCGTTCTTCCTGGAACGTCATAGAGGATCACGGGAATATCTACTGCTCCAGCGATGGCGTGGTAGTGTTCAATGAGGCCTTGTTGGCTGGTTTTTAAGTAGTAGGGAGTAACAGAAAGAATGGCATCCGCACCGACTGCTTCACAATCTTTGGTTAATTGGACGCCATGGCGGGTATCATTGGAGCCCGCACCAGCAATGACAGGAACGCGTCCATTAACATAATCTACCGCAAACTTAATGACTTCAACTTGTTCTTCGTCGGTTTGAGTGGAAGCTTCACCAGTTGTGCCGTCGATAATGAGGGCGTCAGTACCAGCGTCAATTTGAAAGTCGATTAATTCTTTGAATACATCAAAATTAACCTTTTTTCTTCCGTATCCTCATAGGGTGTCACCAAAGCAACGCCTGAACCAGTATAAATTGACATATCTAACCCCTCCGTTTAATAATTATTAATATTGAATTGTGTGGAATATTATTAACAATTAATTTAGCACGCTATCAAGGCTTTGTCAATTGCCTTTATGAGTAGACATAGGTGCGTGGAACCCGTTCGCTAATACCACAAGTAATTTCATAGGCAATAGTATGGTTATATAAGGCCAGGTCCCAGGCTGAAATGTGGTTGCCTTGGTCATCGCTACCAATCAAGGTGACTTTTTCGTGGAGGGGGAGTTCTTTAGGGAGAGCGACCATGCATTGGTCCATGCATACCCGCCCCACAATTGGGCACTTGTAACCAGCGATCAAGACTTCAAAGCCAGAGGAAGACCTTGGTAGCCCATCAGCATAGCCAATCGGAAGGGTTCCAATCCATTGATCCGATTCAGTGGTGTAAGTCGCTCCATAGCTAATCGATTCGCCAGCTTGTAATTTTTTGACATAGACTAATTCACTTTCCAGGGTGAAAGCCGGTTTTAGCGCCATATCCTCTGGAAGGGCAAAATCGGGGCCGGCGGGACTTTCCCCATATAAACCAATCCCTAGGCGGACGATGTCCATGGTTTTTTCGGGGTACCAGAGGGCCAGTGCCGTATTGGACCGGTGAATGAGGGGCTTCTTATTAAGGTGAGAAAAATCTAAAGCCTGGATAAAGTCTTCAAAACGTTGGGATTGCTTAGCGACATAGTCTTGATCCTTGACTTGATCGCTATCAGCAGTGGCGTAATGGGTAAAAATTCCGTCTAATTCAAAAGCTTCTTGGTGGTCACTGATATAGTCGATTATTTCCTGGCCCGCCTGACTATCCCGTAAACCAATCCGACCCATTCCTGAATCCACCTTGAGATGTAGTTTTAAAGGGGGGAATTCTTGGTCTGTTGGGCGTTGGGCGTAAGCCGCTTTTAACCAAGCTAAAGACGAGATGGTCAGACTGATATCGTGTTGGGCATGAAGCCAGGCATCTTCAACCTCGGTGATCCCTAAAATGAGGATAGGAGCCTGGATACCGGCTTCTCTGAGGGCCAGAGCTTCATCAGTGACAGCGACACAGAAGCCCTCTGCTCCGGCTTCTGTGAGGGCTTTAGCAATAGGAATAGAGCCGTGACCATAGGCATCTGCTTTAATGACTGCATATGTCTTGGCTTTAGGGCTAAAGGCATGTTTAAATAGTAGGTAGTTATCAACAATATTTGGAATTGAAACAACAACCCGAGTAGGGCGATGTTCGCCACAAATCATAAAAATTCTCCTTTCAAGGACTTTTCATCGTAGCTATATTTTAGCATAAATCGGGTCAGGAGCATTAGATTTGTCGAGGCGTAGAAGGAGGCTATATGATTAGAATTTGTTTTGTTTGTTTGGGTAATATTTGTCGCTCACCCATGGCAGAGGCCTTGATGCGTGAATTAGTCAAAAAGAACCACTGGGAGAGAGTGGTTCAGGTTGAATCAGCAGCTATTTCTGACTGGGAAATAGGTAATGGTGTCCATCCAGGCAGCCGTCAAATCTTGGAGCGGGAAGGGATTTCGTGGGAGGACTTGATTTCCTCCCCCTTAACTGAAGATATCATTCAAGAGGCAGATTTATTAATCGGGATGGATGACCAAAATATTGCCGATATCAAGCGGCTAGGCGCTGACCCCAAAAAGGTTTTTCGCCTCATGGATTTTACCGACCAAGGCGGCATTATTGATGACCCCTGGTATACCGGTGAATTTGAATTAACTTTCGAGAAGGTCAGCCAAGGTATCCAAGGGCTCTGTGACTATCTCAAAGAAAATTACCCCCAGCAATTAAATTAATCATTTTGAGAATATGTTTTAAAGCGATAAAAAGGCTCCCCCTCGAGTGATTGAGCAGGAGCCTTTTTACTTTGGCATAAGTATTCAATGAATTCTATTGGACGGCCTTTAATAGGGCTTGGACGCGGTCGGTTTTTTCCCAAGGAAAGTAGCCCTTATCACTAGGGCGCCCAAAGTGGCCGTAGGTAGCAGTTGGTTGATAGATGGGCCGGCGCAAATCTAAGCTATTGATAATACCAGATGGGGACAGTGGGAAGATTTCACGGATGGCTTCTAATAAGCGGTCTTCAGAAACAGTCCCGGTTTCAAAAGTATCGACAGCGATAGATACCGGTTCGCTGACTCCAATGGCGTAGGCGAGTTGGACTTCACAAGCCTTAGCTAGGCCTGCAGCAACGATATTTTTAGCAATATAGCGGGCCATATAAGAGGCTGACCGATCCACTTTAGTGGCATCCTTTCCGGAAAAGGCCCCACCACCATGACGGGCTGCGCCACCGTAGGTATCCACAATAATCTTGCGGCCGGTTAAGCCGGAATCACCCTTAGGTCCGCCAATAACAAAGCGGCCAGTCGGATTAATATAGTACTTGGTATTTTGATCCAATAGGGAAGCTGGAATTACCGGTTTAATAATGTATTTCTTAACATCTTGGTGGATTTGTTTTTGGGTAATTTCTTCAGCATGTTGAGTAGAAAGCACGATCGTATCCACGCGGAAGGGTCTGCCTGCCTCATCCAATTCAACTGTTACCTGGGTTTTGCCATCGGGACGTAAGTAAGGCAGTAAGCCGCTGTGGCGGGCATAGGCCAAACGTTCAGTTAGGAGGTGGGCTAGAGTGATGGCCAGAGGCATATATTCCTCAGTTTCATCACAGGCGTAACCAAACATCAACCCTTGGTCACCAGCACCTAAGGACTCAATGGCCTCTTCAGCGGCCAAACTATCGTCTTCTTTTCGGGCTTCAAGGGAAATGTCAACCCCCTGGGCGATATCAGGAGATTGTTGGTCAATGGCCACCATCACTGATAAATTCTCAGCGTCAAAGCCAAACTTACCACGCCGGTAACCAATTTTAGTCACGGTATCACGAACAATTTTTTGGTAATTCAGGACGGCTTTAGTAGAGATCTCTCCAAAAATAAAAACTAAGCCAGTATTTACGATGGTTTCACATGCTACCCGACTGTTAGGATCTTGGGCAATAGCGGCGTCCAGAATAGCATCACTAATTTGGTCGGCTACCTTGTCAGGATGTCCTTCTGTGACACTTTCACTAGTAAATAATCTTTTTTCTTTTGACATAGGAACCTCCTAGTTCTCTTGATTTCTCTAGTATCATAGCATACAAGGGTCAATTTGTATCTAAGAAAGTGATTTCAAGGAAGAGTGTAAGTAGAGAATTTTTCTGCCTGCCTTGATAGGGCCTGTGTTGAATTTCCAAGAAATTAAAGGTAAACTAATCTATACTAATGTTTAAAGTCACAGCTTTTATTTAAGGGTGGTGTGTGGATGAAACGCCGGGATTACAGACAAGCAAAAAAAGCTTACGAAAAAGAAAAACAAAAGCAAGCAAAGAGCAAAAGTGAAGCGAATGATCCTTTGTACAACCAAGCAACCACCGAATTCAATAGTGATGATTTTCGTGACTTATCTTTTGATGACCAAGAACTTCATGACCAAGATACTAATGAAATTTTCTTTGAAAAGCAAAAACGCCGCCAATGGCAATGGTCGTCACCTAACAAGGGAGCTTCCCGTTTCATTGTTTTACTCTTAGCCATCCTAGCAATTATTGTGGCGGTCCTAGTGATGCCAATCTTGGTCAACTTTTTCCGCCAGGTGGTTACCTTTATTTAGTAAGCCAATAACATTTAAATATAATGCCAAGCAAAAAGGAGACTGGAATTAAGGTTCTAGCCTCCTTTTTGCCTTCTGTTTTACTATCTTGAAATTGTTCTAGTCACAAGACGAACGACCGCTTCAAGTCTCTGACGGAGTCCTCACATCCTTATAGTTGAGCTCGTACGCCAGTCTTGAAGTCGTTTCAGAAAATACCAACGCACAGCTCCCTGTGCTTATAGTATTTTCTTCCAACGATTCAAGCCTTTAATGGCGCCCTCACATCCTTTTATTTGGGTTCAACAATTTGTGCCTCACGAGGGTAGTGGTTGATGACTTCAGGGCCATCATCATGGGCGATCACTAAGTCTTCGATTCTGACTGCGGTATTACCGGTCAGGTAGATACCTGGCTCTACCGAGAAGATATTGCCCGCCTGGATAGGGGTCTGGTTGACTTTTGAAACGTCACCTTTTTCATGACATTCTCGGCCGATGAAGTGGCCAATCCGGTGGGTAAAGTAAGGGCCGTATCCGGCTTGGTCGATATGGTTTCGTCCCGCTAGATCAACTTCGGCCAAGTCTTGTCCCACTTTAGCTGCTTCAATCCCCCGAGCTTGGGCTTCTTCAACAATTTGGTGGATTTCTAGCGCTTCCTTAGCAGGTTGGCCATAATAAACCGTCCGGGTCATATCAGAACAGTAATAGTTATGGCGGCAGCCGATGTCTATGACTACGGAGTCCCCCAGCTCTGGTTTAGAGTGGTCAGGCACATGGTGGGGATCGGCTCCGTTAGGCCCATAGGCAATGATCGGCTCAAAGCTGAGGCCTTGGTTGGCTCCTTCTTCGACAAAGATTTTCTTCAATTGTTCGCAAGCCTCAATCTCACTATAGCCATAAGGAATCACTTCTTCAATCACCCGCTTCATCGTCCGGTCGGTGATGGCAGAGACTTCCCGCATGGCTGCCATTTCCTCTTCCGATTTGATGGCCCGTTGTTGGTCAACGATATCACTGGTCAGTAACCAGTTAAAGCTTGGGTAGGCTTCCATTAAGGGCAATAACCAGCCTGCAATCAGATGTTTATCGACACCAACGTTTGCACCTTCTTCTAGGGCCTTGAATACCTGGGTTTTTTCAAAGGCTTCAACGATACTATCGCCGTCTTTAATCCAAACCACCTGCCCCTTATCGGGTTCTTCAAAGACAAAGAGTTCATTAGCAATTAAAACCGGCTCTTGGTCAGCCTGGGCGATCATTAACCAGATTCTTTCATTGGGATCGAATTCAATATTGTAGTAGTAAGAAATGGCGTAGGGGTCACTAATTATTAGGCGACTAATGCCTTGGGATTTGAGATTATCTTGTAAAATATCTAAACGTTGGTAGCTATTGCTAGTCATTTTCTTCCTCCTTTTTTGCTTGACAATGGGTCCTTAATCATAGACTTTGAAGCCTAAAAAAGATTCTCCCTTGTCAGACTATTTGGCTTATTATAGCATAAAATTGCCTAGTCTTTACAGGTATTCAAAGTCAGTAAGATGTGCTAAACTGGGAATTAAGAGTAAGCGTTTCACAAGGCCTGACTTGGCGCTAATTAGGAAGTGAGAATTCATGGTAAAAATAGACTATTCACAATATGTTGACGCATTAATAAAAGATATTCAAAACTTAGTCCAAATTCCTTCGGTCAGAGATTTGGACCAGGCCAGTGAAGAGGCACCCTATGGTCCTGCCATTGCTCAAGCGGTGGAGTGGTTAGAAGAAAAGGCCCAGGCAGATGGCTTTCAGACGGAAAACCACCAGGGGCATGTCCTAACCATTGAACCTAAAAATAATGGCCAAGGCCAGCGGGTAGAAATTGCCTGTCACTTAGATGTGGTGGATGTGGCTGAGGGCTGGGAGGATGATCCTTTCTCTGGTAAAATTGTGGATAACCGTCTTTACGGGCGGGGTAGTGATGATATGAAACGGGCGGACATGCTGGTTTACTATGCCTTAAAGATTATCCGTGACTATCATATTCCGCTCAAAAATCAATTGGTATGGGTTTACGGGACGGATGAAGAATGTAATATGGATGATATGAAATATTTCCGCCAACTGGCTCCTGAGCCGAGCTTTGCCTTTACCCCTGATGGGGATTTTCCCTTGTCTATTGGGGAAAAGGGGGCGCTTACTTGGACCATTAGCGGACAATGGCCAGCAGATTCTTTGGTCCATAGCCTAAAGGGCGGAGAAGGAGCTAATGTGGTGGCTTCTTTCTGCCAAATAGCCCTTAAGGCCAATAATCCTGAAGCGGCTGAAACTTATTGCCGAGCCAAGGGCTGGCCTGCTAAAGTGGTTAGTGATAGTGAATTAGTTGTCATCCAAGTCAAAGGCAAGGCGGCCCATTCTTCGGTACCTGAATTAGGGGCCAATGCCATTGTCCGGGCCTTAGACATTGCAGCTAATGCCTACGGCGACCACTACGCTAGCCAGCTTCTTGACTGCATTGGGTCAAGTGATGGCTCTGGCTTAGGGATTGACTCAGCAACAGAAAAAATGGGGGCTTTAACCTTTAACTTAGGAACCTTAGTTCTTGATGGCAAGGGGGCTTACCAGATGGAAGTCGATATTCGCTACCCTGATGTCTGGACCAGTGACCAGCTCTATGATCAAGTTAAGACTCATTTTCCAGAAGCTCAGTTTGAGACCACTTTTGATGTGCCGTGGACCTTGGTCGATGCTAAGCGACCAGCTATTCAGACTCTGCTCAATCAATTTGAAGAAGTCTTCCCTTCTGAAGACCAAGCCCCAGCCGTCAGTGGTGGGGTGACTTACAGTAAATTTATCCCTAATTGTGTGGGCTTTGGGGCAGCTATGGCTGATGATCCTACGGTTGCCCACCAAGCCAATGAATGGATTGATTTAGGCAATTTAGCAGACTTGCTCCGGCTTTACACCCAAGTCATTATTGAATTAGGACAAATGGAAGACTTATAAACACGAAATTGAAACTAGAGATAGAAGTTTCTGACTGAATGAATTAGGAAGCCTTAATAGATCCCTATTCCAAAACTTAGTTCTACCTTCCCATAAAAAAGGCGACAAATTCTTTAATGGATTTGCCGTCTTTTTTTCTAATCGAATTGCTTATTTGTCGGACTTGTCGGACTATTTCCTTAACTTTTATTTATAAAAACTTTAAATAATCTTTTATAAGTTATTGCTTTTTTCCTCCTCGAGGCGTATATTTTTGGATAACTTACTTTGAGGAGGTAAAGAAAATGAAGGTAAGAAAATTAGTTATAAGTTTATTGTCCCTCTCAGCTCTTGCTTTAGCGGGCTGTAGTCAAAATAGTAAGGCTAATGAGAAGATCGTTCACCTCACCGAGGCTCAGGAAATCTCCACCCTAGACTCGTCCACGGTTGAAGATACAGGGAGCTCTGCCTATATTGGCCACATGCAAGACCCCTTGTACTGGGAAGATGAAAATAATAATGTCACTCCAGCCTTAGCTAAGGAAATGCCAGAGAAGTCTGAAGATGGTTTAACTTACACCATTAAGATGCGTGATGACGCTAAATGGTCCAATGGAGACCCCATTACCGCCCATGACTTTGTTTACGCGGTCCAACGTTTAGCCAACCCAGAAACCGGGGCTTCTTATGCTTACTTGGTTGAAAACTTCGAAAATGCTGAGGAAGTTCTTAAGGGCGACCGCCCAGTGGAAGACTTAGGGGTTAAGGCCTTAGATGACCACACTGTAGAAATTAAGTTATCCAAGCCAACCCCATATATGGAACATCTGCTGGCCTTCACTAATTTCTCACCATTGAACAAGAAATTTGTCGAAGAAAAGGGCGATGCTTACGGTAGCAACTCCGACAATGTCCTCGCCAGTGGTCCTTTCAAGGTGGAAGACTGGGATGGCACTGGGCTAAACTGGAAATTAGTCAAGAACCCAGACTACTACAATGCTGACAAGGTTAAAATCGATGGCGCTGATGTTCAAGTCATTAAGGAAATCTCCACTCGAGTTAACTTATTCGAAAATGGTGAGGTTGATAATACAACCTTGTCCGGTGAGTTAGTCCGCCAATACAAGGATAATCCTAACCTGAAATTCAAACCTAAGGCCTCAATTTCCTACATCGGTGTCAACCACAAGAACCCACTATTGGCTAATAAGGACTTCCGTCTGGCTCTTGACTACGCCTTGGATAATAAAGAATATACTGACCAAATCTTGGCAACCGGGTCGACCCCAATTTCAACCTTTGTGCCTAAGGGCTTAGTCAAGAACCCAGAAACCGGGGAAGACTTTGTCGATGAGGCAAATATCGAACCAAAAGTTGATGTTAAAAAGGCCCAAGAACTCTGGGAAAAGGCTAAGGCTGCTGTCCCACAAGATTCTTATCAACTACGCATCTTGTCTTCTGACGATGAAGGGTCCAAACGTGTGGGTGAATACTTCCAAGGACAATTAGAAAATAATTTACCTGGCCTCAAAGTAGACTTGATTACTGTTCCTGGTAAGAACCGGATTGCTGCCCAAAGATCAGGCGACTTCGACCTTGTGCTCTCTGGTTGGTTGGGAGACTATGCTGATGCTTCTAATTTCCTTGACCTCTTCAAGACTGGAAATCCAAATAATGACGGTAAGTATTCCAATCCAAAATATGATGAATTGTTAAATAAGGCAGCTAACCAAGATGCCAATGATCCACAAGCCCGCTACAATGACTTCTTAGAAGCTCAAAAGCTTCTTGCTGAAGATGAAGCAGTCATTGTCCTCAACCAAGGGGTAACCGCTGAATTACGTAACCCACGTGTCAAAGGGGCGACCTACCGTGCCGTTGGTAATGAATTTGACTACCGTACCGCTACAATTGATAATTCAGCCGCTGAAAAATAATGGCAAGCAAATAAACACTTCATTCAACAGGAGTAGTTCCTTGACTCTTTAAGAGACAGGGAACTGCCCCTGTTTTTATTTATTCTCCCCAAGTAATGAATGAAATACAAAAATGCATTGATTAAGGCAGGCAGCGCTTACAATGTACATTTTTTAACTAAAAATCGGTAGAAATGATTGATTTTTCTGACTCTTTAAGGTATATTATCCCATACGAATTATATTTATTTTAGGGGAGGAAAAATATTATTATGAAGTTTAAGAAACTCGCTGTGACGGTCCTAGCTTCTGCAGCCTTAGTACTTAGTGGCTGTGGGCAGGGCCAAAGCCAAAACCAGAATGTTATTCGTCGGACTGAATTACAGGAAATGACTACCCTAGACTCTACCCGAGTAGAGGACGTGCAAAGTGCCAATTACATTGGTCACATGCAAGATCCCTTATATTGGGAAGATGAAAATAACGAAGTGCATCCGGCTTTAGCCAAGGAAATGCCAGAAAAGTCTGAAGACGGCTTAACTTACACCGTTAAGATGCGCGATGACGCTAAATGGTCCAATGGAGACCCTGTCACCGCTCACGACTTTGTCTATGCTGTCCAACGCTTAGCCAATCCAGAAACTGGGGCTACCTATGCTTACCTAGTGGAAAACTTCGAAAATGCGGAAGAAGTGTTAAAAGGCGACCGCCCAGTAGAAGATTTAGGTGTAAAAGCCTTAGACGATTACACCATTGAAATCAAATTATCTCGTCCAACCCCATACATGGAACACCTATTAGCCTTCACTACCTTCTCGCCACTTAACCAAAAATATGTGGAAGAAAAAGGTGATGACTACGGAACCAACTCCGATAATGTCTTAGCCAATGGGCCTTTCAAGGTGGAAGACTGGGATGGTACTGGCTTAAATTGGAAATTAGTCAAGAATGATGATTACTACAATGCTGACCAAGTGAAAGTGGATGGTGCTGAAGTCCAAGTCATTAAAGAAGACTCCACTACCGTGAACCTCTTTGAAAATGGGGAAGTGGATAACGCGCTCTTACGTGGTGAATTAGTCCGTCAATATAGTGACCATCCACACCTGGAATACCGTCCAACTGCTTCAACCTACTACATCGAGTTGAACCAAGAAAATCCATTATTAGCCAATAAAGACTTCCGTGAAGCCTTAAACTATGCCATCGATAATAAGGAATACGCTGAACAAATTAAAGCAGACGGTTCCGTCCCACTAAGTACCTTAGTGCCTAATGACTTGGTACACAACCCTGAAACGGGAGAAGATTTCACCAAGGACGCTGGCATTGAACCAAAATATGACCCTGAAAAGGCCAAAGAACTCTGGGAAAAAGTTCAAAAAGAACTGCCACAAGACTCTTACAGCATTCGTTTACTCTCTTCCGATGACGAAGGGTCTAAACAAGTGGGTGAATACCTCCAAGGTCAAATCCAAAATAACCTCCCTGGCTTAAAAGTTGACTTAATCACTGTGCCAGGTAAAAACCGGATTGCCCAACAAAATGCTGGGGACTTTGATATGGCCATTTCTGGCTGGTTGGCTGACTATGCCGATGCTTCCAACTTCCTTGACCTATTCACGACTGGTCACTCGAATAACCATGGCAACTACTCTAACCCAGCCTATGACCAATTATTAGAAAAAGCCGCCAATGAAGATGCTAATGACCCTCAAGCGCGTTACAACGACTTCATTGAAGCACAACGTCTCTTAGCCGCTGATGAAGCAACAATTGTTTTATCCCAAAAACAAGATGCTGAACTCCGCAACCCACGTGTTCAAGGCATCACTTACCGTCCTGTAGGCAATGAATTTGACATCCGTACAGCGACAATTGATAATTCTGCCAATGAATAACAGCTAAATGGCTGATTTTAACAGGCGCCACTACTTTCAAGTAGGGCGTCTTTTTTGTCTTTCTGCTTATAAAGGGTGATCACTTCTTATAACAGGAAGCTTTTTCAAAAAAACAGCTGTATTTATTCATTTAAAAAGTATTCAAAATAGTTTGACAATTTATCGCTAATAGGGTATTTTATTAGTTAAATAAATTTTTAAGGGGAGATAAATATGAAAGTAAAACGTAGTGCTTTGCTCCTTGCCACGGCTGCTAGCCTTTTCTTGGCAGCTTGCAGTGGACAGGAAAGTGCAGGAAACAAGAGTGGGAAAAATTCGACCATTAACTATGCTGTTAACACCGAACTATCGACACTCGATTCTGGGACTGTAATGGATATTAACGCGGCTAATTATATTGGCTTAGTCCAGGAAGGGCTCTATTGGGAAAATGAAAAGAATGAAGTCCTACCAGCCTTAGCCAAGGAAATGCCAGAAAAATCAGAAGACGGTTTGACTTATACCGTTAAGATGCGTGACGATGCCAAGTGGTCGAACGGGGACCCTGTGACTGCCCATGACTTTGTCTTTGCCATTCGACGCCTAGCTGACCCTAAAACAGGGGCGGCTTACTCCTATCTCTTAGAGAACTTTGTCAATGGTCCAGAAATTGCTGAAGGCAAGAAGGCCCCTGAAGAAATTGGCGTAAAAGCCTTGGATGACCATACCATTGAAATTAACTTGTCCAAACCGACGCCATATTTGGACCACCTCTTATCCTTTGTACCTTTCTTCCCAACTAACCAAAAATTCGTGGAAGAAAAGGGTGACCGTTATGGTAGCTCAGCCGAAAACTCGATTGCTAGCGGCCCATACAAGATGGTGGAATGGGACGGATCAGGCTTGGAATGGAAATTGGAAAAGAATCCAAACTACTATAATAAGGACCAAGTCAAAGTGGATAATATTGATGTCCAAGTCATGAAAGAAGTCTCAACGAACGTTAACCTTTTTGACTCTAAGAAAGTTGATAATTCACTATTGACCGGTGAAACTGTTAAACAATTTGCTGACCATCCGAACGCTGTTCAACAAGAGAAAGCACGGACCCGTTACTTACAACTTAACTATGAGAACAAGGTCTTAGCTAACCGCAACTTCCGTCAAGCTGTTGACTATGCGATCGACAATGATGAATTGACCCAAAAATTATTGGGGACGGTTCTAAGGGACTTTCAACCTTTGTGCCAGAAAACTTTGTCGCTAACCCTGAAACCGGGGAAGACTTCGTCAGTGAATACGGAAATGAAAAATTTGCAGATAAGAGCAAGGCCAAAGAACATTGGGAAAAGGCTAAGTCTGAACTTGGTCAAGACCAAGTGACTGTCCGCTTACTGGCTGATGATGATGAGAAGTCCAAGAAGGAATCCCAATATATCCAAGGGCAAATTGAAGAAAATATGCCAGGAGTTAAGGTAGAAATTACTAACGTGCCTAAGAAGAACCGAATGAGTCAAGTGGCTGAAGGAAACTTTGATATTGTTATCACCGGTTGGGGAGCTGACTATGCGGATGCAAGCAACTTCTATGATCTTTTCAAATCTGATAATTTCTACAACCAAGGTCACTATAAGAATCCTGAATACGATAAGGTCGTAGAAAGAGCAGGCAACCAAGATGCTAACGATCCTAAAACACGTTGGGAAGACTTTAAAGAAGCCCAAAAGATTCTCTCTGATGACAAAGCGGTCTTGGTTCTCTATCAAGAGGTAGAAACCCAATTACGTAATCCAAATCTTAAAGGCATTACTTTCCGCCCAGTCAACCTCGAATATGACTTCAGAACCGCTTACTTTGAATAAGCAATCTGAATTTAATTAATGAAGAATAGATGTCCTTCACCTAATCAAGCTTGATCTATAAAATTGAAGGATGAATGAGGCAAAATTAAAAAGAGGCTCTAGCAAGCCTCTTTTGTCTTTGTTAGAATATATCACGTAAGGAATACTATGATAAGATTTCTATACACTCAAACAGATAAAACGCTACTTTTAAGCCATAAAAAGTAGATGCAATTCTCTAAAATAAGTAGTATAGTAATAGGAATACAAGTGATAAAACTAGGAAAAAACTTCCTATGGCTAGACCTTTGCGGTACCAAGGTCCGATGTGAGTCGACAGATAGTCTTCTTTGTCAGAATCTTCTGTGCTGACTGGAGATGGATCGGGAGCTGCCTTCCACAGCCTCGGCCCATATTTCTTCCACATGGATTGAAACGTATCAAAGGTACCGGCTTTTAATATCCAACCAGCAAGGGAGGGAATCAAAAAACAAGCGGAAAGTATAAAGTAACTGTCACTTAAGCGTCTGGCCCATGGATAGCTAGACTCAATTAATAATTGAAGGAGTGGCAGGACACTTAATATACTGACCAAGAGAAGGCCTTTATTTTTTTCATAGTTGATATCATTCCTTATATTGTGATTTTCAATGTTATTAAATTTACCATAAATTAGGAGGTGGCGCAATTTATGAAATCATATGGCAAGTTTCTATTAAGAAGAATATTCTTTATGGTTTTGACCTTATTTCTAATTGCAACGATCACATTTTTCTTAATGAAGCTCTTACCGGGAACGCCTTATACTAATGAAGATAAGCTTTCTCCTGAGCAGATTTATATTATGAATGAACGTTATGGCTTAAACGACCCAGTATTTGTGCAATATATTCGCTATATTTTAGGCATGCTGAAGGGCGACTTTGGGGTTTCATTCCAATTTAATAATACCCCCGTGTCTGAATTATTAGGTGCCCGAATCTGGCCTTCCATCCAATTAGGGGCCCAAGCTTTACTGGTAGGGACCGTAATTGGGACTATTTTTGGGGTTATTTCAGCCATGTACCGGAATACTTGGATTGATTCTGGACTAACCTTTCTCTCGATCCTAGGGCAATCGATACCTAACTTTGTTTTCGCTGTCCTCTTACAGCTGATTTTCGCTGTTAAGCTGGGCTGGTTCCCAATTGCTCTTTGGGATAGTGGGCTGTGGTCCTCAGTCTTACCGACCATTGCTCTCTCGATTTCGCCCTTGGCCAACTCAGCGCGTTTTGTGCGTACTGAGATGGTGGATGTCTTGAATTCTGACTATATCGAATTAGCTCGGGCTAAAGGACTTAGTCAAACCAAGGTGGCCTTTAAACATGGGGTACGGAATGCCTTGATTCCCCTAGTAACCATCCTCGGTCCCCTGTCTGTGGCCTTGATGACGGGTTCTATGGTAGTGGAGAATATCTTTGCTATCCCAGGGATTGGGGAACAATTTGTTAAATCCATTACCACTAATGACTACCCCACCATTATGGGTGTGACCATGTTCTACTCTACCGCTTTGGTAGTTATCCTATTAATTGTCGACATCTTATACGGAATTATTGACCCACGAATCCGTGTAAGTACAGAAGGAGGGCGTTAAGAATGGCTGAAAATACCAAAGCTTACCCTAAAATGAGTAAAGAAAGCTTCCGCCCGGTTAACCATGAGGATTATTTATCCGCTGAAACTATCTCAGCACCATCCTTGAGTTTTATTCAAGATGCTTGGCGGCGCTTAAAGAAGAATAAAGCAGCTGTTGTTTCTTTGGTTATCCTAATTATTGTGGCTATCATTGCTTTATTAGCTCCGGTTTTAGCTCCTTACGACTATGCTGCCCAAAATGCCCAATTTGCCAACCTACCTCCTAAGATTCCAGGCTTGGAAGCCTTGTCCTGGTTCGATGGTAAAACAAAAGTGGCTGGCGCAGCGGTTGACGCTTATGCTAAGGCTGGGGTTCCTGAAGGCCAATACTTTTACCTAGGAACGGACGCTTTAGGACGTGACTTGTTATCGCGGATTCTCTACGGGACTCGCGTTTCCCTCTTTATCGGGGTGGTTGCCGCACTCTTGAACCTCTTAATTGGGGTGCCTTACGGGATTGTTTCCGGTTGGATGGGCGGCAAGGTCGACAACTTGATGCAACGTATCTTAGAAGTGATGTCTGGGGTGCCGAACTTAGTGGTAGTTATCCTCTTATTACTCGTCTTACGTCCAGGGATTTCATCCATTATTATTTCCCTAGCCTTGACCGAGTGGATTACCATGGCGCGTTTAGTTCGGGCAGAAACTCTGAAGATCAAAACCAGTGAATATGTTTTAGCGGCACGGAGTCTAGGAGAATCTCCTTTCAAGATTGCCCTCAAGCATATTCTGCCTAATATTGCTGGGGTGGTTATTATTCAAACCATCTTCTCCATTCCTTCAGCCATCTTCTTTGAAGCTTTCTTGAGTTTTATTGGTTTAGGGATTCCAGCCCCTCAAGCATCCTTAGGGACACTGATTAACGATGGTTATAAGACCTTCCGCTTTCTACCTCACTTGATGTGGTATCCAGCGGGTGTCCTCTGTATCGTTATGATTTCATTTAATATGCTAGCAAATGGATTAAGAGATGCACTTGATCCAAAAACAACGGATTAGGAGGCGAGCAAATGAGTGAAAATGTACTAGAAGTAAAAGATCTAGAAATTGGTTTCGATACCTTTGCTGGTCAAGTCCAAGCCATTCGCGGGGTAAGTTTTGAATTGAAAAAAGGCGAAACCCTAGCCATTGTTGGTGAATCGGGCTCCGGAAAATCCGTGACCGTTCGAACGGTGATGCGTCTCTTAGCCAACAATGCTGTGGTTAATGGTGGTGAGGTCAATTTCAGAAATGAAAATTTACTCAAAAAGACCGATAAAGAAATGCAAGCCATTCGGGGAGAAGACATTGCCATGATCTTCCAAGACCCCATGACTTCCTTGAACCCTGTTATGCGGATTGGGGACCAAGTGGCTGAGCCCATTCGTCTCCATCAAAATGCGTCTAAGGAAGAAGCTAACAAGCGGGCCTTGGAACTCTTAGAGCAAGTGGGAATTCCTAATGCCAAAGACCGGATGCGCGATTATCCCCACCAATTCTCTGGGGGTCAAAGGCAAAGAATTGTTATTGCTATCGCCCTAGCTTGTCGGCCTGAAATTCTGATCGCTGATGAACCAACCACCGCTCTAGATGTGACTATTCAAGCCCAAATCTTAGAATTGATGAAAGAGCTCCAAACCACCTCAAGCACCTCAATTATCTTCATTACCCACGACCTGGGTGTGGTGGCTAATGTGGCTGACCGGGTAGCGGTGATGTATGCTGGTAAGATTGTGGAATATGGAACGGTTGATGAGATTTTCTATAATCCTCAACATCCTTATACTTGGGGCTTAATTACCTCCATGCCAACCCTAGATACGGAGGGTAAGCTACTTTCCATCCCTGGGACCCCACCGGACTTATTAGATCCACCTAAGGGAGACGCCTTTGCCTTGCGGAGTGACTACGCTATGGCTATCGACTATGAAGAACAACCGCCAATGTTCCAAGTTTCTAATACCCACTTTGCGGCTACTTGGTTACTTCATCCCGATTGTCCAGCAGTGGCGGTACCTGAAGAAATCAGTTCTCGTTTTGAAACCTATCAACAATTAGTGGCAGAGGGACTAGTTGAAGAAAATGGTACCAGCACAGGCGTACTTGACCAAGCCCATAAACAAGCCGCACAAAAGGAGGTCGCCCATGACTAAGCAAGAAAAACCTCTCTTAGAAGTTCATCACTTAAAACAATATTTTAATGTGGGACAAAAGAATGAAGTGCGTGGTGTCGATGATATTTCCTTCGACATTTATGAAGGGGAAACATTTGGTCTGGTTGGCGAATCGGGTTCTGGTAAGACCACAACTGGACGGGCCATCATGCGCCTTTATCAGCCAACTGATGGGGAAATTCTCTTTGAAGGCAAGGATATTGCGGCCATTAAGAAGCGTCAAGATGAATTAGCCTTTAGAAAAGACATTCAAATGATCTTCCAAGATCCCTATGCTTCCTTGAATCCGCGGATGAAGGTCGAAGACATCATTGCGGAAGGTCTGGAAATTCATAAGATCTGTAATAGTGAAGCGGAAGCCAAGGAAAGAGTCAAGCAATTACTTGAAGTGGTTGGTTTGAAAGCTGACCATGCTTCTCGTTATCCTCACGAATTTTCTGGGGGGCAACGGCAACGGATTGGTATTGCCCGCGCCTTAGCGGTCAACCCTAAAATGATTATTGCTGACGAACCTATTTCAGCCTTGGACGTGTCAATCCAGGCCCAAGTGGTTAACTTGATGCAACGCCTGCAAAAAGAGTTTAATTTAACCTATCTTTTTATTGCCCATGACTTGTCTATGGTGAAATACATCTCTAACCGGATAGGGGTTATGTACCGGGGAAAGTTAGTCGAGTTAGCCGATTCCGATGAACTCTACTACCATGCCTTACACCCTTATACCAAGAGTTTATTATCAGCGGTGCCGCAACCGGACCCTATTCATGAGCGTAACCGGAAACGGATCCCATACGACCATGCCGACTTCACTGGCAATGAAAGCATGCATGAAATCGTTCCAGGTCACTATGTTTACTGTAGCCCTGAAGAAGCTGAACAGTATAAAGCTAACTACAAATAATGCTAAACATGAAAAAACTGCAGAGGCAAAGGCTTCTGCAGCTTTTTTGTGGAAATTTTTCTAAGGCTTCTGAACAAAAAAACTTCGTCATGTTTATGGCGAAGTTTTACCGATGACTATTTTAGTCTTCTTGGTGACGTTGCAGGTAGCTTTGGAATAGAAGTCCAGCAATTAAGATAATGTACCAGAGAATTTTACGGTTGCGGGCTTTTTGTGCTTTAGTAACTGCCATTATTTCTCCTCCTTTATGACTCAGGTCA
Source organism: Aerococcus sp. Group 1 (assembly GCF_000193205.1). Lineage (NCBI taxonomy): Bacteria > Bacillati > Bacillota > Bacilli > Lactobacillales > Aerococcaceae > Aerococcus > Aerococcus sp. Group 1. The sequence goes on along the minus strand of NC_015278.1, from coordinate 1,629,330 downwards.
AACTTTTCTTAATTATATCATAAAGTAGATCTGACTTTAATGAATAAGCAGAGTCGGTCTATTCTCTAAAAAGGGAAAAGTTTCGTTTTTTCTTAAAAAAGCTCTTAAAAATAAATATCCCTTAAAACTATGATAGAATTAAGTTTCTGAAAGAATAACACTAAAAACAATAAATTAAATCGAGGGACTGCTAGTATGAAAATTGGTATTGATAAATATAATTTCTATATTCCAAAGCAATATATTGACATGCGGGACTTGGCTGAGGCACGCCAAACGGACCCCAATAAGTATCTGCTGGGTTTAGGCCAAGACCAGCAAGCCTTTGCTCCTTTGTCTCAAGATACAGTTTCTATGGCTGCTAATGCTGCGGCAGGCATTCTGACCGACCAAGACAAGAAGGCTATCGATTTAGTGATTCTAGCCACTGAATCAGGGATTGACCAATCCAAGGCTGGGGCCATCTATATCCACCACTTATTAGGCATCAATCCCAAAGCGCGTTGTATCGAAGTCAAAGAAGCATGTTATGGGGGGACCTTTGCCCTACAGACTGCCGTCAACCATATCGCTAAACGCCCCCAAGCCAAGGCCCTGGTTCTCACCAGTGATATTGCCCGCTACGGCTTAAACACTGCAGGGGAAGCCACTCAAGGCGCTGGGGCAGTGGCCTTATTAATTACTGCCAATCCCCGAATCCTTAGTGTCAATGACGATGCTAGCTATTATACCATTGATGTCATGGATTTCTGGCGGCCTAATTATTCGCGCTTGGCCCATGTGGATGGACATTATTCCAATGACCAATACCTTAATACCCTAGACCAAGTTTGGGCTGACCACCAGGCACTTTCCGGCCACCAGCTGGATGACTTTGCTGCTTTCTGCTTTCACCTTCCTTACACCAAACTAGGCTTAAAAGGTTTAAAACACCTCACCCAAAAGGCTAAGGATGAACCACTAGGGGAGTGGGAGGAATCCTTTGAAGCCAGTCGGGCCTATAATCGTCGAGTAGGGAATATTTACACAGGGTCCTTATACCTCAGTTTGATTAGTTTATTGGAAAATGATACTTCTTTGCAAGCAGGTGACCTCATTGGCCTGTATAGTTACGGTTCGGGAGCGATGGCCGAATTCTTCTCCATGAACCTAGAAGCTAATTACCAAGACTACTTGGAAGGAGATAAGCACCGCCAACAATTTGCTGAGCGACAAAAACTTTCCATTCCTGAATATGAAGCCCTCTTTCAAGAAGACCTCCTTAGTGACGGTAGTCAGCAAAGCATTCCAGCCCACGGCGAACAAGATGACTACCGACTACTCGGCCTAAAAGATCATAAACGCATTTATGGTAAATAAGGAAGAGTGCGACAAGCGCGCCAGAAGGCAAGACCTTTAGTGAAGTGGACGCTTGTCTTGCGCTTGGAGCAGGTTTTGATTAAAGAGTTTATATTTTAAAAGGGGCTGCCTCAGACAGTCCCTTTTTTAGCGGAAATTTCTCTTATTTAAATCTCGAGCCTATTGACGGAGGTCATCTAAGATCGCCTTGGCGTTTTGTCGATCCATATGCTTTGCCTTTTGTAAGGCTTGACTGACTTGGTCCACTTCATCGCCCTGGGCACCCACAGCGATAGCCAAGGACCGGGCTTGAAGTGACATGTGCCCCGCTTGGATACCTTCAATGACTAGAGCCCTCAAAGCGGCTAGGTTTTGAGCTAGGCCGAGGGCAGCGACAATCTTCATTAAGTCGCTAGCACTGGGCTGAGTGAGTAAGTGGTGGACGAGTTTAGCGGCGGGGTGAATTTTGATTGATCCGCCGACACTTCCTAAGGCAAGAGGGAGGGTGATTTCTCCAGCTAATAGGCCTTGGTCTTCAAGGTAGTCCCATTTGGCCAGGCCCCGGTATTGTCCGGATTGGCTGGCATAGGCGTGACAGGCTGCCTCCACCGCCCGCCAGTCGTTACCGCTAGCGAGGACCAGAGCATCAACCCCATTCATAATCCCTTTATTGTGGGTTGTGGCCCGATAAGGATCGACTTGGGCTAGTTGGCTAGCTTGACTAATCCGCTTAGCCACTACTTGTGGATCTTGGCCTGGCTTAGCAAGAGCATCAATAGGGATTTGACAAGTCGCCTTAGCCAGACATTGGGTAGCTAAGTTGCTTAAAATAGCCATTAATTTTTCTAGACGGGGTAGTGACTCATCCTTTTGACTAAGTGCTTCAATGTGACTGGCTAAGGCTTCCAGCATGGTATTCATCATGTTGGCGCCCATGGCTTCTTGGGTATCTACCGTCATATAGACCACAAAAAAAGGCTCGCTTTCACTGGGATAGTAGGCCGTTTCTAACTGGCGCACCCCACCGCCCCGTTGGCTGAGGCTAGGATGTGCCTGGTTAGCGACTTGGATGAGGTCTCCTTGGTGGTCTTTAATGTAACTAGTCCAGGTTTCGGCTTGACTGGCTTGGTCTAAGCCTAAGAAGACCATTTGCCCAGTCATTTGCCGGTTCAAGACCTCGCTATGGAAGCCACCGCCTGCCTTAGCCATTTTAGCGGCGTAACTGGCTGCTGCAATGACACTCGGTTCTTCGATCGCCATGGGGATCAAGTAGTCTTTTTGATTGATGACAAAGTTCATTGCCAGTCCCAAGGGGAGGGAGTAGGTTCCAATGAGATTTTCAACCATGTTATCAGCCAGGTCTAAGGGCAAACCCTGGTTATTTTTGAGATAATCCTTTTCTGCATCACTAATATAGTGGAGCTCATTTAAGCGGGCCAGACGTTCCTCTAAGGGGAGGCGGTAGAAGCCCTGTAAATTCACTTGAGTCATAATAACCTCCTAAGTGCTTTGTTTATCAGTGAGGGGGAAGTCTTTGTACTTTTCCATAAAAAAAGAAGTTGGCAAGTGCTTCCAACTTCTAGTTTATGGGTCATTACTTGATTAATCAATAGCCAGTCGGTATTAATGATCGATACAATAGAGATTATCATCGACCATTTGATCGTCGGTTAAGAGGACAAAAACTTGCCGAAATTCATCAAAATCGATCCGGTTATCATTGCCTAACATGCTGAGGGCTTGTGTTGTGACATGGATTTGACCGATATGCGTTTCAAGGACCTCATCAAAACTTTCAAAACTTGGTGCATTGGTTTGTAAGACTAGACTACGATAGGCTCTGTGGCTGGTATGACCTGTTTCATCGGAAGTGGTTAGGCAGATATTATGGAAACGATCTAAGTTTTGTAACTGTTGTATGGCTTTCTGGGTGAAAAATAACTTCATGGCATATCCTCCTCACAACAACTCTTGTAAGGATGATTATATCAGAATTTGTGAGCAGTTTAGTCGGAAAAGCCTAAAAATAATTTTTAAAACGTTTTCACACCTTCACCAGCCGCTACTGAGAAAGCGGAGGCAGTCGGGGAGGTGTTTGGCCCAGTAAAATTCATTATGTTCCTCATCCACATAGATGTTGAAGTTAATATTTTCTACCGGGATACCTCCTGCTATAAGTAAGGCCTGGTAGTGGAGGGAAGCATCGATATAGGCTTGGGCCATATTGCCTGGGAGAAAGAGACGGTCAGTATCGTCCCCTTCTTTGCTGCCGACTTGGAGGTAGATTTTTTGCTCGGGGTCTAAGCTTTGCGACTTGAGATAGCGGTCAAAGGGTTCTTGGGCTATCCATTGGGCTAGGGAAAAAATCCCCAAGCGGCCAATCTGATCGGCATACTTAATTCCCATATAGGCGGTAATATTGGCCCCAAAAGAAGACCCGATCATGGCTGTATGTTTTTTATCGGTTTTAGTCCGATAGTTTTGGTCGATAAAGGGTTTAACCACCTTCATAATGAAGTCACTAAAATCATTACCTAAGCCGCCCAAGGGCCCTGCCTTAGGGTCACTAGGGTTTTCGAAGCTCCAAGCATTATACTCATCCGCCCGAGTCTGAGAGTCATTGTCGATGCCGACCACAATCATCTTGGGTAAATCGGGGTTACGCTTGAGGGTGGGGATGACCTTCCAAGAATAACCTAGGAAGGACTCCTTACTGTAAAAAACATTTTGTCCGTCATGCATGTAAACGACTGGGTAGGATGCGGATTCCTGCTGGTAATTTTTAGGGAGTAGGACGCGCACCCGCCGCTTCTTGCCGGAATAGGGCAAGCTTAAGTAGTGGGTTTTCATTTTTAGATAATAATAATCGGCATTGAACATGATTTACCTCCGCTTAATGTGCTATTAGCATACTTGACCCGGGGGGATTAAGCAAGTGCAATCCCCCTGACGATGCTCAAGGTTAAGAAATAATTGCAGACTTCACAATATTTCGCTACAATGTGAATAGAATAAAGGATAAGGGGGAGATGCCTTGGCAACAGAAGTCGAGCTTCTCAACGAAGCAGAAATGAAGCGCGCCTTAACGCGAATGAGTTATGAGATTTTGGAACGCAACCATGGTACCGCTAATTTAGCCATCGTGGGGATTAAAACCCGGGGAGCTATTATTGCTAACCGGATTAAGGACCGTATCAATCAGTTAGAAGAGGCTGATGTCTTTTATGGGGAATTAGATGTCCGCGCTTATCGTGATGACCTCGACCAGGAAAAGGATAAGCTGATCAAAGACTTATCCCAGCTGGACTTTGATGTGAATGGTAAACATATCTTTATCTGTGATGATGTGCTCATGACCGGTCGGACCATTCGGGCGACCATGGATGCCTTGATGGATCATGGGCGTCCAAGCAAGATCTCTTTAGTGACACTCATTGACCGGGGCCACCGGGAATTACCGATTCGAGCGGATATTGTTGGTAAAAACATTCCCACTTCCCGGCAAGAGAAAATTCGGGTGAAGATGCGGGAACTCGACAGTAAGGATGCAGTATATATAATTAAATAGTTGCTACTAGGGGAGCCTTGATGGCTGAGATGTAATTTACAGACCCTTTGAACTTGAGACTAGGTAATACTAGCGGAAGAAAGTGCACGAAAAAACAGGTAAGAGGCATTTTCTCTTACCTGTTTTTGTGCTAAGAAAGGATTTAATTATTATGGGACAAAGTAAACAAGTAAGGATTTTATTGGAAATTGCTATGGTAGCAGTATTAGCTTATTTATTAGGACTTTTGCCGACAACCAATGGAGTAGGTATTGGGGTAAACTTAGGCGTTATTCCCATTTACTTGATCTCTTTAAGACGGGGGATAAAGAGCGGTTTTGCTGCCGGCTTTCTGTTTGGGCTTTTGCAATTAATCACCGGTCAAGCTACGATTCTAACTCCCTTCCAAGTCTTCCTTGAATACTTCTTCGCCTTTATGTTAGCAGGTTTAACTGGACTCTTCGCTAATCGGGTGAAGAGTGCAGGCTTAAAAGGGGATAAAAAAGGCCTTTGGATCGGTATCTTTTCAGCAACCTTTATTGGGATGGTCGCCCAATACTTTATTCATTGGTTCGCTGGCTATGCCTTTTGGTCTTCTTATGCGCCAGAAGGCATGAATGCTTGGTGGTATACGACCATTGTTAATGTACCTACTGGTGTCTTTACCTGGCTAGTAGGGGCATTAGTGGTAGCCTTATTATTTAATAATGCCCCCAGGCTCTTAAATCCAGAAGATTAAGTGATAACTTACCTATAATTTTTACAATTGATCAGATGTAATTATTTTTCTGAGACGTCCTTTGAGAGGACGTCTTTTTTATTGACTGAGACTGCTTTTTTGATAAAAAGAAAGATTTTATGAAATTGTTGGCGCGCAAACACTTTCAAAAGAAAGCATGTGAAATGTTGAACTATATTTTTTCAGATAAAATGAGGAGGCTTTTACGATTGATAATTAATAAAAAATAAGTAGAAATATTGGAAAGGAGTGTTTTATGTGTTTGTTCTTCGTTTTTTACTGGCAATGCTTATTGCTTATTTTGCCGGAGAACTGGTTAAGAAAATCAAATTCCCAGCTATCATTGGTTGGTTGATTGTGGCCATGTTTCTCGGAGAGCACGGGCTAAATCTCTTAAGCCCTGAATTAGTTTCAACTAAGGTCTACCAATCACTGATGGTACTGATGCAAATTCTAGTGGGGTCTATGGTGGGCTATAAGTTAGTTTACCGTGACATCAAGGATTCCATCAGTAAAGTCTTCGCCATGGGAATATCTGACCTGGTGGTAACCTTTGCAGTGGTGACGGGAGCATTTGCCCTTATTTTACACCTCTTAGGTCTACCCATCATTGCTGCCTTACTCTTTGGGGGGATCGCTATTGCGACTGCACCGGCCCCTCCGGTCTCAGTGGTGGAACAGTATGATTGTTCTGGCCCCTTATCTGATTCAGTGCCATCGATGACGGCTTTTAATTCAGTGATGGTTAATATTGTCTTCTTCCCCTTAGTTTCAGTAATTGGAGCAGTTCTAAACGAAAGTTCCACTTCCGTCTTGGGCTCATTACTGATTATGATCTTAGCTCCGATTCTCTTAGGTGGAGTGATCGGTCTGATTGCAGGAAAATTAGTGGGTAAGAACACTTCTAAACAGCAAAGTTTCCTAATTTATCTGTTTACCATGCTGGTCATCTATGCCTTAGATAATTATTTGAACTGGCAGGTCTTCACCGAAACCCAGATGATGTCCTTATTAGCCGGAATTGCCGGGTCGTGTGCCTTTATGAACGTGGTTGATCCTGAGAAAGTTCCGAGCTTGCAAATGGATCTCGGACCGATTCACTCTTATGCCTTAATGATTTTCATTGTTAACCTATCGATTCATTTGAATCCAGCGGCCTTATTTGACGGTGGCATGCTTATGGTGGCCTATATCTTGATTAGGGCCCTAGGCAAATACTTGGGTTGCTATCTAGGGGCCAAAATCAGTCATGCGCCCAAAGTTGTGGAAAAGTATATGGGAGTCATTATGATGCCTCACTCTGGAGTCTCGATTATGTTTGCCGGGATTGCTGCATATAATTTAATGGGCGTCTATCCTGAGCTAGCTAATCTCTTACAGATCACAATTTCAGCCGCTGCCCTAATCATTGAAATTATTTCTCTACCCCTAGCCGGCATGGTTTATCGAAAACTCGGTGAAGCGGGCAAGGAGAAAGAAAAGTTGGCAAGGCAAGAAGACTTACTGCCTAGTTAAGTGATGACGTGAAGCGGACATGCCTCAGCTTGTATTAAAAAAGGAGAAAATCAACCATATTGAAAGATACAGGGGGATGGGAAAATGTCAACATCATTTATTGACTACTGTCTCAACCATGAGAAAGTCATTAATCACACCCGCCAGGAAAGCTATAAAAAGGGCGATATGATTGAGACTATTGGAACACGGATTACTGAAATTGGCATTGTCGATAAAGGCTTACTCAAAACAGTGAATTATTCGGCAGAAGGGAAGGAGTTAAATACCTCACTCTTCTTTACCAATTCAATCTTATTGGAATACCTTTATTTTAGCGAGAATTTAAACTATTCCTATGATTTAGTGGTCTTACGCGCCACTACCGTTACCTGGATACCGGCAAAATTATTTAAAGCCATTGTTTTTGAAGATAGTCTGGGTATGGAGCTCTATGTCCACCACTTGATTGAGCGGGGCTTAGAGTCCCAGCGGATCATTTCCTGCTTGAACTACCCTACTATTCGTGAACGGATTTGTTACTGGATTGCCTCCAAGAATTCTCTAGAAATTGGGCGGAGCGATATAAAACCCGACATGGAATTACCCTTCACTCAAGAAATTTTTGCCAAGTTAATCAAGGTCAGCCGGTCCAGCCTAAACCAAGAATTACACCTTATGGAAGCAGAGGGATTCTTTAAAATGACAAGGAAGGCCCTGACCCATATTAATCAAGAGAAAATTTGGATAACCTGTAAAGGAGTTGATGTCAAGAAATTATTCATGACTCATGCGATGGGTTAAGGCTTAGTAAAAGTTTTAACCATTGCATCATCAAATAGCTATCAAACATTGAATGAAGGAGTGTTGAGATGATAAAAGAATACCAACAAGGTGATTTTAAAGCTGAAATTGCTGAGGGCAATGTTTTGGTCGATTTCTATTCTAAGACCTGTGGCCCTTGTAAAATGCTAAGTTTTATCCTAGAGGATATTAATAAAAGCCATGGGGATGACCTGACTATTCTTAAAGTGAGTTTTGAAGAAAATACTGACATCGTAGAAGAATATGGCGTCGAGGGCTATCCAACCTTAGTTTATTTTAAAGACGGTAATGAAATCACCCGAAAAGCGGGCTTACAACAAAAACCAGTGATTGAAAAAATGTTAGAGGAGGAATAATCATGACAGAAACAGCAACCTATATCTATAAAGAACACCTGATTGAAAAGCAAAGAAAAGCCGAAGAGGCAATGTTGGAAGAATTTCACTTGGGCGAGTATACCTTAGACAATCCCTTAGTGAAATACAATGCCTATCTCATTAACCCCTTATCCGCAGTGGTTCTCTTCAAGACTGAAGAACCTACCGCGATTACTGTTCGTGTCTTAGGTAAAACCGAAGAAGCAGATATCTTCCAAACCTTCCCTGTCGGCACCGAACATGTTCTTCCGATTGTGGGACTCTATCCTGAATATGAAAACAAGGTGGAAATTTATCCTTACCAAACCCCTTCCAAAAAACATACAGTGACCATTCCGGTGGGCGAAGTGGAAGGGACCGACCTGGTAAATTCGATTGAAACTACTCCAGAATATATGCAAGACAATATCATGTTCCTCTGCCCGGCTAACTATGCCTTAGCCATTGCGGTTGACTATGCGGGTGACGTGCGCTTGAAATTAGATGTACCGATGGTCTGGGACGTTAAGGTGCTAGATAATGGTCATTTACTCATGTCCAGTGACCGCTTGACCTCTATGCCATACTTCATGAGTGGGATGTATGAATTCTCAGCAGTAGGTAAGATATACACCGAATACCGGGTACCAACCGGCTTCCACCACGACTGCTGTGTCCTACCAAACGGCGATATCATTGCTCTTAGCTGTAACCATGACAACAGTACCGTGGAAGACCAACTAGTGGTAGTGGATAAAGATACCGGTGTGGTAAAACGAACCATTAACTATATCGATTTCTTAAAACCCGGCGCTCAAAAATCAGGCTCCTGGTCAGAAGAAGACTGGTTCCACAACAATGCGGTTTGGTATGACGAGCATACCAATTCCCTAACCTTATCTGGTCGTCACGTTAATGCCATGGTTAACATTGACTTCGATACTGAAGAAATTAACTGGATTATTTCTGATCCCGATGGCTGGCCAGAAGAATACCACAAGTATCTCTTCACTCCAGTGGGTGACGGCGAATTTGACTGGCAATATGAACAACATGCCAACTTAATTACTCCTGACGGGGACGTGATGTGCTTTGACAACCACCACTACGGGGCTCAAGATCCAGACAAGTACCTAACACCAGAAGAATCTTATTCACGTGGGGTCCGTTACAAGATTGATACCGAAACCATGGAAATTGAACAAGTCTGGCAATATGGTAAAGAACGTGGCTATGAATTCTTCTCACCATATATTTGTAACGTGGTTTACTACAATGAAGACCATTACCTCATCCACTCCGGTGGTATTGCCTATGATGGGCAAGGCAATCCATCTAAAGAATTAGGACCATTTGCTATGCAAGAAGACCCTGATGCTAAATTAGAATCCATTACCGTTGAATGGAACCATGGTGTTAAAGAATATGAATTAAGCGTGCGTTCTAACTACTACCGGGCTGAGAAATTCCCATTATATTCTAAGAAGGGTGGCGAATATGACCTACAATTAGGTGCTGGTCGTGTTCTTGGTTACTTAGGTGAAACCGCCCAAATGGACTATGACATTCCAGCTGAAGAAGTCAATGAACCAGTTCCAGAAAAGGTCGATGTTCGTCTAACCGATGAAGAAGATATGTTCACCTTTGAAGCTATGTTTGAAAAGGGTCAATTAGTCATGTTAGTTCTTGAAGGTCAAGAAGATACCCGTCGTTACTTCATCTCAACTGCTAAGGGACATCGTGGTGCCATGTGTGCCGGAACCTTCCTACCTAAGGATGACCGGGAAACTCGTACGGTAGTAACAAAATATGGTTTCGATAAGAGCGAATACAAGGTCAAATTAATCATCGATGACAAGAAATATGATACTGGCCTAACCATTAAAGGCTAAAGAAAGACATTTTAAATTTCTTTAAAAAAATTTGGACAAATTAACCAAACTATGGTCTAATAAAATAGCTACCTCGGAAGCCTTTTCCGTTATAAGAAGCGACTTCTGAGGTACTTTTATTATTTTAAGGAGGAAGATATGGACATTTTAAAAAAGAAGAGCTTTTGGCTCTCATTTATTCTGTTATTATTGGTATCATTATTTGCTAAATGGCTATCTGGCTTCCCTGGCTTATCCTTAATTGGTCACTTAGTGATTGCCTTAATTATTGGGATGGTTTTACAAGCATCTGGCCAATTAAAGGGAATTGCTAAGGGGGGATCAGGCTTTATCTCTAATAAATTCTTACGCCTGGGGATCATTTTAATGGGGTTCCGGCTTAACCTGGAGGTTCTTGCCCAACACGGGGTAAAAACCATTACCTTAGCTATTGTGGTGATTGCCTTTACGATTGGTTTAATTTACAGTCTGGCTAAGGCTGCTGGAATTGAACGCAAATTATCCCTCCTCTCTGCTTCTGGTTGTGGGATCTGTGGGGCAGCTGCTGTGCTCGGCCTATCACCCATTATTGAAACCGATGAGGATGATGAGGTGATTTCTGTTGCCGTGGTCGCTATTCTGGGGACCATTTTTACCTTGATTATGGTGCTCTTACGTCCAGTCATGGGCTTAACCGATGTTCAGTTCGGAGTCCTAGCTGGTGGTTCCTTACATGAGATCGCCCATGCGGTAGCTGCTGGTGCTGCTGGGGGTGCTGCTTCAGAAAATATTGCCGTGATTGTTAAGTTATCACGGGTATTAATGTTAGCCCCCGTATCCTTGATTTTCTCTTATATTGCTAGTCGCCGGAGTGATGGCAATAGCCATGCCAAGATTCAATGGCCATGGTTCATGTTAGGTTTTATTATTTCTTCAGCGATTGGGACCTATGCAGGACTATCAGAGGCTATTGTGGGCCACTTAGTTGACTTGGCCTACATTCTCTTAGGGATGGCAATGGCTGCTTTAGGGGTAAATGTGAACTTTAAAGTGGTCTTTGAAAAGGGTCAAAAAGTCTTTGCGGTTTGCTTCGCTGGATCAGTGGCACTCTTTGCCCTGGTCTTTGTTGCAGCTAAAATGTTCTTCTAATCAATTAAAGCAAAAGAAAAACGCAAGTCCACTTGGGCTTGCGTTTTTTGTATGAAGTGATTATTCTTCGTCAGAATCTTTTTCGCCGATAACTTCAGGTTCAGCGGCTACAGCTGCTTCTGCATCTTCTTCAGGTTCGTCATCTGGAGCGCTGACTGATACGATAACTTCTTCTGGATCGGTAATTAATTCAGCGTCTTCCATACCTTCGAATTTAACTTCTCCGGCAGTAACGCTGTCATTAATGTCTAAGCCGCTAACATCCACAGTGAAGTATTCTGGTGCTTTAGCAGGGTCAATACGTAAGGTAACTTCGTAGACGTTGATGGCTGCCACACCAGCAGGGTTAGCTAGCTTCTCTTCGCCAACGATAGATACAGGAACGTTAACCTCAAGTTTTTCACCTTTCTTGATCGCTTGTAAGCTAATGTTATAAACGATTGGTTTAATCGCTGCGCGAGAAATTTCACGTAGGAAAACAGTACGGCTTCCTTGTCCTTCAATTTCTAATTCGAAAACTGAGTTAGTCCCTAAATCACGTTCAATTTTTTCCACGTCTGGGCGTTCCATTGAAATTTTGATAGGGTCTAGGTCACTAGCATACACGACACCTGGAACTAAGTCTTCACGGCGTAAAGCCTTTGAAGCGGATGTCCCTGCAGCATCACGCGTTTTTGCTACAAATTTCATCATTCTACCTCCTGATTATTACTTTTATGAATTCTTTGAATTCCTAAAAACTACTCAATTATAGCACAAAGGGCCATAATAGATCAAGAATCCATAGTTTTTCAATTTCTATTTAACCATAAAAAGGCCAAGAGTTGTAGTCTTTTTGAAAAATATTTCCTGTTATTCGCTTTTTCGGCTGTCTAGAGAATAATAAGGACTTCTAGTTTTTAATTCCTAATGGACCAACTCAAGGCTTAAGTATGGTAAAATAACGGCAATAATATCTGCTTACCTAGGAGGTTATCCATGTTATACACAAGTACGAGAAATAGTCAGCTTTCTGTTCGGTCAACAGAGGCGATTTTGCAAGGTCTAGCGCCTGATGGGGGGCTGTATGTTCCTAAATCGATTCCTCATTACGAAGGAGATTGGGAGACGATGAGCAAGTTGTCCTACCAGGAACTAGCCTTTCAAATTTTAAGCCTCTATTTTGATGATTTCCCTAAGGACATTTTACAATCCTGTATCCAAGCCGCCTATGATGAAAAATTTGATGATGACCGGATTGCACCGGTCGTAGGCTTATCAGACCACTATCTTTTGGAGCTTTTCCATGGTCCAACGATTGCCTTTAAGGATATGGCCTTATCCCTACTGCCTCATTTAATGAAGGCTGCCCAAAAAGTCTTGGGTCGCGATGAAGAAATTATCATTTTAACCGCGACTTCAGGAGACACCGGTAAGGCCGCTATGGCTGGCTTTGAAGACGTGACTGGGACTAAGATCATTGTCTTCTATCCCAAGGGCGGGGTTTCCAGCATTCAGGAAAAACAAATGCTGACTCAAAAAGGAGACAACACCTATGTCTTTGGGGTCAAAGGGAACTTTGATGACGCTCAAAGTAAAGTCAAGGAGCTTTTCAATGATAAGGACTTAGCAGCGGAACTTCAAGCCAACCATAGCCAATTTTCTTCTGCTAATTCCATGAATATCGGTCGCTTGTTCCCTCAAGTGGTTTACTATTTCTATGCCTATGGGCAATTACTGAAACAGGGCGCTATTCAAGCAGGGGACTTGGTCAACTTTACGGTGCCAACCGGGAATTTTGGAAATATATTGGCTGGCTACTATGCTAAGCAAATGGGCCTACCGATTGACCGCCTAGTCTGTGCCTCTAACGATAATACCGTCCTTTATGACTTCTTCACTAGCGGAACTTATGATCGCCGTCGCCCCTTTAAGTTGACTATATCTCCATCGATGGATATTTTGGTCTCCAGTAATCTGGAACGGCTCTTGTATTACGCCGTGGACCAGGATAGTCAAGCGGTCAAAGACTTGATGGCTGCATTACAGGATGAAGGTCACTACCAATTAGGTCAAGAAGTGAAAGCGGCCTTTGATAGCTTTATTGGAGCCTATAGTGATGAAGCTGAAACTAGAGCAGAAATTAAGCGCGTTTACCAAGAGGACCATTACCTCATGGACCCCCATACGGCCGTGGCTTCCGCCTGCCTAGGCAAGGTGAAGGACCAGTTAGCGGGTGAAAGTATTGTGGTGTCGACAGCTAGTCCTTTTAAATTCCCCGCTGCCGTTTTAGAATCGATCGATGAGGGCGACAGTCATTTAAGTGATTTAGAGCTCTTAGAAGCAGTGCAAGCGGCCAATGGCTTGGACTATCCCCAAGCAATCCAAGCCATCCTTGAAGCGGATAGCCGGCCTGAACGGGTGATTGAAGTGGAGGAAATGGAAACAGTGGTAAGAGAGATTGCCAAAGGATAGGAGATTAAGGTGTTAGAAAATAAACAAATCGTTGTGATCGTGACCGGTGGAATTGCTGCTTACAAGGCGCCAGACTTTGTGCGTCTATTGATCAAGTCCGGCGCTGAAGTTAGGGTAGTGATGACTGAGGCAGCTGAACAATTTGTCCGCCCCTTTACCTTCGAGGTCTTAACCAAGTACCCCGCCTTAACTGAACAGGGGGCCTATCCAGACAGTATCGGTCACATTCATTTAGCTGACTGGGCTGACCTGGTGGTTGTCCTACCAGCTACCGCTAACACCCTAGCTAAGGCGAGCTTGGGTTTAGGGGATAATGAGGCAACTGCTACCTTATTAGCCATGGATTGCCCACGGATTTTTGTTCCAGCCATGAATAATAAGATGTGGGAAAATCCTGCGACGGTTAATAATGTCGCCAGCCTGAGAGAGAGGGGAGATATTGTTATCGAACCGGCCTCTGGCTTTTTGGCGGAAGGTTATGAAGGCAAAGGGCGGATGCCTGAACCCATTGAGGTCTTGCAAGCAGTGAAGGCTTTGGTCGCTTTGGAGAAGGCCTTTGCCGATCAAGCAAAGAATGTGCTTAAGAATAGCTCCTTTAAAGAAAAGAAGATCGCGGTATCCGCTGGAGGCACCCAGGAAGCCATCGACCCTGTCCGCTTTATCGGTAACCATTCCTCAGGAAAAATGGGCCTAGCTTTGGCCCATGTAGCGGCCCTCTTAGGGGCTGAAGTGACCTTAGTGATGACTCCAACGGCCCAAGGCTTACCCCATTTACCTGCTATTAAGACCCGTCAAGTGAAAGACGCCCGCCAACTCTACCAAGTCATGCATGAATTGAACGAGGCCAGTGATATCATTATCATGGCAGCGGCTGTTTCTGACTACCGGGTCGAGACGCCTAGCACCGAGAAGATCAAGAAGAATAAAGAAAATGACCAGGACCACTTACAAATTAGCCTGGTAGAAAATCCTGATATTCTCAAGAGCCTTTCCCAGGAAGGCACCTTTTTGGTTGGCTTTGCAGCGGAAACTAACCATGTGCTTGACTATGCGAAGAAGAAATTAGCCGCCAAGGGCATCGATATGATTGTGGCTAATGACGTGAGTCAACAAGCCATCGGTTTCTCTAGCGAAGATAATGCCGTTACCATCATTAGTCAAAAGGGGGCAAGATCCTTGCCTCAAGCCGATAAAATGATGATTGCTGCTGGAATCTTTGCCCAAATTGCCCAAGAATTGAATGCATAAGAAAAAGGACTTAGCTCCAAGCCAATTTAATGGCTGGATCAGCTAGGTCCTTTTTTTCTTGGTCAAGGATTAAAACTCATCACCTAAAAGATAGGTGTGTTCGCCCAAGGAATATGGATCGCTTTTATTAATTCGCTCGTAGTAGAGGTGACCGTCAAGGTGGTCGATTTCATGTTGCAAGACGATGGCAGGATAGCCTTTGAAACGTTTCTTAAAGTGATTGCCTTCCAGATCATCGTAAGTAATGGTGATGCGAGCGTAGCGGGGCACATAACCGGACACATCGTCATCGACTGAGAGGCAGCCTTCGCCTTCTCTGAGGCAAACTTTTTCTACGGAATGACTAATGATCTTTGGATTGACCATAACCCCTTCTAAAATAATCTCTTCATCGGAATCAGGATCTTCGATATTAGGAACCAAAAGGGCGATCATCTTCTCGCCGATACCTACTTGAGGGGCAGCGAGACCGACACCAGCGCGGAGACCAAGTTCAGGGCCCTTTTCTTCATCTTGACTATTATACAGGTATTCCATCATATCGTGAGCGGCTTGTTTTTGCGCTTCATTTAAGGGAAAAGTGATGGTATCTGCTTCACGGTGTAAAACTGGATTACCATCACGGGTTATGTCATCCATTAAGTACATACAGCTTATCCTCCATTAACTATCTTATATTTTAATTCATTTTCTCAAATTACAGCAAATAAGTCAAAAGGATCTCGCCGTTTTTTAAGGCCATAAATCATCGAATCAGAACAATAAATGTATCCCTCAATTAATAAAAATTTCACAAGGTAAGCGCTTTCTCAATTGGACTATAACAGTATTATAACAGTTGCAAACGCCTGTATTATTTTTAAAAATGGCTTTATATAAGTACTTTAGCCAGACTTTTAGGAAATCAATCACTACGCACATGTTAACGTTTACACAAATAAAGCAACTGTTCTAATATAGAAAGTTAGGATTTGGACCTCAATTGTTTGAATTCGCTTCCTTTCCATGATAAATTAGTGAAGTGAAGGGTGAATAAGCCAATGCCAAGGCATGGCAAAATATTTTCTTTACAGAAAGGAATGTGTACAGATGGCAAAACAACCAGTAGATTATCAAGCACAACTTGCTGGTATTGACGAACAGTTCCAAATGGTTCGTATACTAGACGAGGAAGGAAAAGTCGTTAACCCTGACATTATGCCAGATTTAACTGACGACCAACTTGTAGAAATAATGAAACGGATGGTCTTTTCAAGAACCTTACACGAACGCTCAATGGCACTTGCTCGCCAAGGACGTTTAGGCTTCTATGCGCCAACTTATGGACAAGAAGCTTCACAAATGGCTAGCTCTTATGCCTTTGAACAAGATGACTGGCTATTCCCAGGTTACCGTGATATTCCACAATTAGTGGCTAAGGGATTACCAGTAGATAAGGCTTTCCATTGGTCTCGTGGACACGTTGAAGGAAATGATTATCCAGAAGACTTCCATGCAATGCCTCCACAAATTATTATTGGGGCCCAACTTATCCAAGGTATGGGTAATGCTGTTGGTCAAAAATTAAATGGTTCTAAGAATGTTACTTACACCTATACTGGTGACGGTGGTTCAAGTCAAGGGGACTCATATGAAGCTTGGAACTATGCTGGTCGCTATAAAGCACCAATTGTTTTCTTCATTCAAAACAATGGTTTTGCGATTTCCACCCCACGTCATAAACAATCAGCAGCCAAATCCTTAGCACAAAAAGCCGTTGCAGCTGGTATGCCAGGTGTTCAAGTGGATGGTAACGATGCCTTAGCAGTTTATGCGGTAGCTAAACAAGCACGTGAATGGGCTGCAGCAGGTAACGGACCAGTCTTAATTGAAACCATTACCAACCGTCTCGGCGCTCACTCCACTTCCGGTGACGATCCTAAGATTTATCGTACCGATGAAGATATCCAAAGCTGGACCAGTCGTGAACCACTTATTCGTTTCCGTGCATACCTAGAAGAAAAAGGTCTCTGGGACGAACAAAGTGAAAGCGACTATGTCGAAAGCGTTAAAGAAGAAGTTCAAGCAGCCATCAAGAAAGCTGAAGCTGCACCTAAGCAAAAAGTTTCCGACTTCTTGAAGAACATGTTTGAAGAACCAGGACAAAACATTAAAGAACAAATTGAAAAATATGAAGCGAAGGAGAGTGAATAAGGATGGCCAAGAGAACTGGAAAAACAATGGTAGAAGCCATCACTGCAACGTTAGACCAAGAAATGGCTCGTGACGATAAAATTTTACTTTTCGGTGAAGACGTAGGTAAAAACGGTGGTGTGTTCCGTGCTTCTAAAGGTTTATTTGATAAATATGGTGAAGACCGTGTAAGTGATACGCCTCTATCTGAATCAGGTATTGGTGGTATGGCAATCGGACTTTGTCTCCAAGGTTTCCGTCCTATCATGGAAATCCAATTCTTCGCTTTCGTATTTGAAGTGATGGACTCCTTAGCTGGACAAATGTCACGTTACCGCTTCCGTTATGGAGCAACCCGTAACTTCCCAATTACCGTTCGTTCACCATTTGGTGGTGGGGTTCACACACCTGAAATGCACGCGGATTCAGTAGAAGGTCTCTTTGTCCAAACCCCAGGGATGAAAGTGGTTGTGCCATCAAGTCCTTATGAAGCTAAAGGTTTACTTGCTTCAGCAATTCGTGACAATGACCCAGTCTTATTCCTTGAACACATGAAGTTATACCGTTCATTCCGTGAAGAAGTTCCTGAAGAAGAATATACCATTCCTCTAGGTGTAGCCAATGTGGCTCGTGAAGGCTCTGACGTTACTGTGATCGCTTATGGTTACATGGTACGTGAAGCGCTTAAGGCTGCGGAAGAATTAGAAAAAGAAAATATTTCTGTTGAAGTCATTGACTTACGGACGATTTCACCAGTTGACTATGAAACCATTGGTAAATCTGTTGAAAAAACCGGCCGTGTTGTCATGGTGCAAGAAGCTCAACGTGAAGCTGGTGCAGGTAACAATGTGATCGCTGAAATTTCTCAACGTTTCATTCTTTCTCTAGAATCACCAATTGAATTCGTATCAGCTCCTGATACAGTTTACCCATTTGGTTTAGCAGAAAATGACTGGTTGCCAAATGCTGATGACATCAAAGAAGCAGTTAAGAACACAGTTAATTTCTAGAAATAAGTAATCCTATTGAATCACTTAAGCTAAGAAGGGATGATGAAAAAAGATGACATATACTTTTAATATGCCAGACGTCGGTGAAGGCATGAGCGAAGGCGAAGTTGTTAGCTGGCACGTTGCTGTCGGAGACTCCGTCCAAGAAGAAGATGTTCTTGTTGAAATCCAAAATGATAAATCTGTTGAAGAAATCGCTTCACCTGTAAGCGGTAAAATTGAAAAATTATACGTTGAGGAAGGTGACGTAGCTATCGTTGGGGAACCTTTGATTGACTTCTCAGGGGAAGGTTTACCAGAAAGTGATAATACAGCTTCTGAAGCTCCAGCTAGTGAAGAAGCCTCAGCTCCTTCAGCTAATGCAAGTACCGGATATTACCAATTCCGCCTACCAGATGTTGGTGAAGGAATGGCCGAAGGTGAGATCGCTGAATGGCTAGTCAGTGAAGGCGACGAAGTCACTGAAGATACTGCGGTTGTTGAAATTCAAAATGACAAATCCGTTGAAGAAGTATACGCACCCGTTGCTGGTACCATTAAGAACATCATTGTGCCTGCCGGTGAAGTAGCCAATGTGGGTGATGTTCTTGCTGAAATCGACTCACCAGAACATAACAGCGAAGGCTCAGCACCATCTTCAACTCCAGCTTCTCCAGCTCAACTTGAAAAAGCTGACGAAGGCAATGAAGGAGCAACCGGTGCAGCTAATGGCAACGGTGGCGTTCCACAAACCGCTGATCCAAACAAACGTGTATTAGCAATGCCTTCCGTGCGTCAATATGCGCGTGAAAAAGGTGTTGACATCTCTCAAGTTGCAGGTACCGGTAAGAATGGCCGTGTTCTCAAAGAAGACATTGATAACTTTGACGGACAAGCTGCAAGCGCAAGTGCTCCAGCTGCTGAAGCAACAAGTGCTAAAGCCAGCGAAGAACCTGCTAAGAAAGCTGCACCTAAGAAGGAAAGCCATGAAGACGGCGATGTAGAACACGTGAAGATGACTCCAATGCGTAAAGCTATCGCTAAATCCATGGAAACCTCTAAATACACTGCTCCTCAAGTGACCTTGTTCAAGGATGTGGAAGTATCCAAGCTATGGGATCACCGTAAGAAATTCAAGGGTATTGCTGCTGAACGTGATACCAAGTTAACCTTCTTACCATATGCAGTGAAAGCTTTAATTGCTGCAGTTAAGAAATACCCAATGCTTAACGCTTCAGTTGATGATGACGCCCAAGAATTCTTATTGAAGAAATATTACAACATTGGTATTGCTACTGATACTGATCAAGGATTATACGTTCCTGTAGTTCATAATGCAGACCGCAAATCCATGTTTGATATTGCTGATGAAATTAATGATAAAGCTGCCAAGGCCCATGAAGGTAAATTGAAGGCTGCTGACATGTCAGACGGTACTGTTTCAATTTCTAACATCGGTTCAGTTGGCGGGGAATACTTCACCCCAATTCTTAACTACCCAGAGGTTGCCATTTTAGGCTTTGGTGCAATTGTGCAACAACCTGTAGTTGACGATAATGGTGAATTAGCAGTTGGTCGAGTATTGAAACTTTCATTAACATTCGACCACCGTATCGTCGACGGCGCAACAGGACAAAAAGCCTTGAACGAAGTTGGTCGTCTGCTTAGCGATCCTGAATTATTATTAATGGAATCTTAAGGAGGTAGTTAGTAAATGGTTGTAGGTGCAATGGCAATTGAATTGGATACAGTCGTTGTTGGGGCTGGACCTGGCGGATACGTTGCGGCGATCCGCGCAGCCCAAATGGGACAAAAAGTAGCCATTATTGAACGTGAATATATTGGTGGTGTCTGCTTAAACGTTGGCTGTATTCCTTCCAAGGCTTTAATCCAAGCTGGACATGCTTACCATGAAGCCAATGGCGGTTTAGACGTCTTTGGTGTGGATTCAAAAGCTAGCTTAGATTTCACCAAAACACAAGAATGGAAAGACAATAGCGTGGTTAAAACCCTAACCAGTGGGGTAGAAATGCTATTGAAGAAAAATAAAGTGGAAATTATCCGCGGAGAAGCTTTCTTCAACAATGAACGTGAATTAACCGTGATGGGTGAAGGTGATGAACACCAACTTTATAGCTACAAACACGCAATCATTGCAACAGGTTCCCATCCAATTGAAATCAAAGGCTTTAAGTTTGGTGGCCGTGTCATTGACTCCACAGGTGCCTTAAACTTAAAAGAAGTGCCTAAGAAACTTGTTGTTATCGGTGGTGGGGTCATCGGTGCCGAACTCGGTTCAGCTTATGCTAACCTCGGCAGCCAAGTCACCATCTTAGAAGGTTCTCCTCAAATCTTACCTAACTTTGAAAAGGATATGGTTAAGGTTGTCGAAAAAGGCATGAAAGCCAAAGGCATGGATATCCATGTTAACGCCATGGCTAAGGAAGCTGTCGATAACGGGGACTCTGTAACCGTTAAATATGAAATTGACGGTAAGGCTAACGAAGTTGAAGCGGACTATGTCTTAGTCTGTGTTGGTCGTCGTCCTAACACTGAAGATCTCGGCTTAGAAGCCTTAGGTGTTAAGAAGAATGACCGTGGCCTAATTGAAGTTGATAACCAAGGTCGTACCAGCGTGAAGAATATCTTCGCGATCGGTGACGTGGTTCCTGGTGCTGCTTTAGCCCACAAAGCTTCCTACGAAGGTAAAATTGCTGCGGAAGCCATTTCTGGTAAAGCCGCTGCAGTGGACTACAAGGTAATGCCTTCCGTTGCCTTTACTGACCCTGAAATTGCTTCCTATGGTCTAACCGAAAAAGAAGCCAAAGACCAAGGTCTTGATGTGAAAGCAACCAAGTTTCCATTAGCTGGGAATGGACGGGCTTTGTCATTAAATCAAAAAGAAGGCTTCGTTCGCTTAGTAGCTACTAAGGATGACAAGGTGATTGTTGGTGCCCAAATGGTCGGCGTTGGCGCATCAGATGTGATGGCTGAAGCTGGCTTAGCTATTGAAGCGGGCATGAATGCTGAAGATATCGCCCTAACTATTCATGGCCACCCATCCCTCGGGGAAAGCTTAATGGATACAGCAGAAGGCGTTCTTGGTATGCCAATCCATATGTAAGCATAAAATAATACAAAAAAGGCTCTTGCTCCGTATGGTGACCCCAATAAGTTGGACTTTATATATAGTGAGTTGGCCTTTGGCCAGCTCTTTTTTGTTGCTTACAGTTCTTGCTTATTTCTTGCCGACACATTTACTCAGAAATTTAAACTTGTCAAGAGGAAGAGCGTAGCGGCTCTTGATAAGTTTAAAGTTTATGTGTAATCATTAAGCGGCGAAAGAAGCGTGATGAAGACGAAATTCTATAGGACTCCTAAAATCTAATTTTTCTTTGATTCTTTCACCATTGTAATAGATTATAAAATCTTCAATCGCTTGTGCTAATTCTTCAAAGGAATGATAAGTCCGACCATAGTAGACTTCTTGTTTTAGTAGACTAAAGAAATTCTCCATTGGCGAATTATCTAAGCAATTTCCTTTACGAGACATACTTTGAAAAATTCGGTGATCCTTCAAGAGCCGGGTGTAACTTTTCATTTGATAGGCCCAGCCCTGATCAGAATGAAAGGTTCTTCTGTATGGACATAATTTACTTGCTTCAATGGCAGCTTGTAGCCCCTCCAACATGCTTTGTCCATTAGGCTGATGTGTTATCTTAAAAGAAATAATTTCTCGATTAAATAGATCCATGTAAGGATCTAAATAGAGTTTTCCAGTTTGATAATTCCCAGAATCATCGGCATAGTAGTATTTAAATTCTGTTGTGTCTGTTGTTATTTTTTGATAAGGAATGGTCGAATCAAACCGCCGGTTGATACGATTTGGCGCTATCTCTCCAATCGTTCCTTTGTAGGAATTATATTTTCTTGTCTTTCTAGTATAGCTAGTGACCTGTATCCCCATAATTTTCATTAGGCGTTGAACTTTGTTTTTACTGACCTTATAACCACGGGAAAGCAGTTCAGCTCGCATTCTTCGATAACCATAATCCTTATGGGTTTCTCTGATGTCTTTCATTTCCTCTTTTAAATCGGCATCCTTATCAATTTCCTCATCTTTATTTTTCCAATAAAAGTAGGTCGATTTAGGAAACTTTAAAACGCTAAGAATATCTTTTAAAGCATATTTTTCATCATGGAGACGTGTGATTTCGGTCACTATTTCTTCTTTTCTCGCTTGACTCTTTGAGCCACACGTCTCCTCAATCCTTTTAAAAATTTGTTCTCAATTTCTAAATCCGTAATCCGTTGTTCAAGTTCCTTTATTTTTGCTTCACTTAACTGATTGGTTTCGCTGCTATCCTTTATTTGATTGATTTGTGATTTCTTTTTAGACACTTTAGGTGGCCTTCCTTTCCTCGCGGAAAGGCCATCAAGTCCTCTTTCATGATAAGCTCTTCGCCAATTAGCGATTAGACTTGGATTATTCATGTTTAATGAATTGGCCAATTCGCGATAACTCATTTCCGTACTTTCATACAATTCTATCGCATTTAATTTGAATTCAACAGTATAAACCTGTTGAGTCCGCCTTTTCTTTAAACCATCTACACCAAATTCATAATAGTTATTAACCCACCTTCGTAAAATAGAAGGATCTATTCCTGCTTTATTAGCTAAGGTTCGATAACTTCCTTTTTTCGCAATATAGTCTCCTACTAAATTCAGTTTAAATTCTAATGAATATTTAGACATAAAAATAACCCCCAAAAGTTGAATTCTTAGTCCAACTTTTGGGGGTCACTACACCGGCAAGGGCTTTTTTATTAGCTAATATGTGACTAATCAATGATCTATGACTTGCACTTTAGGGATTTCTTAGCCATACTAAGGAAAAAAAGACTAGGATGGAGTGTCGCTATGAGTAAAATTACTGATAAATTTAAGGATTATGCCTTAAAAGGAGGCGTCCCGGTTGAAGAATCTAAGCTGGAGGGTGGACAGAAACTCTTCCGAATGGGAATGCAGCTACCGGATAGGGAGGTTATCCCTGTAGCCATCATTATCGACGGTAAGGAAGACCCGGCGGTGGATTATCAAATTACCTACAGTAAACTAGCCTATGTGAAGGACTATAACCAACGAGGCGAGGCCTTAGATGAAATTAACCGGCTTAACCGGGTCCACACCGGCTATTTCCACCTGTGTTTAGCGGGTGATGGTGAAATTTATTTAAGAACTTTAGGCCGGGTATCGGAAGATGTGCGCCCCCTTTATGAGATTATTATGGCCGGTCAACAGGTCTTAAGGATCTTAGTCAAAGAATCAAAGCTGTTTAAAAACTAATGGCTTAAACTTGATAGAGAAGACTGCATGCTAACATGCGGTCTTTTTTTTATGCGCTTTTTTGCTTAAAATTGTTAAAAAAAGTAACACATAAAAACCGGTTTTTCTTGAAATAATTAGCTAATAACTTATTTTATTAATAAATAATAAAGAACCCTTAAATTTATATGTAAAATAGTTTGACAATTCAGAAGTAAATACGTAAAATATAAACAACCATAACAAATATGTAAGAAAATATAACATATTTGGTTATCGCAGGATTGGAGTGAGAAAAATGATCATTGAATTTAAAGATGTGGAAAAGTATTACGGGGATTTTCATGCCTTAAAAGATATTAACCTTGGCATTGCTGAGGGAGAGGTGGTCACCTTGATTGGGCCGTCTGGGTCTGGTAAGTCGACCCTTTTGCGGTGTATTAATGGCCTGGAAGAGATTTCTAGTGGTCATCTCTATTGTGATGGCGAGGATATTGCTGATCCTAAAACCAATATCCGTCAAATCCGCCGTGACTTTGGCATGGTCTTCCAACACTTTGAATTGTATCCGCATATGACCGTTATGGAGAATGTGACCCTGGCACCGATTAAGGTCATTGGAAAGACCAAAGAAGAAGCTTATGAGCGTGCAGAGCGGCTACTCAAACGCGTGAATATGTGGGACAAGCGAGATTCTTATCCAAGCCAACTCTCTGGTGGTCAAAAGCAAAGAGTGGCCATTGCTCGGGGACTGGCTATGAAGCCTAAGGTCTTGCTTTTCGATGAACCCACTTCAGCCCTGGACCCAGAAATGGTCGGTGAAGTCTTAGAAGTTATGCAAGGCATTGCCCAACGTGATCAAATGACCATGGTGGTAGTCACCCACGAAATGCGCTTTGCCCGTCATGTCTCAACCCGGACTATCTTTATGGAGGCCGGTGAAATTGTCGAAGATCGTCCGAGTGAGGAATTCTTCAGTCAACCAAAATCTCGACGGGCGCGGGACTTTATCTCCTCCCTTGAAGGCTTATAAAAGGAGGGTCTACCATGAAAAATCCAGGTAAAAAGCTCTTGCTCCTCGCCCTGACAGGCCTGTTGTGTTTGCTCAGTGCCTGTGGGAAGTCTGTGAGTGAGAAAAATATTATGGACCGCTTGCAAACTGACCAAGCCCCTAAGATTCGTTGGGGAGTCAAGGTGGATACCAATTTATTCGGCTTTTACAACATTGAAAAAGGAGAAGTTGAGGGCTTTGATATTGATATCGCTAAGGAATTGACCAAGCGGATCGTCGGCCCCAATGCTCAAGCAGAATTTGTCGAAGTGACCTCTAAAACCCGGATTCCATTACTCAAAAATGCCAATATCGACGCTATTATTGCCACTATGACCATTTCTGACGAACGAAAAAAACAGGTCGATTTTTCTGATATTTATTTTAATGCCGGGCAAGCCCTCTTAGTAGGACCAGATGTCAAGCTTAAGGGGGTTGAGGATCTGGGACCTGACCATACGGTTCTCGCCGTTAAAGGGTCTACTTCAGCACAAAGAATTAAAGAACACGCCCCTGAGGCCAAGGTCTTGGAATTGGAAAATTATTCGGAAGCCTTCACTGCTCTGAAATCTGGTCAAGGCCAAGCTATGACCACTGATAATGCTATTCTTTTGGGGATCAGTAAGGAAAATCCCGACTACCATATTGCGGGATCTACCTTTACCCGGGAGCCTTATGGGATTGCGGTCAATAAAGGTCAAGACGACTTTCGCCAAGCCATCAATCAGGGCTTAAAAGACATGGTTGCTGACGGCAGCTATCAAGCTATTTTCAAGAAGTGGTTTGGTGACCAGGCCCAAGAAGCGTCTATTGCTAATGACGTGAAGGAGGGGAAGTAAAATGTTTCAATTATTGAATAACTATTCCAGTGAATTGTTCCTCGGTTTTAAGAATACCATCATGGTCAGTGTTTTAGCCTTAGTTTTTTCCTTAGTCATCGGGAGTCTGGTGGGGATTATGCAAACCAGCCATCCTAAGGGCTTACGGATGCTAGGAGACATTTATGTGGAATTTTTCCGCAATATTCCCTTGTTAATTATTGTAATGTTTTTCTACGTGGTGGTGCCCTTATACTGGGTGAAATTAAATGGATTTACTGCCGGTTTAATCGGTCTCACTATCTATACTTCGGCCTTTATTGCTGATGTGGTAAGGTCGGGAATTGAAGCCGTTCCCCATGGACAAATGGAGGCGGGGCTATCTCAGGGTTTCACCGCGACTGAGACCATGGTCTACATTATCTTTCCCCAAGCCGTTCGCATCGTGATCCCACCCCTAGGCAACCAGTTCATTAACCTAGTGAAGAACTCGAGTATCTTAGCTATGGTTGCTGGGCTAGACTTGATGTATTTTGGAGACTTGATTGCTAGCGAAACCTTTAATACCTTTGATTCTTATATCTTAGTGGCTTTGTTCTACTTAGTGTTAACCATACCACTGACTGCCTTGATGCAGTATCTAGAACGGCGCTTGAGTAACTAGGAGGGATGATCATGAATTTTTCTGATGCTTTTTCTTGGGTAAATATTTCCTTTCTCTTAGAAGGCTTATGGGTGACTTTGAAGGTCACCGGGATAACCATCCTTTTGAGCTTACTCTTAGGGACATTCTTAGGAGTCATTCGTTACCTCAAGCTCCCTTTTATAGCCAAGGGAGTAGGCTTAGTTGTTGATACCATCCGTAATTTACCCTTGCTATTAATTATATTTTTTACTTACTTTGCCTTACCACAAATCGGCCTACGCTTGAATATCTTTTGGGCAGCGGTGGCAGCGATGACCATCTTTGAGTCTTGCATGATTTCAGAAATCATTCGTGGTGGGATGAATGCCGTGCCTAAGGGGCAAATGGAGGCGGGGCTTTCAACTGGCTTCACCCGTGGTCAGGTGATTATTTTAATTATCCTACCCCAAGCGATCCGGTCCATGTTACCGTCCATTGTCAGTCAGCTGATTGCTCTCATTAAGGACACCAGCCTAGCAACGGTGATTTCCTTGCCAGAGCTGACCCATAATGCCCGGATTATCTATGGTCAGGAAACCTCTTATGTGATTCCAATTTTTGTGGCGATGACCTTCCTCTATTGGATCACCTGCTTCCTCCTATCACGCCTAGCTAAGCGGTTGAAATTTGCCGGATAAAATGACAAATAAAAACTCCTCAATGTTTGCTTTAGGACTCTGTTGATTTAGAGCCAGGGCGGCAATGAGGAGTTTTTTATTTGATATGGATTGGACTTTTAGTCGGTCTCGTTTTTTAAAGCTAATTGGGCTTCCTCAGGGAGGAGTTTAAAGGCAGTACCGAGCTCAAGTTCTTCAGGCAGGTAAAGCGAACCGATTCGAAAGCGTTGTAGGTAGATAACCTCTTTCCCGACCGCTTGAAACATGCGCTTGACCTGGTGATACTTGCCCTCTGTCAAGGTCACGGTGATTTCCGACCGGTTCTTGGCTGGATCAGTGGCTAAGATGTCTAGCTGACTAGGGGCACAGTGGTCGCCTTGGTCGATAGTTAACCCTTTAGCGAAAGCTTTGACATCCTCTTCAGTCACAATACCTTCAATCTCAGCATAGTATTCCTTGCTGACTAATTTCTTGGGTGAGAGGAGGTCATGGGCGAAGTCGCCGTCATTAGTCAGAAGGAGTAGGCCCTCGGTATCCTTATCTAAGCGCCCCACGGGAAAAGGTTGGTAAATTTCAACTTCGTTGGCTGGAAGGAAATCCGTCACAATCGATGTGGGACCGGGACGGGTAGTAGATAGACAATTTTGCGGTTTATTGAGCAGGTAGTAAATGTAGGGTTCATATCCGATCCATTGCCCGTCTAGACTAATGGTATCTGTCTCTTCGTCAATCTGCATTTCTGGTCGGCTGGCAATAGAATCGTTCACTGTAATCCGTTTGGCCTTGATTAACTTTTTGACTTCTTTACGGCTATAGAGGGTAAAATTAGCAATAAATTTATCTAAACGCATAGTGATGCTCCTTTATTAATGACTTTATGGCTGAAATTAATATTCCAGAGTTTTTAATTAAAAATGATTGTTCTTTGTTGTGACTGTCACACTCTATTTCTTTATTAGCTGTTTTTGTTTGCTATAATAAATATAGTTAATATTAAGAGAGGAAATAAACATGAAAGCTTATTCTTATCCCTTTCCCTTTGAATGTTCTAGTCAAGAGATTGCTGATGTGATTGCTTTATGGGTTGCCTTGGAGGCGGCTTATGAAGGCGGTATTGACCGCCAGGAGTTTCTCGACAAGTACAAGGGCTTTAAGAAAATTATACCAAGTAAGATGGAAGAAAAACAATTAGCCAAGGAATTTGCCCAAGCCTCAGGTTATGAACTCTATCCTACTGTGAAGAAAGCCCAGCAAGAATCCAGTAAAACAATAAAAATGGCTTAAAGTTTTTCGCCCTTTTAAGTCTAGCATAAAGAGTGTAGGGCAGGATTAAATGGAAACTATCTATATTAAAGGAGGTAATCTTTTGGATTTAAATAAACGTGCCCAATTGGTGAGACAGTGGATTTACCAAGCTGCTGATCAGATTCATGAAGGCTTGAAGAATCCCTTGATCGTTCAAACCAAGTCCAATCCTAAAGACCTAGTGACTAATCTCGATCAATCGACCGAAAAATTTATCCGTAGTCAGATTAAGGCCCACTTTCCTCAAGATAAGATCTTAGGTGAAGAGGGGGGACAAGGCCAGATTGACAGCTTGGAAGGACCAGTCTGGATCATTGATCCCATTGACGGGACCACAAATTTTGTCTGCCAGCATAACCACTTTGCTATTATGGTGGCCTTTGCCTTGGATGGGGATGTCCAACTTGGCGCCATCTATGATGTGATGAATGATGACTATTTTTCAGCTGTCAAGGGCCAAGGGATCCAACGCAATGGTCAAGTCTACCAAGTCCCTTATGACGACCTAGCTATCAGTGAGAGTCTGATCGCCCTTAACCGGCAAATCTTACTCGATGACCGCTACCATGCTAAAGACCTGGTCAGTCAGTCCTTAGGGATTCGCTACAACGGCAGTGCGGGTTTGGAAATTCTCAATGTCTTAAAAGGGGAATTGTCCCTATATGCCGCCTTAGCCCTCAAGCCTTGGGATTTAGCGGCAGGGGTGGCCCTAGTCAATGAAAGTCCTTTGAAACTGACCCAGCTCGATGGCCAAGCCCTTAATCTCATGCAAGCCAATGCTTCTGTGATTGCCTATCCTAGCGCCTATCAGACCTTCCGTGACCTCTATGAACGCTCAGTGCAGGAAGGCGATTAGGGGAGTCGCTCTTGTCCATCGACTGTTAACCAAACTTTTGCTTGACTGCAGTCGAACGGATAAATCCTAGTTTTTTCCCAACTGATAAAAAACTAGGATTTTAGACAGATGAGTGTTACAATGAATCGTCTGTAAAAACCAAAAGCATTAACAGAAAATCAAAACAAGTTCATTATTATTTTGTTTGGAGGAATTAAAATAATGGGAAATCGCAATGATATTCGTAACGTCGCAATTATTGCTCACGTTGACCACGGGAAGACAACGTTGGTGAACCAACTCTTAGAAGAATCAGATACACTGGATGAGCGTACCCAGCTGGCTGACCGTGCCATGGATTCCAATGCGATTGAACGTGAACGCGGAATTACTATCTTAGCTAAGAACACTGCGGTGAATTATAAGGGCACCCGGATTAACATCATGGACACTCCAGGCCACGCCGACTTCGGTGGTGAAGTGGAACGGATTATGACCATGGTGGATGGCGTGGTTTTAGTGGTGGACGCCTTTGAAGGGACCATGCCTCAAACCCGTTTCGTCCTCCAAAAGGCCTTTGAAGCGGGTAAACCAGCCGTGGTTGTGGTCAATAAAATTGATAAGCCTGCAGCCCGTCCCCTAGAAGTGGTTGACGAAGTCTTAGATCTCTTTATTGAACTGGGAGCCGATGAGAGTCAGATTGAATTTCCCGTCGTTTATGCTTCCGCTGTGAACGGGACTTCAAGTTTGGCTCCAGATCCTGAAAAACAAGAAAAGACCATGGATCCTCTCTTTGATAGTATTCTGGAAAACATTCCTGCTCCAGAAGATAATGAAGATGAACCCCTCCAATTCCAAGTCTGCATGCTCGATTATAATGACTATGTAGGTCGTATCGGAGTGGGCCGGGTCTTCCGTGGAACCATCCGAGTGGGCGATACCGTGACCTTAAACAAGTTAGACGGTAGTCAAAAGAACTTCCGGGTCACTAAATTATTCGGTTATCTCGGTTTAGACCGGATTGAAATCGATGAAGCCAAGGCCGGCGACATCATTGCCGTTTCTGGGATGGAAGACATCTACGTGGGTGAAACCGTGACCGATACTGAAGTTCAAGAAACCCTACCAGCCTTACACATCGATGAACCAACCCTACAAATGACCTTCTTAACCAACGACTCACCATTCGCTGGTCGTGAAGGGGATAAGGTGACCGCACGTAAGATTGAAGAACGGTTGAAATATGAACTTCACACCGATGTTTCCTTACGGGTTGAAGATACCGACCAACCAGACCAATGGGTCGTTTCTGGTCGTGGGGAACTCCACCTTTCCATCTTGATTGAAAATATGCGTCGCGAAGGCTTTGAACTTCAAGTATCGCGGCCAAAAGTTATCCGCAAGGTTATTGACGGAGTAGAATGCGAACCCTTTGAAGCCGTACAAATCGATACGCCAGAAGAATACCAAGGTGCCGTGATTCAATCCTTAAATGAACGCCATGGGACCATGCGTAATATGGAAAACACTGGACGGGGAACCGCGCGTTTAGAGTACTTAGTGCCTTCCCGGGGGATGATTGGTTACTCTACTGAATTTGTGCAAATGACCCATGGTTACGGGATCTTAAACCATACCTTTGAACAATACCAAGCTGTGATTAAGGAAGAAATCGGTGGCCGTCGTAATGGGGCCTTAGTATCTACCGAAACCGGTAAGGCTACCACTTATGGGATCATGCAGGTTGAAGACCGCGGAACCATCTTTGTTGAACCGGGGACCGAAGTATATGAAGGCATGATTGTTGGGGAGAATGCCCGTGAAGCGGACATTGACGTGAATATTGTTCGTTCTAAGAACTTAACTAACGTCCGTTCAGCAACCAAGGACCAAACCGCTACCATCAAGGCACCACGGATCCTAAACCTGGAACAATCGCTTGAATTTATGGATGACGATGAATACTGTGAAGTGACTCCAGAAAATGTTCGTCTCCGCAAACAAATCCTCAACAAGAGCGAACGGGCCCGTTACAACAAGCGTAAAAAGAAAAATGACTAAAGATGCTGATTGAAGCGGACTAGTCGAATAAAGGTTGAGACTTTTGTCTTGGCCTTTTTCTTTTGGTCTCATTATTTTTCATGTTAGCTATGCTATAATTGAAAAATAGGTCAGCATGTAATCTTTAATTTATAGAATATAATCAATGAGGAGCGTTTTGATGCGATTGATTCATTCAGCTAGTCAAGGCAAGGCTAGCCAAGCAAAATCCAATAAAAAAGTAAAAAGGCCAGAAAAAAAGCGAAGTTTTCCCATCCGATTTTTCAAAACTTTTCCTGGGGTTTAAACCAGCATATCCTGATTCCTAGTTTTCTCTTGCTGGTGCTCGGTCTGATTGGGGTCTTTTCGGCTTCCAGTTACCGGTCCCTTCAAGAAACCGGCTATGAATCGGCCACCACTTATATTGTCCGCCAGGTTGTTTTTGCCTTCATTGGGACAGTTGTTGGCTTGGTGACTTATCGTTTTAAGCCTGATTACTTCAGAAAACCTAAGTTCAGAAGTGGCTTGCTCTTAGTGATGACAGTCCTCCTCCTGGTGGTGCGTTTTTTGATGCCAGCCATTAACGGGGCCAAGGGCTGGATTATTTTGGGGCCGATTTCGATTCAACCGGTCGAATTTCTTAAGCCCGTGATGATTCTGCTCTGGGCCGACTACCTAGACCGCCACCGCTTGGCGATCTTGAATAAGGGCTTCTTTAAGACGGTGAAGGCCAACCTGGTCCTTCCTTTGGCCTTATTTTTCTGGCTGGGGCTGGTCCTCACTTTCCCAGATACTGGGGGAGTCCTCTTATTAGGCTTAATCTTAGGAGGCATGACCTTAGCTTCAGGAATTTCCAGTAAGTATACCCTCAGAACCCTGGGACTAGGCGCCTTAGCCTATGTCCTCGTGATAGGGTTTTTGAACCTCTTCGATTTTTCGGGTTCAGGGGACGTCAACTACCGGATCCAGCGCTTTATTTCCTTTACTGATCCCTTCAAAGTCGCCAAGAGCTCGGGACTGCAACTAGTCAACTCTTTCTATGCCTTAGCCATGGGGGGGTTACTGGGTCAAGGACCAGGCAACAGTATCCAAAAGACCGGCTACCTGCCTGAAGCCCATACCGACTTTATCATGGCGATCATCGGTGAAGAGTACGGCTTTATCGGCCTCTTTGTAATCTTGGCCCTTTATTTCTATCTCACCTTCTATATTTTCTACCGGGCCAAGAAAATTCAAAATAACTTCTACCAATTGGTCATGATTGGCGTGGGGTTCTATTTCCTCAGCCAGGCCATTGTCAACCTGGGAGGGATCACTGGTCTTATCCCCATTACCGGGGTTACCTTTCCCTTTATTTCCTACGGGGGTTCCTCAATCATGACAACTGGTATTATGGTAGGCTTGGCCCTAGCCATTGACTATCGTAACCGCCGGATGATGCTTGCTCAACAGCTTTCTTAATTTCTTGTGTTATAATGAGGCTATTATAACCGCTTTCATAGGCAAAGCTAATTCAAGCATTAACGGAGGGAATATTATGATTAAAAAAGTCTTAGTCGCCAACCGTGGCGAGATTGCTATTCGGGTCTTTCGGGCCTGCTATGAATTAGGCATTGAAACTGTGGCTATCTTCGCCCGTGAAGATGAAACCAGTGTCCACCGTTTTAAGGCTGATGAATCCTACCTGGTTGGCGCCGGCAAGAAACCTGTTGATGCCTATTTAGACATTGAAGATATTATCCGTATCGCTAAGGAAACCCAGGCTGATGCCATCCATCCCGGCTATGGCTTTCTCTCTGAAAATCAAGAATTTGCTAGTCGCTGCCGGGAAGAGGGGATTATCTTCATCGGACCAAATACCGATACCCTAGACATGTTTGGGGACAAGATTAAAGCCAAGGCTGCTGCCCATCAGGCAGGCATCCAAGAAGTTCCCGGGACTGAAGGGGATGTGGAATCGGTTGAAGAGGTCAAGGCCTTTGCCAAGGAGGTGGGTTATCCGATTATGGTCAAAGCTGCCCTAGGTGGCGGTGGCCGGGGGATGCGGGTAGTCCGCTCTGACGATGAAGTGGAAGAAGCCTATAAGACCGCTAAAAGTGAAGCCAAGACTGCCTTTGGTTCTGATGAAATTTATGCGGAAAAATACATTGAAAACCCTAAGCACATTGAAGTCCAAATCTTAGGCGACCAAGCCGGCAATGTGGTCCACCTATGGGAACGAGACTGTTCGATCCAGCGTCGCCACCAAAAAGTAGTGGAAATGGCGCCTTCCGTTTCCTTAGACCATGACTTAAGACTACGGATCTGTGAAGCCGCTCGGCAATTGATGGAAAATGTGGGCTATGTCAATGCGGGAACTGTCGAATTCCTGGTTTCTGGTGATGATTTCTACTTTATTGAGGTCAATCCCCGGGTCCAAGTGGAACACACGGTCAGTGAAGAAATTACCGGTATCGACATTGTCCAAGCTCAGATCCAAATCGCAGCAGGGAAGACTTTAGCAGAGATAGGAATTCCTAAGCAGGAAGAAATGCCCTTAATTGGCTATTCCATCCAATGTCGGATCACGACGGAAGACCCTGCCAACCATTTCTTCCCTGATACCGGGAAAATTAATACTTATCGGTCACCGGGGGGATTTGGTCTACGGTTAGACGCTGGAAATGGTTATACCAATACCGAGGTATCGCCTTATTATGATTCTCTCTTAACCAAGCTGGTTTCCCATTCCATGACCTTTGAAGATGCGGTGCGGAAGATGGCCCGGGGGCTACGGGAATACCGGATCCGGGGTGTCCACAATAATATTCCATTCCTAATGAATGTGCTCACCCATCCGACCTTTACCAGTGGCCAAGCCACCACCACCTTTATCGACAATACCCCCGAACTTTTCGACTTCCCTAAGGAGCGTAACCGCGACCGGGGTAATAAGATCCTCCAATATATTGGGGACACGACCGTCAATGGTTTCCCAGGCTTACAACAAAAAGATAAGCCCCACTACCGTCCGGCTCACATTCCTGACTTAGAAGCCGTTTCTTTAGACCGTCCGACCGCCAAACAGGTTCTCGACCAAGAAGGGGCCTCTGGCGTCCAGCGCTATATCCATGACAGCAAGGAAGTTCTCTTAACTGAAACCACCATGCGGGACGCCCACCAGAGTTTGATCGCGACCCGGATGCGGACCCGCGACATGCTCAAGGCGGCTAAACAAATGGAGGCGGCTAACCCAGCCATCTTCTCCCAAGAAGTCTGGGGCGGGGCGACCTTTGATACGGCCTACCGCTTCCTAACTGAAGATCCTTGGGTCCGCTTAGAAAAACTCCGCCAAGTCATGCCCAATACCTTACTGCAAATGCTCTTTAGAGGGTCCAATGCTGTGGGTTACACGGCCTATCCAGACAATGTGCTCCGGGCTTTCATTAAACAAGCAGCAGACACCGGAATTGATGTCTTTAGAATCTTTGACAGCTTGAACTGGTCCAAGCAAATTGAGCGTCCTCTGGAATTTGTCAAGGAAACTGGAAAGATTGCCGAAGCAGCCATGTGCTATACCGGGGATATCCTAGACCCTCACCGCAGCAAATATGATCTCAATTACTATGTCAACTTAGCCAAGGACCTCCAAACTATGGGCGCTGACATTATCGCCATTAAGGATATGGCAGGGCTCTTGAAACCACAAGCCGCTTATATCTTGATTTCTGAACTAAAAGACAAAATCGATGTGCCGATTCATCTCCATACCCATGACACCTCGGGTAACGGGATTATGATGTATTCCGAAGCCGTTCGGGCGGGCATTGATATTGTGGACGTGGCTACTTCAGCCTTTTCCTCGACCACCAGCCAACCAAGTATGACCAGTTTCTACTATGCCTTGGAACACAATGACCGTAAGCCAACGATTAATGTGAAGAACGCCCAAGCTATGAACCAATACTGGTCAAGTGTGCGGACCTATTATGAAGATTTCGCCTCGGGATTAAAAACCCCAGAAACCGAAATTTACCGGACCGAAATGCCAGGAGGCCAGTATACCAACCTCCAACAACAAGCCGCTTCAGTAGGCTTAGGGGACCGTTGGGAAGAGGTCAAGGTCATGTACCATGATGTCAACTTGCTCTTTGGTGACATCGTCAAGGTAACCCCATCATCCAAGGTGGTCGGTGACATGGCTCTCTTCATGGTTCAAAACGATCTATCTATTGAAGACTTCTATGAAAAGGGCAAGACTATCGACTTCCCTGATTCTGTGATTGAATTCTTCCAAGGCAAGCTGGGCCAACCGGCTGGCGGCTTCCCAGAAGATGTCCGCGACATCATCCTTAAAGGCGCTGATTATACTGAAGAACGCCCTGGAGCTTTACTGGAGCCCGTTGATTTCGACCAAGTCAAGGCAGAATTGACCGAAAAAATCGGCGATGATGTCGATAATAAAGACCTACTCGGCTATCTCATGTATCCTAAGGTCTTCACCGACTACCGGGAGAAGATAGCTCGTTACAGTGACATCTCCAATGTCGATACGCCTACCTTCTTCAATGGCATGCGGCAAGGCGAAACCATTACCGTTGAAATTGAAAAGGGCAAGGTCCTCCTGATTCGCCTAATTGAAATTGGGGAAGCCGACCACTCTGGTCAACGGATTATCTACTTCGACTTGAATGGTCAACGGCGGGAAATTGCCGTCCAAGACGCCCACTACACCAATGTGGTGGCTAGTCGTCCCAAGGCGGATACCAATAACCCTAACCACATTGCAGCAACCATGCCCGGGTCGATTCTCAAGGTAGAAATCAGTGAAGGCGACCATGTCAGCGCTGGCCAAGTGGTCCTAGTGACTGAAGCCATGAAGATGGAAACCACGATCAAGGCACCAAAAGCCGGCAGGGTCCGCCAAGTCACTGTCCAAGCAGGAGAACAAGTTGAAATTGGAGACCTACTCATTGAATTAGAAACTGAATAAGACAATAATAACTTCAAAGAAAGGAGCCTGGTGCCATGACCAATTCATATACACAACGGCAAGAACTCGTCGTCTGGTTGAATTCCACTCAAAAAACCCGGCAATTGAAACGCTATGGTTATCTTCACTACCTGAATAAGGAACGTAAATACGCCATCCTTTATGTCGATAAGGACCAGGTAGAAGAAGCTGTCGAGGGACTTAGGAAAGTCCGCCAAGTCATCAAAGTCACTGTCTCTCCCAAAGCGACCATTAACATGGATTTTACAGTGGCTTTAGACGGCGAAGAAGATCGCGCCAAAGTCATCAAGGAGTTTGAAGACTTTAACTATCCACCCAAATAAATAAGTTAACGTAGCAGAAAACCTGCTGCGTTTTTTAATTGTCTTGAAAATGAAAGTTAACGAAAAGCCAAACAAAGTTATAAAGAAACTTACAATGTCAGTGATGTTTACTCAATGATGACAATTGTCATGAAAATGTAATTTATTTAATGATTTCTATTGAAATATACAAATTGCCTGCTATGAATGGTTTTTATC
Source organism: Aerococcus sp. Group 1 (assembly GCF_000193205.1). Lineage (NCBI taxonomy): Bacteria > Bacillati > Bacillota > Bacilli > Lactobacillales > Aerococcaceae > Aerococcus > Aerococcus sp. Group 1. The sequence continues at coordinate 1,592,955 of NC_015278.1, read as the reverse complement.
GTGTCATATTTTAGTAATTTTATAAAATATGATTAAATTGTGAACTTTATGTGCTTTATTCATACAAAAAATAAAAATATCTGTTAAAATAAAATATATAAGGGAGAGCGGTGATAAAATTTTGCACGGTAATCACAGCTTATAAGAAAGCTGAAATTCTTTACTAGTGCACTGGCAAAGAAAGATAAATATTAAATATAACAATTACATATCGCAGTGTATCTATCACTCAATTTTGTAATGGGAGGTCAATAGATTATGAAAGACTTGAAAAAATTATTATTAGGCGCAGCGGCTACAACCGCAGCAGCTGGTGTGTTCTTTGCATCTGACGCTGCAGTTGCTAAAGCAGATGCATATGTAACTCCAGTTGATGCAGATGGAGTACCTACAAGCATTTCAGGAAAACCCGCAGTGAACGTAGATCAACCAACACAACCTGCAACTGAAGCTCCAGATGTACAACCTGTTGAAGAAGATAATTCTTCAAACTTATTTAAGCCAGGTGTAGATAAAGATGGGGTACCTACGAGCGTTTCAGGTAATGAAGCTGTTGAACAACCAGAAGAAGTAGTAGAAGAAGATCCATACGCATCACCATATGAATATGAAGCAGAAACCAAAGAAGCTGCTATCGAAATTGGTGAAGCTATGCTTAAACGTTCTGAATTAGAAGGAACTGCTTTAGCAGAAGTTAATAACCATGTTGATGCTGTTCAAACTGCTTCAGGTAAATGGACTCCACAATTCAGCTATGTAGAAAAAGAAGAAACTCCTGCTGAAGAAAATGAAAAACCAGCAGAAGACACCGAAAAAACCTTAGAAGATCTCTTTGATTTTAGCGGTTTAGCAGAAGAAGAAACTCCAGCAGAAGGCACTGAAAAGCCTGCTGAAGAAACTGAAAAAACCTTAGAAGATCTCTTTGACTTCAGTGGTTTAGTAGAAGAAGACCCAGAATTTGAATTTGATCCAGATCAAGCTTATGACAACTTAGCAGACGCTTTCGTAGCTGCAGAAACTGCAATCAAGAATGATCCAGTAAACAAAGGCTATGACATTCAAGTAGGTGCGGATGGTAAATATTACGTTCAACTACAAGTAGAAGCTAATACTGAATTAGAAGATCTATTCGACTTTAGCAAACTTGAAAAAGAAGATAAAGACGAAAAAGCTGAAGCAACTGAAAAAGATGGTAAGAAAGAAGATACCAAGGTTGTAGTAGCTAACGAAAAAGATCAAAAAGCTGATAAAGAAGCTAAAGCTGAAAAAGCTAACGCTCAATTACCAGCTACCGGTGTAGTTGCTGGTTCTGTTGCTGGCTTAGGTGCTGCTTTAGTAGCTGCTGGTTCAGCATTCGCTTTCCGTCGTCGTAAATAATTAACTAGCTCTTTAGAGGATAGTTAATAATATCTTAATTGCTTAAAAAGCGTGCAAAATATCATACTCTCCCTCTACTTAACCTTGGTGCTTCGGAGCCAAGGTTTTTTGTATTCTATAGGATCTAGGTGTTGATGAGAATTAAAAGTTCTTTATCAACATTTTTTTGCTTAAAATTTTAAAAATCATAAAAAGAAATAGAAATAAAGGATAGCATTGTTAAATTAATATTTCCGTAATTAAATTGTAAATTTTGTAAATATCAATTACAATCCTTATAAATACTACCTTTATTGTGTCAAAAATATGAAATATTAGCCAGAAAATGCTAAAAGTGTGAAGATTTTACGAAGTATAACTTGAATATAATTGAATATTTAATAAAATTAATTTATAGAGGGGGATAAAAAATTTACTTGCACGAAAGTTCAGCGATAAATACGTTGAAATTCTTTACTAGTGCACTGGCAAAGAAATATATGATTTTGTAATGGGAGGTCAATATTATGAAAGACTTGAAAAAATTATTATTAGGCGCAGCTGCTACCACTGCAGCAGCTGGTGTTTTATTCGCAGCTGACGCTTCTGTAGCTCACGCAGCAGACCCATTTGTAACACCAGTAGACGCAGATGGCGTACCTACAAACATTTCTGGTAAACCAGCTGTAAACGTAAAACCAGAAGCTACACCTGCAAAACCAGAAGTAAAACCTGTTGAAGAAAATAACTCATCAAACTTATTTAAACCAGGTTTAGACAAAGATGGTGTACCTTCAAACGTTTCTGGTAACCCTGCTGTAGCACAACCAGAAGAAAAATCTGTTGAAGATCCAAACCACTCACCATACGAATACGAAGCAGAAACCAAAAAAGCTGCTATCGAAATTGGTGAAGCAATGCTTAACCGTTCTAAATTAGAAGGTACCGCATTAGCACAAGTGAATAACCATGTAGATGCTGTCCAAACTGCTTCAGGTAAATGGACCCCAACTTTCAGCTACGTTGAAAAAGAAGAAAAACCTGCTAAAGAAGATAAAAAAGACGAAGTTAAGAAAGACGACACCAAGAAAGACGACAAGAACAAAGACAGCAAAGACAAGAAAGATAGCGAAGTTAACAAAGACAGCAAAGCTAAGAAAAACGATTCTAAGAAAGATGACAAGAAGAAATCTGACAAAGATTCTAAAGTTGTCGTAGCTAACGAAAAAGCTAAAAAAGACAACAAAGCTAAGAAAGAAGCTAAAGCTCAAAAAGCTAACGCTAAATTACCAGCTACTGGTGTAGTTGCTGGTTCTGTTGCTGGCTTAGGTGTTGCCTTAGTTGCTGCTGGTTCAGCACTTTCATTCCGTCGTCGTAAATAATTAACTAGACCTTAAGCGATAGTTAATAGTATCTAAATTGCTTAAATAAAAGTGCAAGATTATCTTACTCTCCCTCTAGCGGACCTTGGTGCTTTAGTACCAAGGTCTTTCTTTGTTTATAGCAGGGAAAAGGGCTATGAATCGGTCGTCTCTTAGCAAATGACTGTGCTATAATGAATAGCGAATTGAGAAGGGAAGTGGCAAGATGCGGATTATTGCCGGTGAATTTGGGGGAATCCCCCTACAAGCGGTGCCAGGATCGAATACCCGGCCCACGACAGATAAGATTAAGGAATCCATGTTTAATATTATTGGTCAATACCTAGATGGCGGGATTGTCCTTGACTTTTATGCGGGATCCGGAGCTCTGGGACTAGAAGCCCTATCGCGGGGAGCTGATGAGGTTTATGCTTTTGAACGTTTCCGTAAGGCACAAGAAACAATCGTTAAGAATGTGGCTAAGGCCCATCTTGAGGAGCGTTACCACTTATTGAAGGGGGACAACCAAAAGCAGTTGAAGTCTTTACGGAAGAAGGTTCCTGACTTACAATTTGACTGGGTTTTCTTAGATCCACCCTATAAGGGCCAACATTTAGAAGACTTGCTCCTTCAGTTCCAGGAAGAGGGCTGGCTCAGTGACCAAGTCACGGTGGTTTGTGAGTTGGATAGTCAAGATAACCTGCCTGACACCGTGGGAAATTTACACGCCTTTAAAAACGCAACCTATGGCCATACCCGGGTGGTTTGCTATCGTTTTGAAGCATAGGGCATTCAAGCTGATTTCATGAAATTGAAGTCAGCTTTTTTCGTTAACTGAGTCTTTCTTTACGGATGAATAAGTAGAGAAAGAGGTGTCGCTATGCAAGCATGGTGGGAAGAATTAAAGAGCTTATCTTTTGCAGAAATCATTGAAAACTATGGCAAATTACTGGTTGGAGCCTTGGTCGCTGGGCTTTTATTGGTGGCTGCTTTGTTTTATTTTGTTTTTGATCGGGTGCTTAGTCCAGCGGGTCAAGCTCCAGTAAGTGCAACAGCCCTGGTGGAATCAGTTGATCTAGAGGACAATAGCCAGTCGGAGACATTAGAGCTAGGGCAAGAAAATTCAGGTGAAGTGGAAAATGTAGAGGACCAGGGAGACGATCTAATCTATGTGGATGTCAAAGGGGCGGTCAAGTCGCCCGGCCTCTATCAAGTTCAGGCTGGGGACCGCGTCCTTGATGCTATTGATTTGGCGGGTGGGCTCAATGATCAAGCCGATTCTAAACGGATTAATCTCTCCCAGCGCCTCCAGGACCAGATGGTGGTCTATGTGCCGACCTTGGATGAAGAAGTGGGATCGGAAGACTTGATGGTTATAACTCCTGCTTTGTCTGGGGATGGCCCAACTGCAGGAAGTAGCCAGGGAGATAGTCAGAAGATCAATATCAATACTGCTGATGCCAGCCAACTCCAAGAAATATCGGGCATTGGGGAGAAGAAGGCGGCTGATATTATTCAATATCGGGAAAGTGAGGGGTCTTTTCAAACGATTGAGGAGATTACCGAAGTCTCTGGCATTGGTGACAAGACCTTTGAGAAGATCAAAGAACAAATTACTGTGAATTAAGATGAAGACGAAGATTTTTTGGTTAGCCTTGGGGGTTCTCTTACTGACAGCTCTCATGCTGGCACCTTCGCTATGGACCTTGATTTTCTACATCTGGTACTTGGGACGGGTGATTGCCTTAAAAGATAAAGGACTATTTAAGTGGATCTTAGTCACTCAGCTATTTATGGGACTTTATCTTTATCTCCTTAGTCAAAGGATGTCCCACTTTACCACTGGGGAGGCTGCTCTAACTTTAGAAGTGGCTATCGATAGCTTGAAGGTGGAAGGCGACTTAGTCCAATTTAGGGGTCAAGAAGTGGCAACTGGAGAAAAGTTTCAAGTCTTCTATTACATGAAATCTGAGGCTGAGCTGGCGGCTTGGCTAAATCAAGGGCGATCCTTTCAAGTCAGTCTCCTAGGCCGCTTAACCCCTCCCAGCGGCCAGCGTAATTTTCATGGTTTTGACTACCAAGCCTATTTAAGCCGGCAAGAGATTTATTGGGTCTTTGAGGTAGAGATGGTTCAGGAGCTGGTCGATTTACCCTATTGGTCTTATTTTTGGCCCAACCTTCGCCAGAGCATTTATTCCTATTTACAGGGCTTAGACTTAGGAATCTTGGCGGATTATTTCCAGGCCTTATTTCTGAATGATAAGTCAGGCATTGATCCTTCTGTCATGGCTACCTACCAGGAAATTGGGATTATTCATTTATTTTCCCTATCTGGTTTTCATGTCAACTATTTATTAGCCTTGTTGAAGCGGTCACTCCTCCGTTTAGGGGTCTTGGTAGAATACTACCAATGGATCGCCTTAGCTGTTTTAGTCCTTTATGGCTGTTTGTTAGGCTTGCCTTATGGGATGATCCGGGCCATTGGGTCTTATCTATACGCCTTTATTCAAAGAAAAACTGATCGACCTGTCGATCCCTGGGCTGGCCTCGCCTGGTCGGTAGTGTTTATCCTTCTCATCAATCCTCAGGCAATTTTTTCCTTAGGCTTTCAGTTGTCCTATGCCTTAACTGCCACCTTATTAATCATTAAACAAGCGCCGCCCTTTAAGCATGCTTGGCAGGAAGAGTTCATCTTCTCCCTGGCCTGTACTTTGGTCACCATTCCTTTTCTCATTGTCAGTCAGGCTGGTTTCTCTTGGTTAGTCCTGTGGGTGAATTACTTTTATTCCTGGCTGTTTTCCGTCTGCCTATTTCCTGGGCTCCTTTTGGTAGTGGGTTTAGGGATAGGAGGATTAGGTTGGCTAGTGCCTCTAGTGGCCTGGCCCCTGACCTGGGTGATCCTTCATCTAGAGAAGTTGTCGGTCTTTTTTAGTGACCTGCCCGGATTTTACTGGCTAACTGGCCATATGCCCTTTGTCTTTATCCTGCTTTATTGCTTGGTGCTCGCATATTGGTTAGACCGACAAGTCTTAGCCAAGAGGAAAGGGCGGGGCTGGTTGGCCTTGACTTTGGCTCTCTTAGGCTTATATCTTTTCCCATATTTATCCCCTCTAGGGCAAGTAGCTGTCTTAGATATTGGTCAAGGGGATTGTATCCTCGTCAAACCGCCGTTTTCTGCCTCGGCCTACCTGATTGACGCAGCTGGCAGACCCACTTTTCCAAAAGAAGACTGGCAAAAGCGGCCCAGGCGGACCTTGTTTGAAAGTCAGATCCAGCCTGCCTTAGCGGCTCAGGGGGTACGGAGCCTAGCAGGCCTATTCTTGACTCACGGCGACTTTGACCACTATGGGTCAGCACCTGAAATCATTGGTCAAATTCCGGTGGATATCCTCTATTTACCTGTTGGCATGCAGGAAGACCATAAATTTCTAACTACCTTGGATCAGGCGCTCAAAGCTAGTAAGAACACCCATATCCAAGTGGTCTGGCTCCAAGCCGGCCAAAGTCTGAGTCTCAGTCGGTCCATGGGCCTAGAGGTCTTGATGCCAGAAGAGGCAGGAGCAGGGGAAAACGAAGACTCCTTAGCCATGTTAGGGGCCATGGGTCCCTTGACTTTTCTCTTTACAGGGGATATTGACGGGGAGTCTGAGGCACAAATGGCAGAAAAGATAAAAAGCCCGATCGATGTCTTGAAGGTAGCCCACCATGGCTCTGACCATTCCAGCCCTAGTGATCTAATCGCCCAATGGCAACCCAGCTATGCCTTGATTTCAGTGGGAGAGAATAACCGCTACGGCCATCCCAGTGACCGGGTAGTCGATGATCTAGCTGCAGTCAAGGCGACAACTTTTCGCACTGATCGGGATGGGGCTATCCATTATTTTTACCTGGGAAGGCATTATGTTTTTAAGACGGTAAAAGCAGCGGGGGAAGAAGATTCTATTGGAGATTGACTTGTTTAATGACAAAGTCGGCCTTGTCAGTTATAATAGATGGGATGTGAGGAGGGGCGTCATGACTTTTCAAAGCACGATACAGAAAATAAAAGCAGGACAAGTGGATCCTATCTACCTCTTACTAGGGGAGGAGAAGTTTTTGATCCAAGAATTTGAAAATCAGTTAAGCCGAGCGGTCATTGGGGACCAAGAAGCGGTCAGTGATTTTAACTTTGTCCGCTTAGACTTAGAAGAACATTCCTTAGAAGAGGCCTTGGTAGAGGCCAATACCATTTCTTTTTTTCTGAGCCCAAGATTATTTGGTTGACCCAGCCGGCTTTTTTAAGTACAGAAAAAGGGAAGAAGGAGGAAAATACCCAAGCCCTGCTGGATTATATGGCTGAACCGGCTCCTGACGTGACCCTGGTGTTTGTCTGTGACTTTGAGAAACTCGACGGCCGCAAGAAGGTGGTTAAGCAGTTAAAAAAAGCCGCCAATCTGGTTGATGTTTCCTTGGCGGATGAGGCGACTACGACTAATTACATCAAGGACTATGTTAGAAATGCGGGCTACTTGATGGATCGCTCAGTCTTACAGCTCTTTTTGGAAAGAACCAATTATCAATTATCCAATGCCATGAATGAATTGGAGAAGCTCTTTCTCTTTGTGGGTCAGGAAGATCGAATTAGCAAGCACGATGTTGAGACCGTGGTGTCCCCTTCCTTGGATAATAATATCTTCCACTTGACTGACTATGTCATGGCCCACCGCTTGGAAGCGGCCTTGGACTTGTACCGGACCCTGATCCAGGAAAAACACCAGCCTATTGCGATTTTGGCCCTCTTAGAGGCTAACTTCCGTCTTTTTAGCCAGATTGCTCTTCTATCCCGTTCAGGTTATGACCAAGGGGCTATTGCTAAGTCTTTAGGGGCCCATCCTTACCGGGTCAAGATGAGTATGAAACAAATGCGCTCCTACGATGGCCAGCAATTATTGGCGGCCTACCAGGACTTGGTGGAGTTGGATTATGAGATTAAGTCAGGTCAGGTAGACCCTAACTTAGGCATTGAATGGTTTATCTTGCGCTTTGCGGCCTAATCAGAGGTAAAAAAATACACAAAAAAACACCGCTTCTTCAACGGCTTAGGCCAGTTAAGAGAAGCGGTGGCTTTTTTAATTACTTGTTTAATTTTTGAGCCATACGTGAATTAATACGGCTTGCTTTTTTCGCGTGGATTAAGTTCTTAGAAACTGCTTGGTCCACTAATTTTTGAGCATGTTGGTGTAATTCTTCGACGTTGTCTGCGCCTTCTTGGACAGCAGTTTCGAAACGTTTAATAGCGGTACGCATTTCGCTGACTTTTGCAGAGTTCACTGCAGCGTTCTTTTCGTTTTGACGTACGCGTTTAATAGCTGATGCAATGTTTGCCATGGAGTCCACCTCTTTCTTTTTTCGCTTTTTCAAGTGAACAGGTCACTAACATGAATATTATACAGAAATTTGACCAGGCTGGCAAGAGAAATTTTACTTAGTCATTGGAAGCTTAAAATAGGGTTTAGGTCCTAGTCGTGATAAACTAGATATGAGAAAAGAAAAAATGGAGTGAAGTATAGTGGACGGCAAGTTTGAATTAGTATCATCCTACCAACCTAGTGGGGACCAACCCCAAGCCATCAAAAAACTGGTTGAAGGGGTGGAAAATAACGATAAGGCTCAGGTCCTTTTGGGCGGTACCGGGACCGGGAAGACCTTTACCATGGCTAATGTTATTGCGGAGACCAACCGGCCGACCCTGGTCTTAGCCCATAATAAAACCTTAGCGGGGCAACTGTATTCAGAGCTCAAGGAATTCTTCCCCCATAACGCAGTCGAATACTTTGTTTCTTACTATGACTACTACCAACCGGAGGCCTATGTGCCTTCCAGCGATTCCTATATTGAAAAATCGGCCTCAGTCAATGATGAGATTGATAAGCTCCGCCACTCAGCCACCTCATCGATTTTGGAACGCCGGGATACCATCATTGTGGCTTCGGTGTCCTGTATCTACGGTTTAGTCGATCCAATGGAATATAAAAACCATGTGCTTTCTATCCGCCAAGGTCAAGAAGTTGACCGTAACGACTTTATGCGGCGTTTGGTGGATATGCAATATGAGCGTAATGACATTGAATTTCGCCGGGGAACTTTCCGAGTGCGCGGGGATGTGGTGGAAGTCTTCCTGCCTTCCCGCGATAGTGAAGCCATCCGGGTAGAGTTCTTTGGCGATGAAATTGATCGGATTCGTCAAGTTGATGTTTTGACCGGTGAAGTCAAAAATGACGTCAAACACTATCCCATCTATCCAGCCACTCACTTTGTGGTTGACTATAATAAGATGCAAAGAGCGGTTGACTCCATTGAGGCTGAACTAGAGGTCCAATTGAAGAAGTTTAATGACGAAGGCAAACTCCTAGAGGCCCAACGTCTGGAACAGAGAACTCGCTATGATATCGAAATGCTATTAGAAATGGGCTATTGTAACGGGATTGAGAACTATTCCCGCCATATGGACGGTCGGGCTCCGGGTCAACCCCCATATACCTTGCTGGATTTCTTCCCTGACGATTACCTACTCATGGTTGATGAATCCCACATGACCATGCCCCAAGTACGCGGCATGTACAACGGCGACAAGGCCAGGAAGGAACAGCTAGTGGATTATGGTTTCCGTCTGCCTAGTGCCTTAGACAACCGGCCTTTGAAATTAGCTGAATTTGAAGAACGGGTCAACCAAGCTATCTATGTTTCCGCTACCCCTGGAGATTATGAAATTGAGAAGTCTAATGGCGAAGTCGTGGAACAAATTATCCGGCCAACCGGTCTCTTAGACCCCAAAGTGGAAGTTCGCCCGATTAAGGGTCAAATTGATGACTTGATTAGTGAAATAAATGAGCGGGTAGATAGAGGTGACCGGGTCTTTGTCACCACTCTGACCAAAAAAATGTCCGAAGACCTGACCGATTACTTAGAAGAGGTCGGGATCAAGGTGAAATACCTACACTCGGATATTAAAACCCTCGAGCGGACCGAAATTATCCGTGACCTCCGCCTGGGCGTCTTCGATGTCCTGGTGGGGATTAACCTCCTGCGGGAAGGAATCGATGTGCCAGAAGTGTCTCTGGTGATTATCTTAGACGCGGACAAAGAAGGTTTCCTCCGTAATGAGCGGTCGCTGATCCAAACCATAGGCCGGGCTGCCCGTAATGAAAATGGCCATGTGATCATGTATGCTGATACTGTGACCGGGTCCATGCAGGCAGCCATTGATGAAACTGCTAGACGGCGGGCGATTCAAGAGGCTTATAATGAAGAACATCACATCACCCCAAAAACCATCCAAAAAGAAATTCGTGATTCCATCCGCATTACTACCGCAGTGAATAATGCAGAAGAAAATGAATCGCTCATGGATACCATCCGGGGCATGAACCGCAATGAAAAAGAAGAAGCTGTCCACAATGTGGAATTAGAAATGCGTCAAGCGGCTAAAGACCTGAACTTCGAAAAAGCGGCTGAATTGCGGGATATCATCTTAGAACTTAAGGCAGAATATAAGATTAAGTGATGTTGGTCAATTATATAAACTATGCTTATTGACAGTAAAAAGAGTAAAGAACTACAAAAGAAAAGTTCCCCATTGCTACAATCTGCAATGGGGAGCTCTTTGCGCTTCAGATTTAACTTTTGTTTTTGACTAGTCCTCATTGTCATCACTGGGGTCAGGCTCTGCTTCCAATTTCTCTAAATCGTCAGCTAAGTCTTGGCCCTCAGCAGTGTCTAAGCTAGTGATGAAGCGGTCCTGTGTGCCTGGATCCTCACTCTTACTTTGAATCACGTGGAGCTTGGGACCGCTTTTTTCTTTGGTTTGTTCAGCCCTTGCTTGGTCATCTTTTGTGGCTGTTGCTTGACTATCGTCAGGGTCAGCTGGCTCGTCTTTAATGGCCCTTGGAAATGCAGGCAAGAGTGTGCTGGATAAGCTTAACCAGGCCACTCCTAAGGACAAGCCGGCCACAATATCGGAAAAATAATGAACGCCAAGGTAGACCCGGCTGAGGGCGATGGCTAAGCAGAGAATACCAGTAGCAATTCCTAAAATTTGGCGCTTCTTGTAAGAACGGATAAAGTAAAAAGCAATTAAGCACAAGCCCCCATACATTAAGACGCTCCCCATGGAGTGGGCGCTAGGAAAGGAATAACCACCTTGTTCGATAAGGGGTTGGATGAAACTAGGGCGTGGACGTTTCACAATATACTTAATACTTTGGTTACCGAGCAGGACACCAAGAATAAGTTGGCTAGAAAACCAAATCCCTAGGAAACGGTACCTGAAGTAATAGAGAATGGCACTGATAATGAGAGCGGCGATAATAATATAAACCGTGGTCCCCATTTCGGTGAAGTAAGTGACAAGGGTCTGCCACCACTGGGGTCCCCAAGCAAACAGAGCCCCACCAATCGCTTGATCAGCCCCTTGGATAAAGGCAGGATGGATAGCTGCCGTTAAACAAATTAGGGCGAAGGGGATCAAAGCAAGTAGCGAGCCGAGTAAATGGGGGAAGAATGTTCGATCTAAATGTTTCATAAGTCTTCTCCTTTGTTATAATTATCTTTATTTTAAGTGAAAAACTGGAAAAAGGCCAAAAATTGATGGTAATGTCGAGTAAAATTAGGGATATTTCTTGCAAGTTTAACCGATTTCTCGTATAATGACTGCTGTGCTATAGCACAACCATTTTCTTGGTCAGCCGAATCACCAACGGCTTACTCAGACTATGGAAGAATACAAGAGAAAGAAAGGTGAATATAATGGCATTAACTAAAGAAGAAAAAGACGCTATTATCGAAAAATACGCAACACATGAAGGGGATACTGGTTCTGCTGAAGTACAAATTGCTTTATTAACTGCAGATATCAACAACCTTAACGAACACGCTAAAACTCATAAGAAAGACCACCATTCCTACCGTGGTTTAATGAAGAAAATCGGTCACCGTCGTAACTTACTAGCTTACTTACGTAACAAAGACGTTACTCGTTACCGTAACTTAATTAAGAGTTTAGGTTTACGTCGTTAATTGAAGCGAAAGGGTTCCAAGCCCACAAAAAGCGAGATTCTTTGGAGTCTCGCTTTTTTAAAGTAAAATCTAGATAAAGCCCCTATATTGACCTCTTACTAATCAAAGTTATGTGCTTTAGAAAAAACATATAACCTTGCTTAGTAGGTGGTTGGGGTAGAAAAGGAGTAAATATGTCTGAAAAACAAGTATTTAAAATGAATTGGGCGGGCCGTCCGCTTCAAATCGAAGTCGGTCAACTGGCTAAACAGGCTAATGCTGCGGCCCTGGTCCGCTACGGAGATACTGTCGTCTTAACCGCTGTTGTTGGGGCTAAGGAAGCCAAAGAAGGCCAAGATTTCTTCCCTCTTACAGTGAATTATGAAGAAAAACAATATGCTGCTGGTAAAATTCCAGGCGGCTTCATTAAAAGAGAAGGCCGGCCAACCGAACACGCCACCTTAACTGCGCGTTTGATTGACCGTCCTATCCGGCCCATGTTCCCCGAAGGCTTCAAAAATGAAGTCCAAGTGATTAACACCGTCATGTCGGTGGATAATGACTGTAGCCCAGAAATGGCAGCAATGTTAGGGTCTTCAGTGGCCCTGACCATTTCGGATATTCCCTTCGATGGTCCGATTGCCGGAGTGAATGTGGGCCGTGTAGATGGCAACTTAGTCATTAATCCAACCCTAGACCAACAAGCACAATCTGACTTGGAACTGACCGTTGCTGGGACTCAAACTGCTATTAATATGGTGGAATCCTCTGCCCAAGAATTAAGTGAAGAAGAAATGTTAGAAGCCTTGATGTTTGGTCATGCAAACATTAAGGAACTTTGCTATTTCCAAGAAGAGATCCGTCAAGCAGTTGGCCAAGAAAAAATGCCTTTTGAGGCGGAAGCTTTTGTTCCAGAAACTGAAGCGGAAGTCTATACTCGCTACCATCAAAAAATGGTAGACGCTATCCAAATCTTTGACAAATTGGAACGTGAAGAAGGCGTTCAAGCGGTTAAGGACGAAATGATTGAGTTTTACGATAGCCAATTCCTAGATGACGAAGACTTTGTCGCTAAACATAATCAAATTGTGGCCCTAGCTGATAAGTTAGAGTATGACGAAGTTCGCCGTCTGATTACCGAAGACAAGGTCCGTCCGGATGGGCGTAAAATTGACGAAATTCGTCCCCTCTCTTCCGAAGTAGGGCTCTTGCCACGGGTTCATGGGTCCGGTTTATTTACCCGGGGACAAACCCAAGTCCTCTCCGCATGTACCCTAGCCCCCCTATCTGAATACCAACCCTTGGATGGGATTAGTCCTGAAACCGAACGGCACTTCATCCACCACTACAACTTCCCCCAATATTCAGTGGGATCCACTGGACGTTACGGTTCACCAGGTCGTCGGGAAATTGGTCATGGGGAATTAGGTCATCGGGCCTTACAAAGAGTAATCCCTTCCCAAGAGGAATTTCCTTATACCATTCGTTTAGTGGCTGAAGTCTTAGAATCCAATGGCTCTTCTTCTCAAGCTTCTATTTGTGCAGGAACCCTGGCCTTGATGGATGCTGGTGTGCCGATCAAAGCACCCGTAGCGGGGATCGCCATGGGCTTGATTATGGACCAAGAAGATAACAATAAATATACTATTCTGACCGATATCCAAGGCCTCGAAGACCACTTAGGTGATATGGACTTTAAGGTAGCCGGAACCAGACAAGGGATTACCGCCTTGCAAATGGATATTAAAATCAAAGGAATCACTGAGGATATCCTCCGTGAATCCCTAGCCCAAGCTAAAGTTGCCCGAATGCAACTATTGGACCACCTCCAAGGCACTCTGGATGCGCCACGTGACCATCTCAGCCCTTATGCACCGAAGATTAAGATGATTCAAATTAAACCTGAAAAGATCGGTGAAGTCATCGGCAAGGGTGGCGAAACCATCGATAAGATTATCGAAGCTACCGGAGTCAAGATTGATATCGATGACGATGGCCAAGTAAGTATTTCTTCGAGTGATGAGAACATGATTGATAAGGCGATTGAAATCATTGAAGAACTCACCTTGGAAATTGAAGTCGGCCAAGTCTTTACTGGGACCGTTACTCGGATTGAAAAATTTGGCGCCTTTGTCCAATTAACCCCCAAACAAAATGGGATGGTTCACATTTCTGAACTCCAACATAAACGCACCAATAAGGTTGAAGATGTGGTTCAAATTGGTGACCAAGTCAAAGTTAAAGTCATTGAAGTCGATAACCGCGGTCGGATCAACCTCTCCATGAAGGCTTTGACCGACAAAGACGCTGAATAAGTTACCGGATAGGTGACATCAAAAATATTAGATTTTTATTGAGAGAGTTGGCTCTTAGTCAGCTCTCTTTTTTAGAATTTTGAAAAAATTGATTTAAACTTATAAGGCTAGGACTGACCAGAGGGACTACTTAGTGACATTCTCGGGAAGCAGAAATTTTATCTGTTGCGACTTTACAATGAAGTTAATTTGTGAAAGCCTTGATAATTTGGTAAAATGAGTTATAAGCTTGATCAAACATGAAAATAGAGGGAGTGTAAACATGACAAAGAAATATAATATCGCTATTGTTGGTGCGACTGGAGCTGTGGGCGAACAACTCCGTTATTTATTAGCCCAATCCAAGATTCCTTATGACCAGGTCCGCTTACTGGCTTCTAGCCGTTCTGCTGGAAAAGAGTTAAGTGTGGGCGAGGAAAAATATACCGTAGAAGAATTAACCGCTGATTCTTTTGAAGGAATTGATATTGCCTTCTTCTCAGCAGGCGGGGACCGTTCCAAGGAATTTGCCCCTAAGGCTGTTGAAGCGGGTGCGATTGTGGTTGACAATACCAGTGCCTACCGGATGGATGAAGACACTCCTTTGATTGTCCCAGAAGTGAACCAGGAAGCCATGGATGACCACCATGGCTTAATCGCCAACCCTAACTGTTCAACCATTCAAATGGTGATGGCCTTAAGACCTATCGAAAAGGCTTTTGGCTTAAAACGGGTTATTGTTTCAACCTATCAAGCGGTTTCTGGCGCAGGAACTCGGGCTGTCTTAGAAATGGAAAATCAATTCCGTGATATCTTATCAGGCGATGAAATTGACCAGCCTAAAATTTTACCAGTGGCAGGCGATGTCAAACATTATCAAATGGCCTTTAACGTTTTGGCGCAAATTGATAAGTTCCAGGACAACCACTACACCTTTGAAGAAATGAAGATGACCAATGAAACCAAGAAAATCTTAGGTCGTCCTGATTTACCTGTTTCAGCAACTTGTGTACGGGTGCCTGTCATTAAAGGTCATGCTGAGTCGGTTTATATTGAAATTGACCGTGATGATGTGACGATTGAAGACTTGATGACTGTTTTAGACCAAGCGGATAATGTGGTTGTCGAAGATGATGTTAAACAACAAGTCTATCCTCAACCGGTTAATGCGGTCAACCGTCCCGAAACCTTTGTAGGACGGATTCGTCAAGACCTGGATGTGAAGAATGGCTTCCATCTATGGATTGTTTCCGACAACTTATGGAAGGGTGCGGCTTATAATTCCATCGAGATTGCCGAAACCTTAATCGCTCGGAATTTGATCTAAAAGCTATAAAAGATGAAGTAAGCATCTTTACCAATAGGTTATAAAGATGCTTCTTTCCTTTATAAACAATTATTATAAGAAGAAAGAGGAGTTGTAATGAGTGGAATAAGTATTATTCCATTGGGTGGTGTTCGTGAAGATGGTAAGAACATGTACCTGGTTGAAGTCAAGGATAAGATATTTATCTTGGACTGTGGCCTAATCTTCCCACCTGATGAGATGTTAGGGGTCGATATCATGATCCCTGATTTTACCTATGTCATTGAACATAAAGATAAGGTGGCTGGGGTTTTCCTAAGTCACGGCCATGCCGATGCGATTGGGGCCTTGCCTTATCTCTTAAAAGAGGTCAATGTTCCCGTCTTTGGGACGGAATTGACCATTGAACTAGCTAAGATTAATTGTAAGAAGCGTGGAGTTAAGAATTTCAAAGACTTCTACGTGATCGATGATTCTAACGAGATCGATTTTGACGATGCTGTCGTTAAATTCTTTAGTACGACCCACACGGTGCCTGAGTCCCTGGGGATTGCAGTGCAAACTGATCAAGGCAGCATTGTTTATACTGGGGACTTCAAATTTGATTTGACGGTTGGCGATGGTTATAAGACCAGCTTTAACCGCATTGGCGAAATTGCTTCATCTGGAGTAATTGCTCTCTTGAGTGATTCCCAACATGCGGATTCCTATTTTGAGAATACCTCGGAAGAAAAATTGGAACAAGCTATTTTAAAAGAAGTGGACAAGGCCAGTGGTCGGGTTGTCTTAGCCACGGTGGATAGTAATATTTTACGGATCCAACAAGTCTTAAATGTGGCGCGGGCAACCAACCGTCATGTTTTCTTATCAGGCGACCAAATTGAAGAAATTATCGATGTGGCCATTCGATTGAACAAGCTCACCATTCCTTCCAAGAACCTGATTCAGCCCAATGATAATTTAAAGAACTTCGCTGATGATGAAATTATTATCTTAGAGACGGGCGAATACGGGGAAATCTTAACCAATTTACAAGCCATGTCCAAGGGCTCGCATAAGAATATTAAAATTCAAAAGGGCGACCTGGTCTTGATTACTTCGAGTCCATCGGTGGGCTTAGAGACCGTCATGGCCGATACTGAAGATGAGATTTACCGGGCTGGTGGCCATGCCTTGCAAGTCTTATCGGCTTATAAATCCAGCGGTCATGCATCACCCAAGGACTTAGAAGTCCTGATTGGTCTCTTCAATCCAGACTATGTGGTGCCCGTATCAGGAGAATACCGTCTCTTACACGCCCATGGCAAAATTGCTCAAAGCCTGGGCTATGATGATGACCATATCTTTCTACTTGAAAAGGGTGACGTTCTTAAATACGAGAAGGGCAAACTCCGCCTAGCCAACTCAGTTCCGTCTGAGAATGTCTTGGTTGATGGGAGTGGGGTTGGCGATATTGGTAATATTGTCTTACGTGACCGTCGTATCCTCTCAGAAGATGGGATTTTTGTGATTGTCTTGACCATTTCAAGAAGCCAGGGCAAGATTCTTTCCCAACCTGAAATCATTTCGCGGGGATTTGTCTTTATGAAGGAAAGTACCGACCTCCTTAACGCCAGCAAGGAACTGGTCCGCGAAGAGGTTGAGCAGGCCCTAGCAGATCCCAAAAACTTTGACTGGGCCGACTTAAAGGGTAAAATTCGCGAAGTGGTGGCTAAATACCTCTATAAGGAAACCAACCGCCGTCCTATGGTTTTACCGGTGATCATGGAATCATCTCACCGTCGTGGTAAGCGTAATTTCAAGAAAGAGAACCAAAAGAACAATTCCAACCAAAAGAATAACGCCAAGAAAAATAATAAATCGAACTCAAAAAACAAGCACAATAAAAATCACAAGCAGAAACAAGACGCAAAATCCTAGCATTAGAAAGGACTAAGTTATGAAATCTTCCCAACGTTTAGTGATTATCGTTGAAGGCTTACTTTACCTAGCCTTAGCTTTTCTTATTCAGTTAATATTCCCAGCGGTTATTTCCGAATGGGGAATTGCTTTAAGAATTGGCTATACTTTGCTGATTTACTATGCTTTCAGGCGCGGAAATTTTGCCGGAAGTTTCGCCGGCCTCTTGTTAGGAGCCGTTTCCTGCATTGGACTCGATAACCCAGGCAATCATATCGGACAAATTATTGGTATGATTATCGCTAGTGGTTGTTTAGGCATTGCGGGTCTCTTTGCTCGTAATTTACAACGGACCTTGCATAATCGTCGGATGGGATCAGCCTATCTTAACTTGGTAACCGGTACTATCCTGGCATGGCTAGCCTATTTCTTAGTGCGTTTCCTGACTTATGAATATTTAGTCAGTGACCTTAGCCTAACCACCCAGGCTAACTTCCAACAAAATGCCCTGTCAGCCTTGGTGAATATTGCCCTTAGCCTGATTATCTTGATTGTGATTATGAATGTTTCGGCTAAGAACTTTATCCCTAAAAATACGCCTTATATATCAAGGCGTGAGCGTTCTCGCTTACTGAATGATGATTAAAGCAAATACAGCCCAAAGCAAATACAGCCCAAGGAAGCTGGAGCACTGGCTCCAGCTCTTTTGCTTATTAGGGGAAGTATGCCTTTTAGTTTTATTTTATTTATTGTGAAATTTGCTATAATCTTATTTAGCTTGAGAGAGAGGTTAGGATTTATGACCAACTGGATGACTATTTTAATTATTGCCATTATTTTAATTAATACGGTGTCGGCGATTTACACGGTTTTTCGCCAAGAGCGGCCAGTAGCGACGATTTGGGCTTGGTTACTTGTCCTAATCTTATTACCGGGACTAGGCTTTGTGATTTACTTTTTCTTGGGAAGGAAAATTTCTGATAAGCAGATCTTCCAATTGAATGAGAAGGAAGCCATGGGGATGACCACCCTGGTCAATAAAAACATTGATGACTCGGGCAAACAGCGTTTCATCTCTGACTATGATCCTGAACTGCAAGAATTAATTATCTTGCTTTACCGCTCTAATTTTTCTATTTTAACCGCTAATAATGAGGTTGAAATCTTTGATGAAGGGAAGGAAAAAATTGAAGCCCTCTTAGGGGATATCGCGGCAGCCAAGCACCATATCCATATCCAATACTATATCCTCACTCCTGATGAGGTCGGCAACCGGGTCTTAGATGCCCTCACTAAAAAAGCCCAAGAGGGGGTTGAAGTCAGACTCCTCTATGATGCCTTGGGAAGTCGTCAGTTAAAGGATAAGGATTTAGAAGCCTTGCGAGCAGCAGGGGGAGTGGCTTCGGCCTTCTTTGGTTACTCGACCTGGATTCAAAATTTTCGCTTGAACTTCCGTAACCACCGCAAAATTGTTGTGATTGACGGCCGGGTTGGTTATATCGGTGGCTTTAATATTGCTAAGGAATATATTGGTAAGGGGCCCTTGGGTTACTGGCGCGATACCCATTTAAGGGTAGTTGGCGAGGCGGTTCAAGCCCTGCAAAGTCGTTTTGTGGTTGACTGGTATGCGTCAACGGAGGAGGATACCAGTCTCTTACTGGCTGAACCTGAATTGGCCCATGACTATTTCCCTTTATTTCCGGTTGCGGATAAAGTGCCTATGCAAATTGTTTCATCTGGACCTGAAGATGAAACCGACCAAATTAAGATGGGGTATTTGAAGATGATCACCATGGCCAGGTCACGGATTTACTTGCACACGCCTTACTTTATTCCGGATTCACCGATTTTGGAGGCCTTGGAACTTGCTGCCTTGTCTGGTATTGAAGTCCATATCATGATCCCATGTAAGCCGGACCACCCCTTTGTTTATCGAGCCACTGAGTACTATAGTAAGGAAGTCTTAGCCAGTGGTGTTCATGTCCATCGTTATGACAAGGGGTTCTTGCATTCCAAGATGATGATTGTGGATGACCGGATTGCCAGTGTGGGGACAGCCAACTTCGATATTCGCTCTTTCCGCTTGAATTTTGAAGTCAATGCCTTTATCTATGATAAGGCAGTTGTGGCTGAATTGATTGCCCAATATGAACGTGACTTAGAGGATTCGACAGTCCTGACCCAAGAATACTTCGACAATCAATCCGGTTGGAAGAAGTTCAAACAAAAGGGCTCTCGTCTCTTAGCACCGATTTTATAAAAATATAATTTAATTTCAAAAGCAGAACGGATGCTCATTAAGATTAATTGATAAATAAAAACCAGTTTACTCTCTGGGGGATTTCTTAGTGCTTCGCTTAGGAAGGACATCAAGAAAGTGAGTAAACTGGCTTTTTCTTAGTTAAACGATGATTGAGAAGTTATTTTGGTGATGGTAGAAGTTTTTATTTAGTAAAGTGATTGAATCGTTATAAATAAGTGCTCATTCTAGGCATTGGGTTCCCAGATGGCAAGGATTTCTTGCTTAGGAATCATAAAGTTAACCTCGCTATCGATATCTTCAAAGATAACCATTTGACTTTGGGGATGGGAAGAATATTTTTGAAAATAGCCAAAGAGGGTGTCCTTGGTATACATATTACCCATATTGCGTCTAACGGTAATGTAGACGGGAAGCTGTTGTTTTTGGTAATCCTTGATCTGACTGGATAGGTCGTCATTTTCTGAACTAGGCGCTAGGTCTGTAAGCTTTTCAGCGGGGGTTTTATTAATGGACTGTAACGGTCTAGCGACGTTTGTCTGTGAACTTAAGGGGATAATATTATGAATTAAGCTATTCCATGAGAACGATTGACTTGGATTTTGCATCTTAGACCCTCCTTAAATAATAAAAATAAACAATTTCAGAACGTTTGTTCTAACTGATTTATAGTATAGCGAACGTTCGTTCTAGTGTCAAGTGAAATTCGAACAGATGTTTTTTATAGGTGAGAAAGCTTTTAAGTGAAGTAAAATCGCTTCAAAGGGATAAATCTATGCTAAAATGAACTTAACTCTAATAAAGATCGTGTGGCTGCCAATTTATTCCATGCGACACTTAGTCATGAAAAGAATAAGGACTTTTAATTATTTACTTTATTTAAATAATTTACGACAAGTCTTTTAATTTGTGGTATGATACACTTTATAAACTTTTAAAGGATGAAAGGTGTTCTATGAAATCGAAAGGATTATTGGTTGTGCTTTCAGGACCCTCTGGGGTAGGTAAAGGGACGGTCCGTAAAGCATTATTTGAGACTGATCAAGAAAAAATCAATTTTTCTATTCCGTTTCAGCAACTACACGTCAACCACGTGAAGGGGAAGTAGACGGAAAGGATTATTTTTTCGTATCGCGAGAAGAGTTCGAGAAAATGATCGAAGATGAAAAGTTGTTAGAATATGCGGAATATGTAGGAAATTTTTACGGGACACCCCTGGATTACATTGATAAAATGATAAATGCAGGAAAGGATGTCTTCTTAGAAATTGAAGTGCAGGGTGCCTTGCAGGTAAAACGGCGGATGCCTGATGGGGTTTTCATTTTTCTGGCACCACCAAACTTAAGAGAATTGGAATCACGCATTGTTAACCGGGGAACGGACAGTCCAGAAGTGATTGCGGAACGGATGGACAAGGCTCGTACCGAGTTGCAATTAATGACCCAATATGACTATGTGGTGGAAAATGATGATGTGGATCTAGCGGTAAAACGGATCCAAACCATCATTAAGGCAGAACATTTGAAAGTTGACCGTTTTATTGACGATATTGTTGAGAATTATCTAGGAGAGGGAGATTAATTATGATTATTTATCCATCGATTGATTCTTTGTTAAAGCAAGTAAATTCTAAATATTCTCTGTGTACCATTGCCGCTAAACGGGCCCACGAACTTCAAGAAAACCAAAATCCGATGTTAACAGACTATCATTCTCCTAAGTATGTTGGCCAAGCCTTAGAAGAGATTAATTCTGGTGATTTAGGTATTGATCCAGATTCTTTAGCTAAGGACGAAAGCCTTAACTAATAATAACCACGAACAAAGATCGGTTAGCCGGTCTTTTTTTCGTGCTTAAGAAAACTAGAGATAGTTGGAAGCTGATTTAAGTTTTAGTACAATAGATAGAGAAATAGCGGAAAGGAGAATGGATATGGTCACAGAAAAGGCAAGAGCCCCCCGTTTTGCCCGGGTCATTGTTGATGTTCCCACCATGCAGACTGATCATCCCTATGATTATTATATTCCCGACCGCTATCAAGACTTGATTCAGGTGGGGATGCGCGTCCAAGTTCCTTTTGGTGTTCGCCAGGTACTGGCCTATGTGGTGGAATTAACCGTGACCAGTGAATTTGAAGGTGAACTTAAGGAGATCACTAGCCTGCTTGATGACCAAGCGGTTTTAACTCCGGAAATGTTGAGCCTGGGCCGAGATATGGCCGAGCATTTGTTTTCTTATGTGGTAACTTGTTACCAAACCATGCTGCCCCGCTTGTTAAAGGTGGACTACCATAAGTATTTCGTTCCTAGTGAGACATTGACTTACCAACACCGGCAAAGCTACTTTAAAGACCAGGAAGAAGTGTCCTGGGAGACGGCTGAGGAAGCCGACCAGTTAAAAGACTTGCTAGCTTTAAAAGAGGCAGGCGAGGTCAGCGTTGACTACCGCGTTGCCGACCGCAAACATTATAAAACTGAAAAATGGATCCAACCGCTCCTGGATGCAGACCAATTAGAACAGGAGCGCGACCAACTTAGAAAAACCGCTAAAAAGCAGATCTTACTCTGTGAAGTGCTTATGGAACTTGAAGGCCGGCGGGTGAGCGTCAAATGGCTGCGGGAGAATTATGACCTCTCCCTACAGACCATCCGCCGTGGCCAAGACTTCGGTTGGTTAAAGTTGTTTGAGGTTGAAGTTGACCGTGATCCTTATGCTGACCGCTATCAAGAAAGAACCCAAGATAAACCCTTAACTGACGATCAGAATCGGGTTTACCAAGAAGTCAAACAGGCGATTAGTGACCAAGTTAATGACACCTATCTCTTGCAAGGGGTGACGGGTAGTGGGAAGACGGAAGTTTACCTGCAATTAATCCGCCAAGCCCTTGACCAAGGGCAAAATGCCATTCTATTGGTACCAGAAATTGCCTTGACCCCACAAATGGTGGCCCAACTTAAGGGGCGCTTTGGAGACTTGGTCGCTGTCCTTCACAGTCAATTAAGCGTTGGCGAGCATTTTGATGAATGGCGGAAGATGCGTCGGGGGGATGCTCGAGTGGTTGTCGGAGCGAGGTCATCGATTTTTGCCCCGATTAATAATATTGGCATCATCATTATTGATGAGGAACATGAGACCACTTATAAACAAGAGGAAGCCCCGCGCTACCATGCCCGGGATGTGGCTAAGTGGCGCGCGTCTTACCATTCCTGTCCCTTACTCTTAGGGTCAGCAACACCCGCCTTAGAAAGCCGGGCTCGGGCCCAAAATGGGGTCTACCACTTGCTTAGTCTCCCTGGACGGATTAACGGTAAGTCTTTACCAGCAGTTGACTTGATCGATATGCGGGAAGAGTTTAAGCATAAAAATTACTATCAATTCTCCCGCTCACTCAAAGAAGCCATCGATCAAACCTTAAGCCAGGGCCAACAAGTGGCCCTCATGCTTAACCGACGGGGCTATGCTAATTATGTCATGTGTCGGGATTGTGGGTATGTTTTTCAATGTCAAAATTGTGATGTTTCCCTAACCTATCATTATAGTGATCGCAGTTTGCAGTGCCATTATTGTGGCTATAGCCGGCCCTACCCCCAAGTCTGCTCCCTCTGCCAAGGCCAACACTTACGTCCCTTTGGTAGTGGAACGGAAAAGGTCGAAGAAGAGATCTACCAACTCTTTCCTGGTAAGAACTTAGTCAGAATGGACAATGATACCACCCGTAAAAAGGGCGCCCATGAGCGTTTGTTAGCCAAAGTAGCTAGTGGCGAAGCGGATATCTTATTGGGAACGCAAATGATAGCTAAGGGATTGGATTTTCCTAATATTACCCTAGTGGGAGTGATCAATGCGGATACTTCCCTCTACCTGCCTGATTTCCGGGCTTCAGAGCGAACCTTTCAGCTCTTAACCCAGGTGAGTGGTCGGGCCGGCCGGGGTGACTTGGAAGGCCAGGTCATGATTCAAACCTTTAATCCAGACCACTATGCCCTCCAACTTGCTAAACACCACGACTATGACCGCTTCTACCAAAAGGAAATGACCTACCGTAAACTCAACCATTATTCCCCTTATTTCTATACCATCAGATTATCTATCTCACACTTTAATGAAAAAGATGCCCTTAAAGCGGCCTTAACCTTGGCTACTTTACTGCGTGAACGCAGCCAGGGCAGTAAGGACTATGTCATTGGTCCGAGTCAAAATGCCATTTCTCGGATTAAAAACCGTTATTATTATCAAATTTTGTACCAGTACCGCAATCAAGCACACATTCAGCCCCTATTCCAAGAACTCCGTGACTTGGCTCAAGACTGGAGTAAAAAGAAACTCTATGTCTCAATTGATGTAGAGCCTTTATCTTTCTTATAGGAAACCGGGGACATGGATTGCACTGAGGAGGAAGTTATTTATTATGAAAAAAATTGTATTTATGGGGACACCAGAATTTTCGGTCAGGAGTCTACAGGCCTTAATTGACCACCCTGATTATGAAGTTAGTGCTGTGGTTACCCAGCCTGACCGACCCGTGGGGCGGAAACACCGCCTCCAAGCCTCAGCGGTTAAAGAAGCGGCCCAAGCGGCTGATATTCCCGTCTACCAACCTGAAAAAATCAGCCAAGACCAAGACATCGACCAGCTGCTCAGCCAGGGGGATATTGATTTAATCGTGACGGCTGCTTACGGGCAATTTTTACCTGAGCGTTTATTGAATTACCCCAAATACGGGGCCATTAATGTCCACGCCAGCCTCCTTCCCAAGTATCGGGGCGGGGCACCTGTCCACTACGCCATCTGGAAGGGAGAAAAAGAGACCGGGATAAGTATTATTCGTATGGTTAAGAAAATGGACGCTGGAGCAATCCTAAAGCAAGCCGCTATCCCTATTGATGACCAAGTTACTGTCGCTGAAATGTTTGACCGCTTGAGTGAACTGGGCAGTCAAGTATTGCTAGAAACCTTACCCGCTCTCTTTGATGGAACAGTGACTGAGACTCCTCAAAATGAAGAGGAAGCAACTTTTTCACCTAATATCACCCGGGAAGAGGAGCGGGTCAACTGGGACAATACTGCCCAAGAAATCCATAACCAAGTTCGGGCCTTTAATAGCTGGCCAGTGGCCCACACTTTCTTTGATGACAAGCGCTGGAAGATCTGGGCAAGTGAAGTGCTTGAAGACGATGAAACTGATCAAGCCCCAGGAACGGTGATCGCTATTGACAAGAAACCAGCCCGTTTCCTAGTGGCTTGCGGAAGTGGAACGGTCTTAGCTATTACTGAAATCCAACCAGCAGGGAAGAAGGCCATGGATATTAGGAGTTTTATTAATGGGGGAGCGGGTCAAATTGAAGTCGGCGACACATTCCAATAAGCCTTCAGGCCTAAAAGCTAGCGCCCGCTACCAGGCTATGGAAACCCTAAACCTAGTCTATAAGGGCGAGGCCTTTGTTAACCAAGAAGTCAACCAGGTGCTCAGCTACAGTCGGGTAGAAGACTCGGACCGAGATCTCTATACCCGCCTAGTTTACGGAAGTCTGCAATTCCATTGGACCCTCCAAGAACTCTTAAAACAGGTATTGAAACTCTATAAGCGGACCAAGAAGTGGCTGCTAGCCCTACTCGAATTATCAGCCTACCAGCATTATTATCTCGATGCCGTTCCTGACCACGCCATTGTTGACGAGGCCGTGCGTATCGCTAAGAAGCGCGGTAACCAGACCATGGGACGTTTTACCAATGGGACCCTGCGTAACCTCTTCCGGACCTATCCGACCATCGAGGACTTTATTAGCCAGCAGGCAGGCGACCAGGCCTATGTTCTTTCCTTAGAGACTAGCTTGCCCTTAGATTGGGTGAAATATTTTACTCAACGCTTTGGCTTTGAAACTACCCAGCAAATTGCCCAAGCCATGGTAGAACCAGCCCAGGTTAATGTGCGAATTAGTCGCGACTATTGGCAGGACCAGGATAAAATTAGTCAGAGTTTAGCCGATCAAGGTTTTCCTAACCAAAGCAGTCAGATAGCTCCTCACCAGCTAAAAGTTAAAACCGGTAATCCAGCGCAATCTGAACTCTTTGAGAAGGGAGTTATTACCATTCAAGATGAGGCTGCCAGCCTGGCCGTCGATATCTTGAATCCCAAAGCTGGCGACCGGGTCCTAGATGCCTGTGCGGCACCTGGGGGCAAGACGGTCCAATTAGCTGAATATGTAGGTAAAACGGGCCAGGTCTTAGCTTTTGATATTGCTGAGAATAAATTACCCTTAATTGCTGATAATGTTAAACGCATGCATGTCGATAGTCAGGTAAGTATCCAACAAGGGGATGCCAGCCAACTTGGGGAAAAATTTCCAGCGGAAAGTTTTGACGGAATTTTAGTTGACGCTCCCTGTTCAGGTGTGGGGCTCTTCCGGCGCAAACCGGATACCAAGTTAAACAAGGATTTTCAAGATCTAAAGAATTTGCAAAAAATTCAATTAGAAATCTTAAATAATGTCAGTCCCCTACTAAAAAAGGCTGGCCGCTTAGTCTATAGTACCTGTACAATAACAGCAGAAGAGAACTGGCAAGTGGTCGAAAAATTTTTAGCGACCCACCCAGATTTCGCTCTCAAAGCCATTGGCCCTGAGTGGCAGGAAGTTATACAGCCATCTTTGATCAATGACGCTTGCCTAGAAATCTTACCACATCATTTTAATAGCGATGGTTTTTTTGTCGCCTTATTAGAAAAACAAAGTTAGGAGCAATTACTATGGAAGTTAGTCAGTTGACCGATACTGGTCAAATTCGAAGCTCAAATCAAGACCAAGTAGGGGTTTTTTATAATCAAGCCGAGCAGGCCCTACTCCTGCTCTGTGATGGCATGGGCGGCCATAATGCTGGTGACGTGGCCAGTGAAATGGCCCTCTATGCAGTGGGCCATGCCTGGGAGGAGTCTCCTAAGACCGATACTGAAGCGGTTCAAACTTGGTTGGAAGATAATATTGTTTCTGCTAATGACCGGGTTTTACAAGCTTCAAAAAAATATAATGATTTGTCAGGCATGGGGACCACTATTGTGGGAATTGCGATTATTGAAGGGCAGGGGATTGTCGCCCATGTCGGTGATAGTCGGGCCTATTGCTACGATGGGGAGGCCTTGAAGCCTTTGACCCGCGACCATTCCTTTGTCCAAGAACTCCTGGATATGAACATGATTACCCCATCTGAAGCCCAAAACCATCCGCAAAAGAATATTGTAACTCAGACCGTGGGGGTAAGCGAAGATATTAAGGTGGATATTTCGGTGTTTGCCTTAGAGGCTCAGACCATGCTCTTACTCTGTTCAGATGGTTTAACCGATATGCTGACTGATGACGATATCGGTCAGATTATCGCTAGCGATGAAGATGTTAATCAGGCGGCTCAGGCCTTAATCGCTGCAGCCAACCAAGCTGGGGGCCGGGATAATATTTCGGTGGTCCTGGCCAGGATTGAGGGAGGGGATGTGTCATGAAACAAGGTCAAGTGATTGGTAATCGTTATGAAATTATCCGCCACCTTGGCTCGGGAGGAATGGCAACCGTCTATTTAGCCTACGATCCAATTTTGGAACGGGAGGTTGCCATTAAATTCCTTCGCATTGGGACTTCGGATATGGATGACGCGACCCGACGCTTCAAGCGGGAAGCCATGTCGATTTCAGAAGTGAACCACCCCAATATTGTTAATATTTACGATGTCGGTGACGATGATGATGGCCACTATATCGTGATGGAATACATTGAGGGAATTGACCTTAAACAATTTATTCGCAAAAACCATCCCATCAGTAAAGAAACTTATCAAGGAATCATGATGCAAATCCTGGCTGGGGTTGAATGCGCCCATCGCAAGGGGATTATCCACCGGGACTTAAAACCGCAAAATATCATGATTAAACCGGATGGCCAGGTAAAAATCATGGACTTTGGGATTGCCTTGGTCTCTACCGAGACTTCAATTACCCAGACCAATACCATTATTGGTTCGGTCCATTACCTCTCCCCCGAACAAGCCCGGGGGTCGATGGCTAGTTACCAATCCGACATTTATAGTTTGGGGATTGTTTCCTTTGAAATGCTCACTGGCCAGGTCCCCTTCGACGGGGAATCTGCCGTTAGCATAGCCATTCAGCACTTCCAGGAATCCCTACCGGATATTAATCAATTCCGTTCCGATATCCCCCAAGCCATGCAAAATGTTATTATGAAGGCAACGGCCAAGGAAGCTAATGAACGCTATCAGACTTGCGAACAGATGCGGCAAGATTTAGCGACCTGTCTAGATCCTAGCCGGGCCAATGAAGCACCATTTACACCTTCATTGATGAAGAATGAAACCATTGTTATGGCTAAGGACGCGATCGAAAAACAAATCACTGACGAAACTAAGGTCACTCCCCAAGCCAAGCCAGAGCCCAAGGAAACGGCTCAAGCGACCAAGGCCATGCCGATCGGTGCCGGCTTAGCGAGTCAAAAGGCAGAGGCCCAAAGTGAGGCAAAAGTAAAAGCAGCTCCGCCAAAAGCATCCAGTCGGTCCAAGCGGAGATGGCCTTGGTTCATTGGGGGGCTCTTAGCTATCTTATTGCTTTTCGGCGTCTTTGTCTTTGGCCAGGGTCAAAGTCAACCGGTCCCTGATTTAACCAATATGACCGAGGACCAGGCCCGTAATAGCCTGGTTAATAATGGCTTTAGCCTGGGTGAGAGTCATCAAGAATATAGCGACCAGGTGGAAAGCGGGCGAGTGATCCGGACCGATCCGAGTAGTGGGCGAAAGGTCAAGGCAGACCAGCCCATTGATCTCTATATTAGCCAGGGTAAGGAACCCATTGAAATCCCTAACTACCAAGGACAGACCCTAGAACAGGCTAAAAAAGATGCTGAGAAGAAAGGTTTTTCTGTAAGTAGTGAAGAAGTCTATAGTGAAGAGGTTGAAAAGGGGAAAGTGATTTCCCAAAACCCAGCTCCAGGCTCTAGTGTGGTGGCTAGTGAAACCAACCTGCACTTGGTCGTGAGTCTGGGTAAGGAACCCTTAACGATGGCCAACCTGCAAGGCTTAAATCAAGCGGGTGTCCAACAATATGCCCAAAGTGTAGGCTTGAATGTCAGTTTTAATGAAGCTAATTCAGATTCTGTGGCTAAGGGCTTAGTGGTCTCCCAAAGTATCGCGCCTGGAGCCAACTTCAACCGCGGGGCGAATTTGACTGTGACCCTTTCTTTAGGGCCTGAGGAGGAGCCCACACACAGCTTCCGTCACACCATCACTATTCCTTACAAGGGCAAAAGATCTCGTGGAGATTCGGATAGCGAGTCTACTTCTCAACGGCAGGCAGCTAATGACATTGAGATTTACATTGATGATTTAAACCATTCTTACAATGAAGTGGCTGATCACTTTACCATCACTGACGATAAGTCTTATACTTTGAGTTTTGAAACTGAGCCTAATAAAACCGCTCGTTTCAAGGTGGTTCGTGACGGCAAGACGATTTTAGAGAATCGAGTGAAACCAGGCGATGACTAATAGACAAACCGAAAAACAGGGCCAGATCGTTAAGGTCTTGAGTGGCTTTTACTATATTGAGGACCAAGATAGTCGGGAGATTTACCAAACCCGGGCGCGTGGTCTCTTTCGTAAGGAACAGTTGACTCCCTTAGTAGGTGACTATGTCAGCTTTCAAGCAGATAATCCCCATGAAGGAGTCTTAACTGCCGTGAAAGAACGCAAAAATGAGCTTGACCGGCCGCCTGTGGCCAATATTGACTTAGCCTTTGTCGTCGCTTCCGTGACCCAACCTCACATTCCTAGCAAGTTGATTGACCGTATGCTGGTCTATAGTGAAAGTCAACGGATCCAGCCAGCGCTTTACTTTTCCAAGTTAGACTTACTCGATGAAGCAGAACGTGAAGAATTAAGGCCGCTCTTAGCTAATTACCAGTCCCTGGGCTACCAGGTCTTAACGAATTTGGCTCTGGCTCAAGCCAACGATGATTTGCTGACTGAACTTTTTCATGGGAAAACCATTGCCGCTATGGGACAGTCAGGGGTTGGTAAGACCACCTTGTTAAACCATCTCCTGCCTGATCTCCATAAGGAAACTGCTGCTATTTCTAAGGGCATGGGTCGGGGCAAGCATACCACCCGCCATGTTGAATTACATGATGTTTATGGGGGTAAGCTAGTCGACACGCCTGGCTTTTCCAGTTTAAGCTTAGATAGCATTGAAAAGGAAGACCTGGGAGACTACTTCCCTGAAATGAGAGAGCGGAGTGATTTCTGTAAGTTCCGGGAATGCTCCCACACCCACGAGCCCCAATGCGCCATTAAAGCGGCCCTAGCGGCGGGCGAGATTAGTCAGAGTCGTTATGATCATTATGTAGAATTTTTGCAGGAAATTATCAATAAAAAACCCGATTACCAACAGAAAAATAGGAGGAAGAAAAAATGAAAATTGCCCCAAGTATTTTAAATGCTGATACCGGTCGTATGCGTGAAGAAGTTGTCCGGATTGAAGAGGCTGGAGCAGACTGGGTTCATGTGGATATTATGGATGGCCACTTTGTCCCCAACCTCACATTTGGTGCACCCATGGTGGAAGCCCTACGTCCCCACACCAAACTCTTCATTGATTGCCATATGATGGTAGATAATCCGGATGACTATATCGAATCCCTAGCCCAAGCGGGAGCTGATAGCATGACGGTGCATTTTGAAGCGGTCACCCACTTACACCGGACCATTCAAAATATTCAATCCCAAGGCATGAAGGCAGCGGTGGCCCTTAACCCAGCGACTCCAGTAGCAGCCATCACACCGATTTTGAATATGGTTGATATGGTCTTAGTCATGACGGTTAACCCAGGCTTTGGTGGCCAAGCCTTCATTCCAGATATGGTAGAAAAAATGACTGAACTGGACCAAATTCGTCAGGAAAAAGGCTACCATTATCAAATCCAAGTCGATGGTGGGATCGATAACACCACCATTCGTCAGTGCTACGACCAAGGGGTGGATGTCTTTGTATCCGGCTCTTATGTCTACAAAGGGGATTCTAACCAAGCCATCGCTTCCTTGCGCGATGCTTGCTGCTAAAAGTGAGTGAGGAAAATGATTCAACGTATTATTGCTGTGGGAAGTTCAATTGCTCATTTGGACAATCCCATTATTGCTAGCTACAAAAACGACCCCCAAGTGGCCTGGGTAGGCATTGATCGTGGGGCGAGAGAGTTGCTCCGGGCCGGCTTACCCCTCAACCTAGCTGTGGGGGACTTTGATTCGGTGACGGCGGAGGAAAGACAAGCGATCCAAGAAGCGGCCCAGGAATCGATTGTCTTACCCAGTGAGAAGAATGATACTGATACCGAGGCTGCACTGGTGGAAATGATAAAAAATTGGCCCCAGGCTGAACATATCATTTTTTATGGCATGCTGGGGGGGCGTCTCGACCACACCCTTAATAACCTATGGATGGCTTACCAAGACCGTTTTCAACCGGTCATCTCTCGATTAGAATTTGTTTCCGATACCAACACGGTTCGCTTTTTGGAGCCTGGTGACCATATCATTTATCCCTATGAAGGCATGACCTATCTTTCCTTGATTTCTATGGGGCCCGTCAGCGGGTTGACCTTAAAAGACGTCAAATACCGCTTAGAGGACTTTGCTTCTGATAACCCGCGGTCCTTTATTTCTAACGAGTTTCTCCCTGATGGACGCCCCATGTCCTTAAGCTTTACTTCTGGGCTCTTGATGGTCTTACAAACCAGGGATGCTCACTAGTTATTTGCTAAGTATTTTCTAAAAGAACTTGCAACCCAGTAACCCCTATGATAAAATATTCTAGTATGTTCAAAAAACTGTAAGAAGGGAGTTATTCAACATGGCAAAACAATGTTATTTCACAGGTCGTAAAGCAAAATCTGGAAACAACCGTTCACACGCTTTAAACAGCTCAAAACGTACCTTTAAACCAAACTTGCAAAAAGTTCGTGTGTTAGTTGATGGAAAACCTAAACGTGTTTGGGTTTCAGCTCGTGCCCTTAAATCAGGAAAAGTTCAACGTGTTTAGTCAACAAACTAACGATAGAAAATCACATTAGCCATAGAGTGTTAATCATTCTACCGCTAATGTGTTTTTTATTATTATCCTTTAATTTAGGCCAGAGAGTGCAATATCCGGCAAAAATTGGTACAATGGGAAAAGGATTATGATATAAGAATCTTCAAGCGTATTCATCAAAAAATGACTCTTATTAACAAGGAGGAAAAACAATGCCTGTAAAAATGGATTCTGAATATGGCGAAATTGAAATTACTAATGACGTGATTGCTAAGGTTGTGGGAATGGCTACCACACAAAATTATGGTGTGGTTGGCATGGCCAGCAAGAACCAAATCCGTGATGGCATTTCTGAAATCTTAAAAATTGAAAATTATACCAAGGGAGTCGTTGTTCGTAGCGAGGCTGATCTGGTGATCGTCGATGTTTATATTATGGTAAACTATGGCACCAAGATCTCAGAAATTTGTCGTAACGTGCAACGCTCTGTAAAATATGATTTAGGACGGCAACTAGGCATCACTGCTAATGTAGTGAACGTCTTTGTCCAAGGCATATATACAGAGGACCAATAAGCGAAGGGAGGAAGACGCTGCATGAGTCAGTTAGTCATTGATGCATCAGAATTAAGAAACATGGTTGCCGTAGGTTGCGACAAGTTAAAGCAAGGGGCAGATTATGTCGATTCCTTAAATGTCTTTCCGGTACCTGATGGGGATACAGGAACCAATATGAACCTATCCTTTTCAGCGGGATTAGACGGAGTCGAGAAGAACGACGGGCACAGTGTCGAAGAAGTCGCTGATGCCCTAGCTAAGGGTTTACTAATGGGTGCACGGGGAAATTCCGGCGTAATCCTATCCCAAATCTTTAGAGGTTTTGCTAAGGGCTGTAAGGGTCTCGAAAAGTTAGATGCCAAGGCCCTAGCCAATAGCTTTGACCAGGCGGTTAAGTCAGCCTATAAGGCAGTCATGAAGCCAGTGGAAGGGACGATCTTGACCGTGGTTCGTGAGGGAGCAGAAGCAGGTTTGGTCCAAGCTGAAAAGAGTGATGACGTCATTGAAGTCATGCGCGCTGTTTCTGAAGGCGCTAACTTGGCTTTAGAGAATACGCCTAACTTGTTGCCTGTATTAAAAGAGGTTGGCGTCGTTGATTCTGGCGGGCAAGGACTGTGCTTGATCTATGCTGGCTTTTTAGAGGCCTTGACAGGCGAAGCGGTGGCTAGTTTCCATACCAATGTGGAAAATACTGACCTCACGGAATTGGCCCATGAAGAAAATTACTATAATACTTCCCATTCCGTGTCTTCAGAAGATATCAAATTCGGCTTCTGTACCGAAATTATGGTGGCCTTAGGGCAAGGCTCAGAAGACTATGAAGACTTTGACTACGAGACTTTCCGGAATTACCTGAGTGAACGCGGGGATTCCTTATTAGTGGTTAATGATGATGAAGTGGTCAAGGTCCATGTCCATACTGAACGTCCTGGTGATGTCCTCAATTATGGGCAAAAATTTGGGACCTTAATCAAGGTGAAAGTGGACAATATGCGCCAGCAACATGAGGATATCTTGACCAATAAGGTCAAGGCAGCCCCTAAAGAAAAACAAGCCTACAGTATTATTGCTGTTTGTGCCGGTGAGGGTGTGAGCGAACTCTTTAAAGAGGCAGGTGCTAGCTACATCATTTCCGGTGGTCAGACCATGAATCCGTCGACGGAAGACTTTGTCAAGGCTATTGAAGCAGTCAATGCTGAAAATATCATCCTCTTACCTAACAATAAGAATATCTTTATGGCGGCTAAACAAGCAGCTGACGTTAGCGAAGTACCTACCGTGGTCTTGGAAACCGAGTCGATTACCCAAGGATTAGCAGCTTTACTTGGCTTTAACCTCAATGATGACTTAGCAAGTAATGAGAGCTCCATGAAAGAAGCCTTCCATGAAGTCAAGAGTGGTCAAGTGACCCATGCAATTCGGGATACCTCCATCTCTGGTTTAACTATCCACAAGGGTGACTATATGGGCCTCGTTGAAGGCGATATTCAAGTCTGTGATAAGGATAAGAGTCAGGCTGCCCGTAAAACAGTACAGGCCTTAACCGATGACGAAAGTGAATTAGTGACTTTAATCTATGGTGAAGACATCAGTGAAGAAGAGGCTAGTCAGTTAGCCGACCTTATCACTGAAGATAATGATCAATTAGAAGTTGAAGTCTATAAAGGGGACCAGCCTGTCTATAGTTACTTAATTTCTGTTGAATAGTTAAGAAACAGGCTGTCTTGCAGTCTGTTTTCTATATTTAGAAGGGTGAAAGAGAATGAGTCATATGAAAATAGGTATTTTGGATTTTATCCCTCGCGATCGTGAAATGACTGCGATCGAATCCTTTAAAAGCGCCATGAATTTATTACAATTGGCAGATGAAAAGGGACTGGCTCGTTACTGGTTTGCTGAACACCACAGCACCCCGGCACTCTTAGGGTCAAGCCCCCAAGTCACATTAGGCTACGCAGCAGAGATTACCAAGCATATCCGCCTGGGTACGGGTGGGGTGATGCTGGATAATTTAAGTGCCTATCAACTGGCTGAGAACTTTAAAGTCTTGGAATGTTTAGCCCCTCGTAGGATTGAAGCGGGGGTCGGTTATAGCAATCCTAAGGAACAAGCTGACCAAAAGGAAATGGGGGGCTTTGACTTTAAGAATCCCAAACCCTATAAGGATGAATTAGTTGCCCTTTATGACTATATGCATGATCAACGGTCAGTCCACCAAGAGGGGAAAGCCCGGGCCATGCCAGTCTTATTTGACCATGAGATTCCTTATTATGTCATGGTGACTAGCACCCGCCATGTTCGCTATATTGCTGAACAAGGCTGGGGCATGCTTTTTGGTCTCTTCCTCAATCCTTCTTATGAAGAATGTAAAGAAGCTATCCGTATTTATCGCAAGTATTTTAAACCCAATGGGATTAGTAATACCCCCCATGTCATGGTGTCGCTCTATGTCATTTCAGCCTATGATGAGAATGTCTTGGAAGGTCTAGAGAAGGCTATTGATGCTTGGATACTGACCTTTAGGAGTAACAAGCGGGCCTTGTACCAACTCTTGAGTGTGGAGGAAGCGGAATTCTATCCTTTTTCCGATGAGGAGAAGGAAACCATTGACCATTACCAAGAGGCTAAATTAACCGCTAGTCCTAAAGAAATTCAGGCTAAATTTAGCCATTTGATGAAAGAATTAGATTGCGATGAATTCCTGGTGGTTAACCAATTATCTGGTTACAATTATCGCCGCGACTTAATTAATATCTTAGCGGACATCGATCTTTAATAGCCTATAGCGGGAAGGAGTAAGCCAATGACGAGTATCACTGATCCAGTCAGCGTCTTAACTGGAGTAGGCCCTAAAAAAGCAGCCCTGTTGAAGCGTTTGAAGATTGAAAGCATTTATGATTTACTTTGTCAATTTCCTTTTCGCTATGAAGACTTATCGGTTAAAAGTATTCAGGAATTGGCCGACAATCAAAAAGCGACCTTAAAGGGACGTGTGGTTACTGAACCAGTGGTGAGTTATTTTCGGGGGCGCAAGGGCAACCGCCTGCATTTTCGTTTGCAGGTGGACCATGAAATTATCAATGTTAATTTCTTCAACCAAGCCTACCTCAAAAGGCAAATTCATAGCCAAGAAGAGATCCTGATTTATGGGACTTATGAAGCCAAGCGCCAGCAATTGTTAGGGATTAAACTTATCAATTTTTCCAGTGAGGATAATGAGACCGCCTCTGTCTACCATACGACTAAGGGGCTTTCGCAGTCCGCTTTAAGGCAGTTAATTAAGACAGCTCTTGACCAGTATGAAGATCAGATTCCTGAGCTTATCCCCGAAGAATTGTCAAGGCGCTACCAGTTAATTCCCCATCGCCAGGCCATTCGCTTAATGCATTTCCCGAATACCGAGGCTGATAGCCAGCATGCCCGGCGCCAGATTAAGTACCAGGAACTCTTCCTCTATAGTCTCCGTATTCAATGGCGCAAGCTCAACCAACGTTATCAAGAAGCAGGGGTACAGATTCTCTATGACAATGACCAGCTGAAAGAATTTATCCGCTCGATTCCCTTTGAATTGACCCAGGGACAAAAAGAAGTCACTAATCAAATTTGCCGGGACCTTCTACAACCCTATCCTATGAACCGGCTTTTGCAAGGGGACGTGGGGAGTGGGAAGACCATTGTGGCTTTAATCGCCCTAGCGGCAGCTGTATCGGCTGGCTTTCAAGGAGCCTTAATGGTGCCTACCGAAATTTTAGCTGAACAGCACTTTAAAGAGGCCCAAAGTATATACCAAGCCACAGGACTGCGCTGTGCCTTATTAACTGGGTCTACCAAGGGCAAAGAACGTAAGCAAATTCTCGCCCAGTTGGCCCAGGGAGACCTTGACCTGATGATCGGCACCCATGCCCTCTTCCAGGAGGATGTTCACTTTAAGGACCTGGGGCTAGTCATTATCGATGAACAGCACCGCTTTGGGGTTAAGCAGCGCCGGCAATTAATCGATAAGAATACAGACCGCCATCCCAATGTCCTCTATATGACCGCTACCCCTATTCCCCGGACCCTAGAAATTACTTTGATGGGCGATATGGAAGTTTCCAAGTTAAAGGAACTTCCCGCTGGCCGTCAGCCGGTTAAGACCCTCTGGCTAAGGCCCCAGGAGGCTAGCCAGGTCGACTACCTCTTAAAGCAGGAACTAGCTAAGGGCAGGCAAGCTTATATTATTTGTCCCCTGGTAGGCGAGTCAGAAAAAGTCGAGGCCCAAAACGCCGAAAAAATTTATGCTGATTACCAGGCCCGTTTTGGGGACCACTACCAAGTCGGCCTCCTTCATGGGCAGTTATCTAATGAAGAAAAAGAAGCTGTCATGCAGGCCTATAGTGACAATACGATCCAGCTTTTGGTGGCCACGACGGTGGTTGAGGTGGGAGTCAATGTCCCCAATGCCAGCTTAATGGTTATCTTGGATGCCGACCACTTCGGTCTAGCCCAACTCCACCAATTACGGGGCCGGGTTGGCAGGGGGCAAGCCGCTTCTTTTTGTCTCTTGTTGGCTGACCCCCATACGGAAAACGGTAAAGAACGGATGCGAATAATGACTGAGTCCAATGATGGCTTTTATTTGAGCCAGCAAGACTTAGAGTTACGGGGAGCAGGGGACTATTTTGGAACCAAGCAAAGTGGCTTACCTGAATTCCACTTAGCCGACCCGGTCGAGGATGGTGAGATTCTGGAATATAGCCGCCAGGACGCTATTCAATTTGCTCCCTACCTCATGGAAAATGCCCAGGACTATCCCTTACTAGGCGTCTGGTTGAATCAAATGGAAGAAGAACGTCAAGCCTGATCGAGGCTAAAGGAGTGAAGCACATGATTAAAATTGCAGTAGATGCTATGGGTGGTGACCACGCCCCTCAAGCTATCGTGGAAGGGGCCCTGGCAGCAGTCCAGACCTATTCCGATATTGAGATCCTGCTCTATGGGGACCAAGACCAAATCCAAGACTTGCTTCCTGAGGGCGACTATCCTATTGAGATTGTCCACTGTTCTGAAAAAATTGCTGGTGATGATGAACCAGTCCGGGCCATCCGCCGCAAGAAGGATGCCTCCATGGTTGTTGCCGCTAAGGCGGTAAAAAAAGGACAGGCAGATGCCATGGTCTCAGCAGGTAATACTGGGGCCCTTTTAGCAGCAGGGACCTTGCTAGTCGGACGAATTAAAGGGATTGACCGTCCGGCCTTATTGGGAACCCTACCTAATTTAAGAGAATCAGGGGAATCCTTTGTCTTGGTAGATATGGGCGCTAATGCCGATGCCAAGGCCAAGCAACTTTGGGAGAATGCCTTGATGGGCAACCAATATGCCAAGGATGTCTTAGGCAAGAGTCAGCCACGGGTGGGACTTCTGAATAATGGTTCTGAGGATACTAAGGGCAACAAAGTCACTAAAGAAGCCTTTGGATTATTGAGCCAAGAAGAACAGATCCACTTCATCGGTAATGTGGAATCTCGTGACATCTTAGCCGGGGCCTGCGATGTGGTGGTTAGTGATGGCTTTACCGGTAATGCCGTTCTAAAGGCTATTGAAGGGACGGCTAAAGAGATACTTACATTGGTCAGTCATAGCCTCAAATCAGGGAACCTAAAAACAAAACTAGGAGCTCTATTGATAAAAAATTCCTTAAAGGAAACCCTAGGACAATTTGATATTGAAAGTGTTGGTGGAGCGACCCTATTTGGGGTTAAAGCCCCAGTGATTAAGTGTCACGGTAACGCTAGTGCCAAAACTGTTGCTGCAACTATCGGTCAGGCCCGGCAAATTGTCAAGTCAGGCACCTATGACAGTCTGGCCCAACAAATCGCTAATAAGGAAAGTCAAGCAGAAGACTAGTTTTTTAGAAAGGAATTGCTTTGGGAAGGAAGACCAACTATGGAAGAGAGAAAAATTTTTGATATCGTTCGAGAAATGATCAGCGAACGATTCGGTTTGGAAGATGAGAAAATCGATAAAACCACCCACTTATCTAAGGACCTGGGGGCGGATTCCTTAGATATTGTGGAGCTGGTCATGACCTTAGAAGATTATTTCAAGGTCTCCATCCCCGATTCAACCGCAGACCATATTGAAACTTTAGAAGAATTAGTTGATGCTATCAGTTTGGCGAAAAAGAGTTAATTATTAAGGAGGAAAACCATGTTTAAAGCCATTAAGCAGCTTTTTAAAGAGCAATTTGATTTGGACATTCAAGAAAAACGTCATTATCAAATTGCCTTTACGCATTCATCCTATGTGAATGAAAAACGCAAAAAAATTTAGAAGACAATGAAAGGATTGAATTTTTAGGGGATGCTGTTTTAGAGTTAACAGTATCTAATTTCCTCTACCATTACTTTCCCCAATTACCAGAAGGCGACTTATCCCGGATCCGGGCCTTAATTGTCTGTGAGGAATCTTTGAGTAAACGGTGTAAGGAGTGTGGCTTTGACCAATACGTCCGTCTAGGGCACGGTGAAGAAGCCAATGGTGGTCGAGAACGTTCTTCTTTACTTTGTGATTTATTTGAAGCCGTTGTGGGAGCCTTATATCTTGATCTTGGGTTAGATGCTATTGAGAAGTTTCTAGAGCAAACCATTTATCCTAAGATCGAGAGCGGGGAATTTAAGGACCATCGAGACAATAAAACCGCCCTCCAAGAAGAACTACAAAAAGATGGTCAGATTAACCTATCTTATCGTTTATTAAAGGAATCTGGCCCCTCCCATAATAAACGCTTTGAAGTGGCGGTCTGTTTGGATGGTGAAATCATCGGTCAAGGCCAGGGGACTTCTAAGAAGCATGCTGAACAGGCGGCAGCCAAACAGGCCCTCGAGGATATACAAAAAGATAAATAAAGGACGGCAAGTGTGTGTATTTAAAAACAATTGAAATGGTCGGTTTTAAGAGCTTTGCAGAGAAAACCCGGGTCGAACTCGACCAGGGTTTTACAGCCATAGTTGGACCAAACGGTAGTGGTAAATCGAATATCACTGAAGCAGTGAAATGGGTGCTCGGTGAACAATCCGCCAAATCACTGCGGGGGAAAAGAATGGATGACGTTATTTTCTCAGGTTCACAAAGTCGCCGCCAATCCCAATACGCCCAGGTTGTTTTAACCTTTGATAACAGAGACCGGGTTCTTGATATGGATAGTGATGAAGTCTCGGTCTTGAGACGCTATACCCGTTCGGGGGACAGTATCTATAAAATTAATGGTCAAAATTGCCGCTTAAAGGATATCACCCAGTTAATGATGGATACGGGAGTGGGGAAGGAATCCTTCTCCATTATTTCCCAAGGTAAGGTGGAAGAAATCTTTACCCAGCGGGCTGAAGAGCGGCGGGCTATCTTTGAAGAAGCTGCTGGGGTCATGAAGTATAAGAGTAAGAAGCAAGAAGCTGAACGCAAGCTTGACCGGTCTCAAGAGAATTTAAATCGAATTGAAGATATCCTATCAGAAATTGAAGGACGCTTGGAACCCCTCAAGGAGCAAAAAGAAGCAGCCGTTTCTTACCGGGATAAGAAGCAAGAGCTCAGTCAAATTGAAATTGCCTTGACTGCCGTTCAAATTGAAACCCTCAATGAACAATGGCAACTGGCTAAGCAAGATTTGGAAAGCATTCAAGCAAGCAATGAAGCCAAGAAGAGGCAGCTTGACAAGGAAGAAACAGCTCTGGCCCAAGCCAAGGTTGCTGAAGAACAGTCTGATGACCGTGTCAATGATCTCAATGATAACTATGTGGTCAAGCTCCAGGCTGTGGAGAAATTGCGCAGTCAACTGCAAATGATGGAGCAGGAACAGCGTTTTATCCAGTCTAACCGCCAAAGCCAAGAAAAAGAACAGGCCAATTTACAAGCAAAAATCGAAAAAATGAAAACGGACTTAAAAAGTAACCAGGCCCAGCTAGATAAGTACCAAAAAACTTATCAAAGCCAAGCCGACTCCTATCAATCCCTTAAGGATCAATTAGCCGCTTTAAGTGATTATAGCCAAGAAGATTTGGAAGATTTACGTAACCAATATATTGCTTATTTACAGGAAGAGAGCCATTTATCTAATCAAATCCAGCAAACTGAGAAGGATATCCAACAAGGACAAAAGAACCAAGAAAAATATGCTGAGAGGATCCGGATCAGCCAAAAAGAACAGGCTAAACTGGAAGACCAGCAGGAAGGATTGGACCAAGAGATTAGTCAAAAAGAGCAAGCTTTAAAAAATTTGCTCCAAGAATACCAAATCCAAGCCCAGTCCTTGCAACAAGCACAAGACCAAGTTCAAAAGGCGACCAATGCTAACCAGACGCTCTATCAAAAGCTTTTGAGAAAGCAAGCTCAATTAGATTCCTTAAAGAATTTAGAGGATAATCACGAAGGCTTTTATTACGGGGTTAAAAACGCCCTGAAATTAAAGAGTCAAAAAAGAGGGATTTTTGGGGCTATTGCGGAATTGATCGATGTGCCTGAGGACTATACCCTAGCGGTAGAAACGGCCTTAGGAGGCAGCATGCAAAATATCGTCACTCAGGATGGTCAAGTGGCCCAGGAAGTGATTGCCTACTTGAAGGCCAAGAAGGCTGGGCGGGCCACCTTCTTACCCCTGGATACCATGAAGAGTCGTCGGATCAGTGACCAGCAAGTGAGTCATGTCCAAGCTGATCCCGCTTATATCGGCTTGTTGGTTGACTTGGTAGACTTTGACGACCAATTTCAAACCGTCATGGAAAATGTGATGGGAAATATCATTCTGGCTGAGGACTTAACTGGGGCTCGCCGCCTATCCCAGGCCCTCCATGCTCGTTACCGGGTCGTCACTTTGACCGGGGACCTCGTTAATGCAGGCGGATCCTTAACCGGGGGCGCTAATAAGCGGAACCAGACCTCCCTCCTTAGTCGTAAAAATGACATCCAAAGCTTAAGCCAAGCGATTGAGTCCATGGAAGTTGCTTACCAAGAAGCGGCTAGCCGGATAGCGACCCAGCAGCAAGGCCAAGATCAGATGTCCCAGGCCTTAGAAAGCTTGAAAGAAAAAGGTAGTGAGTCTCGCTATGACCTGCGTTCTAGCCAGACTGAAAGGGAGCACTTAACTCAAGAGCTGGAGAAATTGGCTAAGGAAGTCCAAGGCCAAGATTATGAGAAAAATCTCAGCCAAGAGGATGTTAAGCAGAGTCAGGCAGACTTGGCCACCAGCCAAGAAAAACTGACTCACTTACAGGAAAAAATTCAAGCAGCCAAGGCCAAGATCGATGCTCGTTTACTCTCTGATGAAGAAAAAGGCCAGCAAAAAGCCCGGCTGCAAGAAGATTTTCAACAGATTGCAACTGACTTTGCGGTCACCAAGGAGCAATTTAAGCAGGCTAAGGATCAAAAAGCTAGCTTGTCCGCAGAGCTCGCTGACCAGGAAAAGGCCTATCAAGAACTTTCTAACTTACTAAGCCAAGCCCTGACCAATGATAGCGACCAGGAGGAGAAGAAAAAGCATTTAGAGGCCCAATTGCAAAGCTTCCAAAAGCAAAGTAAAGACATCCAGACTCAGTTAAAAACAGCCAAAGAAGAACGCCAGGAAGCCAGTCAAAAGGTTGAAGCGGCCAACCAAATGATTAGTCAACTGAA
Source organism: Aerococcus sp. Group 1 (assembly GCF_000193205.1). Lineage (NCBI taxonomy): Bacteria > Bacillati > Bacillota > Bacilli > Lactobacillales > Aerococcaceae > Aerococcus > Aerococcus sp. Group 1. The sequence continues at coordinate 1,551,174 of NC_015278.1, read as the reverse complement.
CTTAGAAATTCAAAGCAACTTACAAAGTATTGCTAAGCTAGAGGCCAGTGTCAGTCGCTATGAGGTGTCGATTGATAATCACCTGGAACAATTAAGTGAATCATACGGTTTGACCTATGAACGGGCGCGGGCAGAAAGTCAGTTAACCATGTCGATTGACCAAGCCTCCAGCCGGGTTAAGCAATTAAAGCAGGCCATTGACAGCCTAGGGCCAGTCAATATGCAGGCCATTGAGGAATATGATGAGGTGTATGAGCGCTTTTGCTTTATCGATAAGCAACGCCAAGATGCTATCGATGCTCGTGAAAATCTCTATCAAACCATTGCTGAAATGGATAGTGAAGTCTCTACCCGCTTTAAGACCACCTTTGAAGCTATCCGTGACGCCTTTGAAAGTATTTTTCCGGCTCTCTTTGGTGGAGGTAAGGCGACCCTCAAGCTCACCGATCCCAATGACTTACTGAATACTGGGGTCGAAATCATGGCCCAACCGCCTGGAAAGAAACTCCAGCTCTTGAGCTTGTTATCGGGGGGTGAGCGGGCTCTGACCGCTATCGCCCTGCTCTTTGCCATTTTAGATGTTAAAACGGTGCCTTTCTCTATTCTTGATGAAGTGGAAGCGGCCCTTGATGATGCCAATGTGGCCCGCTATGGTCGTTACTTGCAAAAATTCGCCCAAAAAACCCAATTCATTGTCATTTCCCACCGTAAGGGGACCATGGAGGCCGCTAATATTCTCTATGGAGTGACCATGCAACAAGAGGGAATTTCTCAACTGGCTTCGGTGCGTTTAGAAGATGTCGATGATCAATTGAATTAGTAGAGTAGCCGTTTAAATCCTAGTCAAGGAGAGTGTGACAAAAGTCAAAAGAGCCTTGAAGAGCTATGCATACTATATCTGTAACTCGCTTGCGCTTCGAACAGCTATAGCAACTGGAACAAACTATGAAGATAGGCGGGAGCCTATCGCACATCGTTCGTTCTTGGGTTCAATTTGGCAGACTTGGAGTGGTTTCACAAGTCAGAAACAAGCGAATGCTTCGCTTTTATTCTGACTTGCTTCAACCATCCAAGCCTATACGCCAAATCTTACACCCTGTGTGAAGTGGACGTCAGGGCTGACTTTTGGACACGTTTTGATTAGATAGTTCGTATTTTAAAAAGAGTTTAGGATTCTTGTTCCAAACTCTTTTTTAGTTAAGATTTTGCCGTCAGCTCATATTTTCCTAAAATGGGTTATTTGCTTGATATGTGATATAATGAAAAAGAAATTTTGTAAGGATTTAAAAAGGATAGATTGCATGATAAAACTTATTGCTATTGACTTAGATGGAACCTTATTACGAGACGATAAGACCATAAGTGAAGCCAATGCCAGAACCATAAGGAGAGCAGTGGAAGCGGGAATTGAAGTGGTGATTTGTACCGGCCGGCCCATTGAAGGCATTCAATTTGCCCTGGACCGCTTTGAAATGAATACCGCTAAACACTTCTCTATTACTTATAATGGGGGATTGGTCTTACATAATAATTCCCGCGAGATTATTTCTGAAACCATTATGACAACAGCTGACGTGCTGCGTATTTATGACACGATGTATCCGCTAGGTTTACCCCTTGATGCGGTAGATATCGATACTGTCCATCGCTTAAAGTACCCTAAAGACTGGCCAGGTCACTATGACCAACAAATGCCCTTCCTTCCTTTTGGTCCTTTTGACCTGGATGCTTTGGGAATGGACCATCATTTCTATAAAACCGTGACCAATACTCCTAAGGAACATATCGAAGACCAGTTAGCCAACTTACCGGAATGGCTCTACCAAGACTATTCCGTCATGCGTTCACATGGACACCAGCTCGAAGTCATGCCTAAGGGCGTGGATAAGGGACAGGGTTTGGCAGCCTTGGCTGATTATTTAAAGATTGATGTTAGCGAGGTCATGGCCATTGGTGATGAAGAAAACGACAAGGCTATGTTACAATGGGCTGGAACAGCTGTTGTCATGGCTAATGGCAATGAAGCAATAAAGAAATATGCGGACTATATTACCAGATCCAATATGGAAGATGGGGTTGCCCATGCTATTGAAGAATTGGTATTGAAGTCATAAGGGAGTGAAACAATTTGGGTTTATTTGACCGTATTAAACAAGCTTTTACCGGTGAAGATCCGCTAGTCGCTGAACAAGCCAAGAACCGGGAGGAAGAAGAAGAGAAGATTGTCTTTGAAAAGTATGACAAGGGCGTCGAAAAAACACGGAAAAGCTTTTCTGAGCGTATGAACGACCTCTTTGCTGGTTTTCGTGAGGTCGATGAAGAATTCTTTGATGATTTAGAAGAAGCCTTGATTACCAGTGATGTGGGCTTTGACATGACCTTGGCCCTATCGGATGCTGTTCGCGAGGAAGTGCAAAGACGGAATGTCACCAAGGGAGAAGATGTCAAAAACACTGTGATTGAGGAAATGGTCAAGATCTATGAAAAAGGTCAGGACGGCTCAGTTTCCTTAAAGGAAAATCCCGATGGACCAACTGTGATGCTCTTTGTGGGGGTTAATGGAGTTGGAAAAACGACCACCATTGCCAAGGTGGCCCACCACTACATCAGCCAGGGCAAGAAAGTCCTCCTAGCTGCTGGAGATACCTTCCGGGCCGGAGCGGTAGAACAATTAAATACTTGGGGTCAACGGGTAGGGGCACCAGTGGTTAGCGGGAAGGCTAATGGAGACCCTTCTGCTGTGGTCTACGATGCTGTTCATAAGGCAGTCAATGAAGATTATGATTATTTACTCATTGACACTGCCGGGCGTTTACAAAACAAGAAGAACTTAATGAATGAATTGGATAAGATGAACCGGGTCATTAAAAGGGAAATCCCTGACGCTCCCCATGAAACCTTACTAGTCCTGGATGCTACTACGGGCCAAAATGCCTTAGTACAGGCTAAGGAATTTAACAAAACTGTTGACATTACCGGTTTAGTCCTAACCAAGTTAGATGGTACCGCTCGCGGTGGCGTTATCTTTGCCATTCGTTATGAGTTAGACCTGCCAGTAAAGCTGATTGGCCTAGGCGAAGGCATGGATGATTTACAGCCATTTGATGGAGAGAAATTTATTTATCAATTGGTCAAAGATGTCGTTGAAGTTTAAAAGCAAAGAGGCTGGGGAAATGTGTCCCAGCCTTTTTTGGACGCCTTAATCTTAAGGGGATTTTACTGGGCTCTGCATTGACTTTCCCTAAGGACTTCGGTATTCTTAAAGATTGTAAGCTAGAAGTAATCTAGTGATGGAGGCAGATATGGAAATTCAAAAGACTAATGAAATTAACCGTTTACTGGACTTCTATTACCAGTTATTAACTAAAAAACAACAAGATTATATTAGTCTTTACTACCAAGATGACTACTCCCTCGGTGAAATTGCGGCCTATTTCGATGTGAGTCGGCAGGCCGTTTATGACAACATTCGTAGAACGGAGAAGACCCTTGAAAATTATGAGTCCCGTTTACACTTAGCCTCTGACTACCGTAAGCGGCAAGCGGCGATCAAGGAGCTCAGGGACTATGTCAAAAACAACTATGCCCAAGATGAAGTACTCAATCAAACAATAGATAAGTTACTAATAATGGATGATAAAGAGGTGTAAGGAATGGCTTTTGAAAGTTTATCGGACCGTCTGCAAGGAGCGGTAGAAAAAGTCGGTAAAAAGGGAAAAATCTCAGAAGGCGACTTGCGAGAAATGATGCGGGAAGTGCGCCTGGCCTTACTAGAGGCTGACGTTAACTTTAAAGTGGTTAAAAACTTTGTTCGCAAGGTCCAAGATAAGGCCCTTAATAGTGATGTCTTAGAATCACTGAGTCCAACCCAACAAATTGTTAAAATCGTTGATGAAGAATTGACTGAATTATTGGGCGGCGAGCAAGTCGGCATTAACTATAATGAAGCAGGGCCAACAATTATTATGATGGCTGGTCTACAAGGGGCTGGTAAAACCACCACGGTTGGTAAATTAGCTAATCACTTGCGGGAGGAAGACCATCGCAAGCCCCTCTTAGTGGCTGCTGACGTCTATCGGCCTGCTGCTATTGACCAACTAGAAACCATTGGTCGTCAGTTGGACCTACCTGTCTTTCAACTAGGTAACCAAGTCAGCCCTGTCGATATTGCTCAAAAGGCAGTCGCCTATGCCAAAGAAAATAATTACGATACTATCTTTATCGATACTGCCGGGCGTTTACAGATCGACCAAACCCTGATGGATGAGTTGAAAAACATCCAAGCAGCCGTTCATCCCGATGAAATTCTCTTAACCGTCGATGCCATGAGTGGTCAAGAAGCTGCTAATGTGGCGAAGACCTTTGATGAAGAATTAGAACTTACCGGGGTAGTCCTGACAAAATTAGACGGGGATACCCGTGGTGGGGCTGCCTTGTCCATCGCCTCTATCACTGGCAAACCGATTAAGTTTACTGGGGTCGGGGAAAAATTAGAAGACATTGAGACCTTCTATCCTGACCGCATGTCTAACCGGATCCTGGGTATGGGGGACATGATGACCCTGATTGAAAAGGCCCAAAAAGAATTTGATGAAAAAGAAGCCGAAGAGATGGCAGCTAAGATGCAGGCCAACACTTACGACTTTAATGACTTCGTTAAGCAAATGGATCAAATGAACAAGATGGGGTCTTTTGAAAGTATCATTAAGATGATACCGGGCCTAAATAAAATCTTACCTGTTGACAAGTTAAATATCGACCCTAAAGACATGGTCCGCACTAAGGCCATTATCCAGTCCATGACCGACTATGAACGCACCCATCCGGATGAAATTAACCAAAGCCGACGTCGGCGGATTGCTAAAGGTTCGGCCACGACCGTTAACCAAGTCAACCAATTGATTAAACAATTTAACCAAAGTCGGACTATGATGTCAGCCATGACTAATGGGGATATGAGTTCCTTATCTTCCTTAATGGGTGGCATGCCGAATGGAATGGGGAATATGCCCAATATGCCAGGAATGGATGGTGGCCGCCGCAAGAAACAGCGGGCTCAAGAACTAGCAGCAAAACACATGAAGAAAAAATTAAATAAGCAACGTAAAAAACGTGGCAAAAAAGGGTAAATGTGAAGGAGACTAGTGGGATAAATGAAATTCGTTGAAATAGCAGCAGATGATTTTGACAAGTGGATCAAACAATTAGGCCGCAGCAACCACCTACAATCGCTCGACATGGCGCGCTTAAAAGCCGCCCGGGGTCGTGACATTCATTATTTAGCCTTAGTAGACGACCAGGATCAGATTCTAGAAGCCTGCATTTTGGCCAGCTTACCTACCCATGTGGGGGGAGCCTTTGAATTAGAAGGTTGGCTGCCTGGCGATTTAAGCAATCGCGACCAAATCATTACTTTTTTGAACGGGGTTAAGGACTTTGTCAAGGCCCATAAGGGGATCTCCTTACTCGTGAAGCCAGATGTTGGGATTATTGTTACTGATGAAAGGGCACAAAACCCCAAAAAGATTAATGAAGACATGGTATCCTGGATTCAAGCAGCAGGCTTCACCTACCATTACCAAGACCAAAGGCCTGAGTTTGCCGGCTTTGATTGGAATTATAAAAAGGATTTGACCACAGTCGACCCCAATAAGGTAGAAAAATCCTACCTCCATGGGGCCCAACAGTCCCTCAAGCAAGCCCATAAGTATAGTACTGTGGTCCGAGAAATTACTGGAATGGAAGAAATGCCGCGCTTCTATGCTTGCTACGAGGAGACTTGTCAGCGATTGGGAATTGCTCCTAAGGAATACCCATACTTTGAAGAAGTTTATCAAAACATTGGCAGTGCGGCCCGCTTTGTGATTGCAGAAATCAACTTCAAAGACTACCAAGATAGCTTGGTCGAGCGGCAGGAAGAATTAGAGGAAATCTTGGCGGACTTAGATGAAGACCTTGCTAAGAATCCCAATAGCCGCAAAAAGAATAACCAAAGACGGGAATATCAATCCCAATATGATGCCCAAGTGAAAAAGATTGCTGATGCCCAAGTCTGGGTGGACCAGGCCAAAGAAGACCAAACGGTTTTAGCGGTGGCACTCTTTATTGAGAGCCCTTATGAGATGACCTATCTTTATTCGGGGTCTGATGAGGAATATTCTATCATCAACGCCCCTTATCTCATCCAAGACCAATCAATCCGCCTGGCCCTAGATCATAATATTCCGGTCTATAATTTCTTGGGAATTAGTGAACCCTTTGATGAAAATAACGGTCTGCTCCATTTCAAGCAATCCTTTAACGGCTATGCGGAAAGAAATATTGGGACCTTTACCTGGTCACCCCATCCACATTTCTTAGCCCTCTATGAGAAAGTGAAACGTCTTCTTGGCCGCTATGATTAAGGGACTAGGATTTAAAGGTGGACAAAAAAGTAGATCTCAAGAGCTCAAGTAAGACTACTAGCATAAGGTCTAAAGAAATGATTGTTTAAGCTAGTAAGATCTAATTCAAACTCCTATTAACAAGCTTCGCTTTTAGCGGGGCTTTTTTTAGTGGAAAAGTAAATGATTTGCTATGTTTTTTTAGATAGGGTATTTTAGTAGTTAGTCAGTAATCAATTTCAGGGGGAGGTTGGTCATTTTTATGCAAGTTTTTTCCTATTTAAAGAGTTATCGTTGGCGGATTTTGCTGGTGATTGCTTTAACTTTTGGAAATGCCTTGGGGGAATTGTTTTTACCCCGTTTAATGGCTGAAGTGGTAGACCAAGGGGTGGCTCAAGGGGATACCTCATTTATTTTAAAAATTGGGAGCTTGATGTTGGTAGTCGTGCTGTTGACAGTGATCTGTCGGGGGTCTGCGGCCTTTCATTCTGCCAAGGTAGCCATGGGATTTTCCCGTGATGTTAGACATGCGATTTATACCAAGGTCAACCATATGACCTTTGATGATACAGAACATTTCGGTATCTCATCCTTAATCACGCGAACAACAGACGATGTCAGCCAGGTAGAACAAATGGCTCTCATGGGGCTAAGACCCTGGGTGCGTGGTCCGCTTATGTTCATTGGGGGCCTGATTATGGCCATGTTAACCAATATGCAATTATCCGTTATTATATTATTGAGTATTCCCTTTTTATTTATGGGAATGTGGGTCATTATCAAAAAGGCTCTTCCTTATTTTCCCCACTTACAAGGGAAGTTAGACCGGATCAACCTGCTCTTTCGCCAACGTTTGACCGGTTTAAAGGTGATCCGAGCCTTTAACAAAAATGACTATGAAGAGGCTGTTTTTAGCCAGGCCAATGATGAATATTATCAAATCGCCTTAAAGGTTAACAATTTAATGATTACCGTAATGCCGATTCTTTCCACGGTTTTAAATCTAGGAATCGTTGCCATTGCCTATTTTGGGGCTCATTTAATTAGCCAGGGGAGTTTAGAGATTGGTGGGTTAATGGCCTATCTCCAGTATATTACCCAGGTCTTAACGGCCTTAATTATGATTTGTAACTTACTTACTATGTTGCCACGGACCGTGACTTCAACGGAAAGAATCAGTGAAGTTTTAGCTTATCCTCAAGCAGAAATGATTGGGGACAAACTACTTACCGAGCCCATTAGTCGGGTAGAGGCTAAGGATTTAACTTTTTATTATCCAGGAGCGGCCTTACCTGCCCTAGATAAGATTAATTTCTCTTTAAGTAAAGGGGAAAGCCTAGGGATCATTGGTGGAACCGGGTCAGGGAAGTCAACCCTCTTAAAACTCCTCTTACAGTTTTACCCACCCAGTGAGGGCGAGCTCTTAATCAATGGTCATGCCATTGAAAGTTTAGCGCCAGGATCGGTTCGCCAGTACATTTCTTATATCCCCCAACAGAATTTCTTCTTTACCAAGGCTGTAGGGGAAAATCTATCTTATGCGGATGAATCCGTCACCGATGCTGCTATGGAGAACAACCTAGATATCGCTCAGGCTAGGGACTTTTTATCTGATCGTCCCTTAGATGAGCGCATGGTTCGAGGTGGGGTCAATTTTTCCGGTGGGCAGCGCCAGCGCTTGGCCATTGCCCGGGCTCTTAGCCGCCGGGTTCCCCTTTACTTATTTGATGATTCTTTTTCAGCTTTAGACTATCAAACGGATTATCAATTGCGCCAAGCCCTAAAAGATAATTTGGGCGATGCCATGTTAATTATTGTGGCGCAAAGAGTGGCCACCATCCGCCATGCCGATAAGATCCTGGTCTTAGATGAGGGCAAGGTCAGTGCATATGGTAGCCACGAAGAGCTCATGGAGGATTCCGAACTCTATCGGGAAATTGTTATCAGTCAAGGGGAGGAGGATGATATCCATGGCTAGGAAGAAACACCAAAGTAACCAGTCGAATTTGCTACGCCTAATCAAGCATTTAGGCAAGTACCATTGGCTATTAACTTTTAGTTTAATAGCTACCATTGTGATTGCAGCCTGTGATATTATCGCTCCTCGGATTATGGGAGACCTAACCAATGGTATTGCGGCAGACCTCAGTCAGGGCCAGGCTATTAACTTTGACCAGATCAAAGCTTTTTGTCTCTACCTCATTGCCATTTATTTAGTTCTGGGACTTTTTCGTTATTTTCAAGGGCGTTTACTAACCTATCTGGCCCAGTCCTTTATCAAGGAATTGCGCCAGGCGGTTTCAGAAAAGATTAAGAAAATTCCGCTCTCCTTCTTTGACCAACAGCTGACGGGGGATTTATTGAGTCGAATGACCAATGACATTGAAAATTTAGGGCGCAATATCCAGCAAAGTATTGACCAAGTCTTTTACGGGGCCATTCTCTTAGTCGGAATTTTGATTATGATGCTTAGAATTTCAGTTACTATGACGGGGATTTTCTTTATTACCATCCCGCTGTCCTTTTTTGCCACCCGTTTTATCACTTCACGGTCGCAGAAATATTTTCGGGCCAAGGCAAAGGGCCTAGGGGATATTGTGGGCTACATTGAGGAAAGTTTCACCGGTACTGACCTGATTAAGGCCTATAATTATCAAGACCGGGCTGACCAAGAATTTCAACGCTATAATAACCATCTCTATGAAGTGTCCTACCATGCCTCTTTTATGGCGGGAATCTTACTGCCAGTGATGACCTTTATCAGTAATATTGGCTACGTGGCCATTGCCATTGTGGGGGGATTACTGGTCCTAGGGCAAAGGATTTTAATTGGGGACGTTTTGGCCTTTATCCAATATAGTCAAAAAATTACCCGGCCCATTAATACCATTGCCGAAATGGCTACTCTTCTCCAAGAAACCCTGGCCTCGGCCGACCGGATCTTTGAATTATTAGATGCTCCCGAAGTGGTTGAGGATAGCACTTATGAAATAGAGCCGCCGATTGAAAGTATTGTCTTTGACCATGTTGGCTTTGCCTATGAGGAAGAGATGATTATTAAAGACTTGAATCTCCAGGTTGAAAAAGGTCAAACTATAGCGATTGTAGGACCAACCGGGGCAGGAAAATCGACCCTGATTTCTTTATTGTTGCGGTTCTATGATGTTAACCGCGGGGCAATTCGCGTCAACGGTATTGATATCCGCCAAGCCAGCCGGGAAAACCTGCGTCAGTTTTTTGGCATGGTGCTTCAAGATACCTGGCTCCAGCAGGGAACCATTGCGGATAATATCCGTTATGGGGCCCAGGGAGCTAGCGATGAAGAAGTGGTTCAAGCAGCCAAGGATGCTCATTGCTATCACTTTATTCAAAGCTTGCCCGATGGTTTCAATACCCTCTTAAATGAAGAAGCCAATAATATTTCCCAGGGGCAAAAGCAATTAATTACCATTGCCCGGGCCTTTATCTCTAACCCCGAAGTCATGATCCTTGATGAAGCCACCTCGTCAGTGGACACCCGTACCGAACAACTTATCCAGTCAGCCATGGCTAAGCTCATGCAAGGGCGAACCAACTTCGTCATTGCCCACCGCTTGTCCACTATTGTGGAAGCTGATAAAATTCTGGTCCTAGACCAAGGGGATATTGTTGAACAAGGAGGCCATGAAGAATTACTGGCTAAAAAGGGCAAATACGCCCAACTCTACCAAAGTCAATTTAATGATTAATCAAGGCTGCGGTGGTCACGCCAAAGGACAACATCGCATGTGAAAGCTGGGAGAAGATACCCAGCTTTTTAAATATCAATTTTTAAAGTGTTTTTGAAAAATTAGTTTTGCTCTGCCAGAGCTAATTTTTGGGACATTTCTCTACTCTTTCTATTTCTGTATTTTTTAGGGCTGTGCTATGATTAAAGCGAGAAAAGCAGAAAGCTGGTGGTAAGATGGGAAGTCTGCTCTTTCTATTAGGAGTTCTGGCTTTAATGACGACCTTAATGACTAGAAAATATCTCTTTATGGGCTTAATAAGCCTGATTCTCTTCGTTTTATCTTTCTATTTCTTTGCGAGTGGTTCCTGGCTAGCCGTGATTTTATTGGTTTTGGGATTTTCTCTTTTATGCTTTGAATTGTTACTACCCACTATGGGCATTTTAGGTCTCTTGGGTGGCGGTTTGATTTATTTTTCATTATGGCTTTTGCAGGGAAATTGGTTATCAGCTCTCATTGACGGCACGCTAGCCTTAGCTATTGCCATCGTGACGGTTTTAATCTTTACGCGTTTAGGTTTTCAAATACCCTTTACTCAGAAAATTGTTTTAGACACATCACTTACCGAGGCGGATGGCTTCCAGTCCTTAGCTGACTCATCTAAATATCTTTATCAACAGGCGATAACAGTAACCGATTGCCGGCCGGTTGGTAAGGCCCGTTTCTCTAATGGCCAAATTCTTGAAGTCTTTTCTCAATACCATTATATCGAGAAAGGAAGCCAGGTCGAAGTTGTTGAGGTGAAGAATGATCGCTTGCTGGTCACAACAATAAAATAAAAGAGGAAAAGTTATTGCTAAAGTGTAGGAAAGGACTACAGAAAGGATGATATCTCATGACAAATTTACAGGCCGGCAGCTTTTTTATTATTATGGTTCTGCTGCTGACGTTAATCATTCTCTTCTTCGTTTTTGTTCCCATTGGCCTGTGGATAACGGCCTATTTTTCAGGCGTTAAGGTAGGTATCGGTAATTTGATCGGAATGCGTTTGCGTCGGGTGAATCCTTCCCGCATTATTAAACCGATGATTAAAGCAACTAAGGCTGGTTTAGCTATTGATATTAATGAACTTGAAGCTCATTACTTGGCGGGGGGGACGTCAATTCGGTAGTTGACGCCCTGATTGCTGCTCAAAGAGCCAATATTGATCTGGAATTTAAGCAAGCGGCTGCCATTGACTTAGCCGGACGTGATGTCTTTGAAGCAGTCCAGGTTTCAGTTACCCCTAAGGTTATTGAAACCCCAATCATTGCCGGGGTGGCCCGTAATGGGATTGAAGTTAAGGCAAAGGCTAAGGTAACGGTCCGGGCTAATATTGAACGTTTAGTTGGCGGGGCAGGCGAAGAAACTATAATTGCCCGAGTTGGTGAAGGCATTGTGACTACAGTGGGGAGCTCTCACAATCACTCAGAGGTTTTAGAAAATCCGGATTCCATTTCCCAAACTATCCTCCGCAAGGGACTGAACTCGGGAACGGCTTATGAAATCTTGTCCATTGATATTGCTGATGTGGATGTAGGCAGGAATATTGGGGCTAAATTACAGGCCGAACAGGCTGAAGCAGATAAGCGGATTGCTCAAGCCAAGGCTGAAGAGCGCCGGGCCCTTGCAGTTGCTGAGGAACAAGAAAATGTCGCCAAGACACAGGAAATGCGCGCTAAGGTGGTTGAAGCCCAGTCTAAGGTTCCCCTAGCTATGGCCAGTGCCTTAGAATCAGGTCATTTGGGAGCTATGGATTATTACCGGATGCAAAATGTTCAAGCAGATACAGACATGCGCCAATCCTTAGCCCATGAAGATAAGTCAGGTGATTAGTAATGGATAAGTCGGAGTGGCGGCAATTTTTTAAGGAAGTGAAACTGGTCTGGTCCCTAATTAGAGATGAACTCGCCCAATCTGAAAGTCAAGCCCAGGAGGAAAAAGAAGCTAATGAAAAGCCTATATTATCTACCAGTGAGCCAGTCAAGGATCAGAGCCAATCACATGACCAAGTAAAAAGGGTCTATCCAAAGTCTCTTCCAAAGACTAAAGGCAACCGTAAACAGGCTAGGCTGGATAAAGAAAAGCAGGCCTTTAAAGAAAAATTGTTAGAGGCGGTCGCCAAGGAGGAAGATCAAGTTTCTAATGATGCCCCACAAGAAGTTGTTTGGAATAGAGACCTTGATTTTGATTTAATTGCTAAAGATGAACAGGCTTTTAAGGAATACTTAGATCGGGAACTACGGGAGACTTATGCCGACTTGGATGATTATCCCAGCCATACCATCCCCTTTGAGGAGACTCAAGAGGAAGTGGTTAAAGTGAAGCCAAGTCTCTCAAAAACTGACTTGCGTCAAGCCCTTTTAGTCAAAGAAATTATTGATCGCCCTAAGGGGTTGTAAGCCTTTAGAATGCGTCATGATAAGCTGTTTTGAAATAAATTCTAGCTGTAAAGAAAAAATACTTTACAGACTCCTTAGAATTTGCTATAGTATAGCAATGTGAATAAAAGATTGAAAAAATAAAACATAAGGAGGAATTTTATTCATGGCAGTTAAATTACGCTTAAAACGTATGGGTTCAAAACGGAATCCCTTTTACCGTATCGTCGCAGCAGATGCACGTTCACCACGTGACGGACGTATCATCGAAAAGATTGGTACCTATAACCCAACTACCCAACCTGAAGAAGTTGTTTTAGATGAAGAACTTGCTTTAAAATGGTTAGGAAATGGTGCTCAACCTACAGATACTGTTCGTAACATCCTTTCTCGTCAAGGAATTATGCAAAAACATCACGAAGCTAAGCATAATAAATAAAGATAGGTGAATTGCATGCCGGACATTGAAAATTTACTAATGACTATTATTCAACCTTTAGTGTCTTATCCTGAAGACATTCAACTCGAAGTGAGTGATGGGGATGAATTCTTAGAATACCATTTAATGGTACATCCCGATGACGTTGGACGTGTCATTGGTAAGCGCGGACGCGTAGCGAATGCTATTCGCACAATTTTATATAGTGTACGCGTAAAAGGTCATCGTCGGGTTCGGTTAACAATCGATCGCATTGATGACGACCAATAAGATGATTGGTATTAGTAAGATTATCAGTTAAACTAGGATTATATCCTAGTTTTTTTCTTAGTCATTAACCATAGTGTATAAGGAGATACGATGAGTCAAGAATTTTACCGTGTGGGAAAGATTGTTAATACCCAGGGTTTGAAAGGTGAAGTACGGGTGATTGCGACTACCGATTTTCCAGAAAAGCGTTTTCAACCAGGAAGTCAACTAGTCATCTTTGACCATAAGAATATAGAAGCTTGGGTTGAGGTAGTGAGTCACCGTCAACATAAAAATTTCCATATTCTTAGTTTTAAAGGCATGACCTCAATTAATGATGTGGAAGGCTTTAAAGGAATGGAAATAATGGTAGCTGCAAAAGAACGGCACAGCGATGATTTAGCCGAGGGAGAGTTCTTTTATGATCAAATCATTGGCTTAGTGGTCTATGACCTAACGGGCAAGGAGCTTGGAAAGGTGAAAACCATTACCCAATTAGGCCCCAATGATGTCTGGACCATCCAGCGCAATCAGCCGGGCAAGAAGGATGTTCTCATCCCTTATATTGATGATGTAGTTAAAAGCATTGATTTAGATGATAAAAAAATTGTCATAGATGCCCTTGAAGGATTGATTGATGATGAAGGTTAATATTTTAAGTCTATTTCCAGACATGTTTACTGGCCCTATGAACCAGTCCATTATTGGTAAGGCCCAGGAAAAAGGCCTAGTCGATATTGAAGTCACTGACTTTCGCCAATTTGCCAATAATAAGCATGGTCATGTTGATGACTATCCCTTTGGCGGGGGAGCAGGTATGTTACTACAAGTGGAACCAATTTATCGTGCTTTAGAGGCTATTGACCCTCTTTTAGTGAGCGAGGATTTATCTCAGCGGCCGAATAGCCGGGTCATTTTAATGGATCCTGCTGGACAGCGGTTTAACCAGGCCAAGGCGGAAGAACTGGCCCAAGAAGACCAGCTAATCTTTATTTGTGGCCATTATGAAGGCTATGATGAGCGGATTAGAAACTATGTGACTGATGAAATTTCCATTGGCGACTTTGTTTTAACTGGCGGCGAGTTAGGTGCTATGACTGTCATTGATGCTACGGTAAGGTTATTGGATGAAGCGGTAGGTAACAATGAGTCGGTAGAAGTGGAGTCCTTTTCAACAGGCCTATTAGAATACCCCCAGTACACCCGACCCCGGTCTTTTATGGGGATGGATGTTCCTGATGTCCTAGTTAGTGGCGACCATCAAAAAATTGCTGACTGGAAGGGGAAGGAAGCCATTCGCCGCACCTATCTCAGACGTCCGGACCTCTTAGACCGAGCTGAGCTGTCTGACCAAGAGCAGCGATGGTTGTTAGAAGTTCAAGCAGAAAATCCAAAATAAGCCTTTACACAGGTCTTGAATTTTGGTATCATTTTACGAGTGAGGTTATTTCACAAATTTAAACAATATTCCGCTGTCGCTATGGAACATGAATATCTGTTGGAAAAGGAGAATTATCATGAGTCATAACCCAAAATTAATCGATGAAATTGTTTCCGAACAATTACGCAGCGATATTCCTGATTTCCGTCCTGGAGACACCGTTCGTGTACACGCACGTGTTGTTGAAGGTGAACGTGAACGTATCCAAATTTTTGAAGGCGTTGTTTTAGCTCGTAAAGGCCAAGGCATTAGCGAAACCTTCACCGTACGTAAAGTATCAAACGGTGTTGGGGTTGAACGTATCTGGCCTGTACATACTCCTCGAGTAGCTAAAATTGAAGTGATCCGTCAAGGTAAAGTACGTCGTGCGAAACTTTACTACTTACGTGACCGTCACGGAAAAGCAGCCCGTATTGCTGAACGTCGTCGTAAAAAATAAAGTATTTAAAACTGTGTCTTAGGCACAGTTTTTTTAATTGTCTGATAATTAGGAAAAAGGAGGAATAGACCGTGGAAGCTATCTATTTAGAAAACTGTCAGGTAGGCCTAACATTCAAAAGCCGTAGCTATCATTTGTCTGAAGAAGAAGCCATCAATTTTGCTAAAAAGTATGATCCCCAACCTTTCCACTTAGATAAGCAGGCTGCTGAAGACAGCTTCTTTAAGCAACTTTGCGCCAGCGGGTGGTTGGTGACTTCAATTATGATGCGATTAATGGTTGAAAGCATTCCTTTTAAACATGGAGATATTGGTGCCGGAGTGACCCTCAATTGGACTAAACCCGTCTACCCCGGCGACGACCTGCACATCGAAGGCGAAATTACTGATTTTAAACCCTCTAAAAGCAAGTCAGATCGGGGCATTGCCTATGTGTCTGTAAAAGTCATCAACCAAGAAAATGATGTCGTCTTAGAAAATGAATCGAAGGTGGTTGTTTTTTCTAAGGATAAAGATTTTAGTTAATAGGGAGAGTGAGATCACTCTCTTTTTTACCTTTAAAGTCAATTAAAGTCAGTCATATATATTGACTAATTTTGATTAAAGGCTTATACTATAAATGTAGGATGAAAGAGATCCTAATAGTAAGATAATCAAATAACTAAGAAAGGTGATCATTTATGAAAATGTATACAGTAACTGCAGAAGTTAACAGTGATAAATATGGTAAAGGTATCCTAGTTGCAGAACTTAATGAACAAGATTTCATCAAATATGCTAACCTTTCAGACCAAGATAAATTAGCTTTCTTAAAGGATAAAGGCGCTCAATTCCAAGTCGATGTCAATGAATTAGAAGATGATGATGTAGTTTCTTATAAGGTTGAAGAATCTGCAGGCGCTAATCATCCAACTCAAGCTAAAAGTTCAAAACCTCAAGTTAGTCGCAAGATGCGGATGAACATTAATGGTCAAGACACCGGCTGGGTGGATGTTACTGATGAAAACCAAGCTCAATATGATCAATTAATGGATCACTTTAATCAAATGCACCAACGCTTCAATGATGAATTCAGTCGTTTCTTTACCGACTTTAGACCAGGTCATTTCCTTGATTTCGACAGACCTTTCTTAGAAGACAAGAAGGAATCAGATAATGACGATAGTGACAAGAAAAATGACAACGAAAACAAGGAAGAAAGCAAGCAAGATAAATAAGATTAACTAGCTAATGATTTTCTCTTCTTAAAATATGAAAAAGCTATTACGGACTGGGACAAAAATCCCAGTCTTTTTTATGAAAAATAACTCTTATGGCAATGGTCCAAGTTAAAAGGGAAGTTGACTGACTAAGCCTTGAAAAATAGCTGAGGAATTGAAATAATAAGGACAATCAATGAAGAGGTGGTAAAATGAACTACTATGCTTTGAAATATTTTAAAGCGGTGGCTGAGATAGGCAATATGACCAGTGCCGCGGAAGAATTAAATGTATCTCAACCAGCCATTAGCCGGGCTATTAAACAGTTAGAAGAAGATTTAGGAGTCGATCTATTTGTCCGTCAAGGCCGCGGTGTTCATTTGAATCACTATGGGGAAACTTTTCTAACTTACCTCGATCATTCCTTTAGTGCTTTAAACGAAGGAAAGCGGGTGGTTAGGGAAATTTCCGGTTTAGAACATGGTGAAATTATCATTGGCGTTACCCTTCCCCATGTTTTCCCTAATTTATTGAGCGACTTTCTCCACGATTATCCCAAGGTTCGGGTCAAGCAGTATGAAGCAGCGAGTGCCTTGATGCTCGAAAAATTGTTAAAAGATCAACTCGATTTTTGGATAGCTACCCATGAGATTAATCATGACCAAGTCGAGACCCTCCCTATAATCAGTGAAGAAATCTTTGTCACAGTGAGTCAGAAACACCCCTTTGCCCAGGCTAAGCAGGTTTTCTTAAGCGATTTAAAGGCGGAAAAATTTGTTGGTTCGAGTCAGGGTTATAGTTTTCGGGAGTTAACGGATGGTTTCTGTCAACAGGCCGGCTTTACACCTAATTACCAGATCGAATTAGAAGATGCCGCTGCGATCCATAAATTGGTCGAAGCCGGTTATGGCATTTCTTTTACGCCTAAGATTTCTCTCTTATCAAGCCAAGAACAGATTATCCCTCTTAGAGTAGCAGATTTTTCCATCCAGAGGACCGTTAGCCTAGTTTATAAGAAAGGCCATTACTTCTCTCAAGCAGCGCCAGCATTTTTTAATTTTGCTAAAGATTACCAGCGTGACTTTGCCTAAAATGTAATGATAAAGGACACAAAGAAGCCCTCCAAGTAAGTCGATTACTTGGGGGTCTTTTTAGATCTTCTATTTTAAAGAAAAATATCACTAATTGGTTAAAAAATAAAATAAAAGTCGAAATAGTGTATGAATTTTCTGGCAATTAAAAAAGAATGTGTTATTATAAATGAAAGCGATTACATTTATATTTGGAAGGAGTGATTTTCTTGGCACATTATGATTTACTTGTCATTGGTTCTGGACCAGGAGGTTATATCGCTGCGGAAGAGGCCGCTAAGTCGGGCTTAAAAACAGCCGTAGTTGAGAAGGGCCCAGTTGGGGGAACTTGTTTAAATTCAGGCTGCATCCCCATTCAAAGCTACGTTCAAAATGGACGCTGGGCCATGCAAAGTAAGCAACTGGCTAAATATGGTCTCAGTCAAGCAAGTGATTCAGTTGACTTTAAAGCGCTTAAAGAACGCAAGGACCAAGTCGTCCAACAAAATCAACAGGGAATCTTGCAAATTTTTAAAAGTAATGGGATTGATTTTATTGAAGGTGAAGCAGTCTTTGTCAAGGACAAGACTTTTAGGGTCAATGATCAGACCCTTAGCGCTGAAAATGTTCTCTTAGCTACTGGAAGTCGGGTCTTAGATCCGGAGATACCTGGTATTGACCAGGTCGATTACTTGACGCATGAGAGCTTTTTCCAAATGGAAGACTTACCTGACGACTTAGTGGTTGTTGGCGCTAGTGAGCATGGGGTTGAATTTGCCTTTGCCATGGCTGCATTAGGTGTAAAGGTGACTCTTATTGAGGAAAAGGCAACCATTATCCCTAACCAGGTTAAGGAAGTTCAAGACTATGTCAAAAAGCTATTCAAAAAACTTTCGGTAAAAGTGATTGAAGGGGTAGCCATTGATCGGCTTAGTCCTGGGAAAATTCAGCTGAGTGATGGTCAAGACCTTAGTTTTGACCAAGTTCTCCTCATGCTGAGTCGGCGTCCAGATTTAAGTTTGGTAAAAGCTATGGGACTAGAACTAGATAAAAAAGGCACTTATCTAGCTGTCGATGAAAACTATCAATCCAGTTCACCTGGAGTATACGGAGTAGGTGATTTAATCGGGGGCTGGCCCTTTGCCCATGCTGCTAGCCATGAAGGTATCAAGGCAGTCAAGGCTATCCTCGGCCAGGCTGAGTATCCATTAGATTTTAATGCCGTGCCTCGTAAAATGGCAGTTGACGTTGATGTTGAAAGTTTTGGCTTACACGAAGACCAAGCCCAAAAGGCTGGCTATGATGTGATTAGTCATTCAATTCCTTTCATGATGAATGGGGCAGCTGCTGCTCTGAATGAGAGTGAGGGCTTTGTCAATATTATTAGTGAAAGACAATATGGGCAGATCTTAGGGGGCCTGGTAGTTGGTCATGGAGCAAGTGAAATTATGCATATTCTCCTAGCCGTCTATCAATGTGAGGGAACCATTGATGAATTAGCGCAAATGGTCTTCGCCCACCCTACCTTATCAGAAACTATTGGAGATGTCGCTAAAGCATTGGTAAGAAAATATTGATGAGTTAAACAGATACAATAGGAGGAATTCATTATGGTGAAAGCACAAGAACAACAACAAGAGCAAAGAAAAAGCTCCGGACAAGCTCAATTTAAAGAGCGGATGGAAACCGATATTAAAACAGCCTCTGATGTTGAAGTTAAAGCCATGAGCCCAGATAAGGCCAAGGCGATTTATAAAACGATGAACGAAATCCGCGACTTTGAGGATACCGTTCACCGCTTCTTCGCTCAAGGGGAAATTCCTGGTTTCGTTCACTTATATGCTGGTGAAGAAGCGATTGCTAGTGGTGTCTGTGCCCACTTAACTGATGATGACTACATTACCTCTACCCACCGCGGACACGGTCACTGTGTGGCCAAGGGAGGCGACCTTAAAGGGATGATGGCTGAGATCTTTGGTAAAGAGACCGGCCTTGGTAAAGGTAAGGGCGGATCCATGCATATAGCTGACCTCGATAAGGGGATCTTAGGAGCTAATGGTATGGTTGGTGGCGGTTTCGGACTAGCTGTTGGGGCTGCCATGCGTAATAAATACCTCAAAACTGATTCAGTTGCTGTGTGTTTCTTTGGAGATGGGGCTTCTAATGAAGGATTATTCCATGAGTGTTTAAATATGGCAAGTATTTGGCAGCTACCGGTTATTTTTGTCAATGAAAATAACTTCTTTGCGGAATCAACGCCTCAGTGGTATTCTTCGGGCTCGGAAACTATTGCTGAACGGGCGGCAGCCTACAATATGCCAGGGGTCCGTGTCGATGGTAAGGACTTGATGGCTGTTTATGAAGCTGCCGGTGAAGCCATTGACCGGGCCCGTCAAGGTGGTGGACCAAGCTTAATTGAATGTGTGGCCTACCGTAACTATGGTCACTTTGAAGGGGACGAACAAAAATACAAAGCCCTTTCTGGCCCAGAGAAAGAATGGGCTGACCGTGACGCTATTCAAGTCTTTAAAGATTATGCCATTGAACATGGCTTAGCAAGTCAAGAAGAATTAGAAGAAATCGAAGCACAAGCCAAACAAGATATAGAAGAGGCTGTGGAATATGCTAAAGAAAGCCCAATTCCTGCTGCTGAAAATCTATTAACTGATGTTTTCGCTGACTAATCTGAGGATTTAGCTGAGAGAGGAGACTTTAATATGAGTAGAGAAATTGCCTTTATGACCGCAATTAATGAAGCTTTAGACCAAGCCATGGAAAAAGACGATCGTGTGGTTTTATTAGGAGAAGATATTGCGGGTGGACGCGAAGTTGATCATTTAGCTGAAGAAAATGAAGACGCCTGGGGTGGCGTGATGGGAGTCACTAAGGGACTAGGCCCTAAGTACGGTCTTGACCGTGTAATAGATACTCCCTTATCAGAAATGGGCTATATGGCTGCAGCAGTAGGTATGGCCGTGACTGGTCTACGCCCTGTTCCAGAATTAATGTTTAATGATTTCATTGGTTTCTGTTTGGACTCCTTATTGGGTCAAGGCTCCAAAATGCGTTATATGTTTGGTGGTAAGGCACAGATTCCTATGGTAGTTCGGACCATGCATGGGGCTGGGGCCAGTGCAGCTGCCCAACACTCGGGATCTTATTATGGAATTTTTGGATCTATTCCAGGGATCAAAGTCGTTGTTCCTGCGACACCTTATGATGCTAAGGGCTTACTCCTAGCCTCAATTGAAGATAATAATATTGTAGTCTTTTCAGAAGATAAGACCATCTATGGGCAAAAGGGCGAAGTTCCAGAAGAATATTATACCATCCCGATTGGAAAGGCCAATGTTTACCGTCAAGGCGACGACCTAACTATTGTTACTATAGGGAAAATGCTCTTTGTTGCTGAAGAGGTAGCTGACCGCTTGGCTGAGGATGGCATTTCTGTAGAAGTCATTGACTTAAGAACCGTTGCCCCTTGGGACCAAGAAACCGTGATTGAATCGGTGAAGAAAACCGGACGTTTAATTGTAATTGATGAATCCAATCCTCACAATAATACAGCAACCGATATTGCCTCTGTAGTGAGTGATAAGGCCTTTGATTACCTTGACGGACCAATTAAATGTATTTGTGCACCTAATGTACCGGTACCTTTTGCGGTCAACTTGGAACAATTATATTTACCTGATGCAGATAAGGTAATTGAAGAAGCTGCTGAACTTATTGACGACTTAAGAGCATAAGGAGGCGGAAATATATGGCGACAGAAGTTGTAATGCCAACATTAGGACTCACCATGACAGAAGGAACCATTGAACAATGGTATGTTAAAGAAGGCGATGAAGTTTCTTCAGGCGATGTCCTAGCAACGATTAGTTCGGAAAAATTATCTGGTGATGTTGAAGCACCAGAAGCAGGTACTGTGATTAAAATTCTAGCTGATGAAGGTGACGTGTTAAAATGTAAGGCAGCCATGGCTTATATTGGCGAGCCTGGAGAAGAAGTGGAAGTTGGAAGCTCAGACGAAAAATCTAGTGAAGCTGAAGCAGAATCCAGCTCAAGTGAAAAAGAAGTGTCACAAGAGCCAGCCCAGAAAGCTTCAGACAAGAAAGCTCAATCGGGAGCAGTTAAAGGTGAGCGTATCTTTATTACTCCCGTCGCCCGTAAGCTAGCAGCTGAAAAGGGCTATGACATTGAAGATATTCCGGGAACAGGTGGTAATGGCCGGATTACCCGTCGTGATGTTGAACGCTATCAACCTCAAGCTAAGCCTAGTCAAGCAGTCACTAGCCAAGCTGGTGAAGGTTTACCAGGTATGCGTAAGACTATTGCAAAACGGATGGTACAAAGCTTACAAACCACAGCCCAGCTGTCCCTACATCGCAAGGCAGACGTGACTCAATTAAGCAAGCTGCGTCAAGAAATTAAGGCCAAAGCCAATGATGGTGCAGCACTAGGCTGGACCACCTTAATTACCCGAGCAGCTGTGAAGGCTTTAGAAGAAACGCCAGAAATGAATAGCTGGTACCAGGATGGACACTGGGAACAACATGAAGCGGTTCACATTGGTATGGCAACAGCGGTTGCTGATGGCTTAGTGGTTCCTGTTATTAGAGATGCTCAAGGCCTCAGTCTAAGTAAATTAGGCGAAAGGATTAACGAAGTGACTAGCCAGGCCAAGGCTGGTCAACTACCAGCAGATCTCTATTCCGGTTCTACCTTCTCTATTACTAATATGGGAGGGCGAGGAATTGAATACTTCACCCCGGTAATCAATCCACCAGAAGCGGGTATTCTGGGTCTGGGGGCCATTCAAAAGGAATTAGCCTTTGATGATAATGGCAAAGTGGTGGAATTAAGTAAATTCCCATTAAGTTTAACCTTTGACCACCAATTATTGGATGGGGATCCAGCTGGTGCTTTCTTAGACCTAATTGTTTCTTATCTAGAAAATCCTTATAGCTTATTGCTATAAGAAGCATAATGACTATCCGTTGGACCGAGATAGCAGGAGAGGGCTGGGACAGAAGTCGCAGCCTTCTCATTTTTTATAGGTAGGTAAAGGAGGGAAAAAATGGTTAATAGTAAAAAACGTTTGGCTGAAAATATAGAAACGGCCTTAAAACAAGCAGAAAATTTGGCCATTAAGAAAAAACATAAAAACATCGCCATTGCCCATGTCTTTAACTATTTAATCGAAGATCAAAATGGCTTTATCTATCGTTTCTTAAAGTCTCTCAATGTGCCGATGAAGGCCATGCAGGCGGAAATTAATCGCGAGTTGTCACGTATAGGTAGCGACTATGGCAAGAATCTTAACTATGGTCAGCAATTTTCAAAACAACTCGGCGACCTGCTCCAAGGGGCAGAAAACTACCAAGAAAAGCGACACGCTAACGAAATCGCTAGTCAGGACCTCTTATTGGCCCTCTTTGACCTGAAAAACAATGAACTGACCCATTGGTTAAATAATTATGTTAACCGAGCGAGTGCCCATAAAAAATTAGCCGATTATCAAGAAAGGCGGACGGTTGATAGAGATGATGTGAGCTTATCCTTTCCGGCCTTATCCAAGTATGCCCGAAATTTAAATGCCAGCTATCGCGCGGATGAAATGGATCCCATTATTGGAAGGGAAAAAGAATTGGCTGATATGGTGCTCATCCTATCGCGGCGGTCAAAGAATAACCCCCTCCTCATTGGCGAAGCTGGTGTCGGTAAAACGGCCTTAGTCGAAGGCTTAGTCCAGCATATTGAGGAAGACAAGCTGCCTTCAAGTTTAAAGGACACTATTGTTATGGCTTTAGACATTGGAGCCTTGATTGCAGGTGCCAAGTATCGTGGTGATTTTGAAGAACGCCTAAAAGCAGTACTCGATGAAGTGAGAAGCTCACAAGGAAAAATCATTCTCTTTATTGATGAAATTCATACGATTGTGGGAGCTGGAAAGACAGAAGGTGCTATGGACGCTGGAAACTTACTCAAGCCTATGTTAGCTCGAGGTGAAATTCACTGTATTGGGGCGACCACCCACCAGGAGTATCACCAATACTTTGAAAAGGACCGTGCCCTTGACCGCCGTTTTCAACGAATACTCGTTGACCAACCCACTCTTGATGAAAGCCAGGCGATTCTTAGAGGCTTACAAGCCCAACACGAAGACTACCACAAGGTCTTCATTGATGATTCTGCTATTGAAGCTAGTGTTACTATGAGTGACCGCTATATGACTGATCGTTACTTACCGGATAAGGCCATCGATGTCTTAGATATTGCTTGTGCAGAAGTAAGTATGGTTCTTAAAGAAGCGCCTGCTAGTTTATTAGCAGCTAGAGAAGAGCGATATCATATGGAGCTAACTTTAGCCAATGCGCAAACCGCTTCAAACGGACAAGTTGATGAAGAGGATAAACTTCAGCAGGCTCAGGCAAGTGCCCAAAATGAGGAAGCTAGGCTAGAAGAACAATGGCAGGCAGAAAAAGTCTTGCTCAAAGACTGGCAAGGTTACCGTCAAAAATTATTTCAAGCCCATTTAGACTTGGACCAAGCCCAAAAAGCTTTTGATAGTCAAAAGGTGAAGCTGTTAAAAGAGGAAAATATTCCCCAACTTGAAGCTGTGATAGATCAAGTTCAGGCAGATTATCAGGCCATTCTAGAGGGTAGTGATGGTCCCTTATTAGATCCCTGGGTAAGGAAGAATGATGTGGCCAAAGTGATTGCCAGACAAACCGGCATCCCTGTGGCCCAAGTGGCTGAACATGAACGGGAAAAATTAATGCATTTAGCTAGCCGCTTACACCAACGTATTGTTGGTCAAGATCCAGCTGTTCAAGCCGTTAGTCAGGCAGTTATACGGTCTCGTGCCGATGTCCAAGATCCTAACCGACCTATTGGTTCTTTCTTATTCCTTGGGCCTACTGGGGTAGGAAAGACGGAATTAGCTAAAGCCTTAGCTGATCAGTTATTTAATGATGAAGAAAAAATTATCCGTTTAGACATGAGTGAATATATGGAAAAGCACAGTGTTGCGCGTTTAGTAGGGGCGCCCCCTGGCTATGTTGGTTACGAAGAAGGGGGACAATTGACGGAAGCAGTTCGTAGACAACCCTATGCGGTTATTCTTTTAGATGAAATTGAAAAGGCCCACCGGGATGTCTTTAACCTCTTATTACAAATTCTAGATGATGGTCGGCTAACAGATAACCAGGGTCAGGTGATTGATTTCAAAAATACTATTTTGATTATGACCAGTAATTTAGGTTCGGATATTCTGCTTGCGGATATGCTTCAGCATAAAAACAGTGAGATATCGCATGGAGCTCGTCAAGCAGTAACTAAGAAACTCCAAGAACATTTCCGACCTGAATTTTTAAACCGGATTGATGATACGATTCTCTTTTCGGCCCTATCTAAAGAAAATATGGAGGCGATTGTTGAGAAACTCCTAGACCAGTTGAAAGTCCGCTTAAGTCAGCAAGATATCTTCCTAACTTATCAAGAGGACTTAAAGGATTACTTAGCTGACTCTGCTTATGAACCTGAATTTGGGGCGCGGCCTTTAAAACGTTTCATTCGCAAATATTTGGAAACGCCTTTTGCTGAACGCATCATTAGTGGACAAATAAAGGCACATGACCAAGTCGATCTCTTGTATGATACAGATAGTGAGCAAGTGATTTTTAAAGTCGAAGATAATTAAAGGTAAGGAGCTGTGATGTTGATAGCACAGCTCTTTTTTGTCTTGGCAAAGAAAGTTATCTAAAAATATTTGACTAAGTTTGACTAAATATATTGATCAATACTGACCAATATGTTATAATAGTCAATGTAAAGGTTAAAAGATACCTTTAAAATGAATGAATCAAAGGAGCGAAGAGAATGAATAATATGGAAATGACAAGAAGTTTACAAGAAGCTCTTGCAAATGCGCAACAAATTGCGATGACAAGACATCATCAAGAAATCTCGATTCCGCATCTCTTCAAAGCATTAGTACAACCTGGACAATTTGCTTATAATTTTTATCATCAAATGAATATTCCAATGGACGAACTCGATAAGGAACTTGACCGTGAACTGGATAGTATTGCTGTAGTGAACGGCAGCAATGTTCAATACGGACAAGGTATTTCGCGTTCCCTAGCAGAACTATTGCAAACTGCCCAAGAAGAGGCGCAAGAATTCCAAGATGAATACTTGTCAACTGAAATTGTATTACTAAGCATTTTTAAATTAAAGTATCTTGATCTGACCAAGTGGTTAAGTAATTATACAAGCTATGACCAAGTCAAGGACAAGATTAAAGATTTGAGAAAGGGTGATCGCGTGACCTCTCAAAACGCAGAAGAAAATTATGATTCCCTAGAAAAATACGGGAGCGACTTAACCGCGATTGCTAGAGAAGGTAAAATGGATCCTATCATTGGCCGCGATGATGAAATTCGTGATGTTATCCGGATTCTTTCTAGAAAGACCAAGAATAACCCTGTCCTCATTGGGGAACCGGGTGTTGGTAAGACCGCGATTGTAGAAGGCTTGGCTCAAAGAATTGTCAAGGGTGACGTGCCAAGTAACCTGCGTGATAAGACCATCTTTTCCCTCGATATGGGTTCCCTATTAGCTGGAGCCAAGTACAGGGGTGAATTTGAAGAACGTCTAAAAGCGGTGCTTAACGAAATTAAGAAATCAGACGGAGAAATCATCCTCTTTATTGATGAAATCCACACCATTGTGGGTGCGGGCAAGGCTGAAGGAGCTATGGATGCTGGTAACCTCTTAAAACCTATGTTAGCTCGTGGTGAACTACACTGTATTGGGGCGACTACCCTAGATGAATACCGGGAATACATGGAAACTGATAAGGCTTTAGAGCGTCGTTTCCAAAAGGTTCTCGTTAATGAGCCAACTGTCGAAGATACTATCTCGATCTTACGTGGTTTGAGAGAAAGTTTTGAAAACCACCACCACGTTAAAATCCATGACCAAGCCTTAGTTACCGCAGCTGAATTATCTGACCGTTATATCACTGATCGTTACCTCCCTGACAAGGCTATTGACTTAGTTGATGAGGCTAGTGCTGAAATACGGGTAGAAATGAATTCCATGCCAACGGAACTCGACCAACAACGGCGCCGTCAATTACAATTAGAAATTGAAGAAGAAGCCTTAAAAGAGGAAGATGATCCCGCTTCTAAGGAACGCTTAGAAGAATTGCAAAAAGAATTAGCTGAAGTCCGTGAAAAGACTAACCAACTGACCTTGGAATGGGAAGATGAAAAAGCCTCCCTCAGTCATATCCAAGATAAACGCCAAGAAATTGACGATGCTAAACGGCAACTTGAAATCGCGCAAAATAATTATGACTTAGAAAAGGCTGCCCAATTGCAACATGGGACTCTACCTAAGTTGGCTAAAGAATTAGCAGATATGGAAGAAAAATACGAAGCTGAAGCCAGCGGTAAACCGAGCCTGGTCCAAGAATCGGTAACCGAGGAGCAAATTGAAGAAGTGGTCTCTCGCCAAACCGGTATTCCAGTCACTAAGCTAGCCCAAAATGAACGGGAAAAATTACTTGACCTGGCTGACCGCTTACATGTACGGGTCATCGGCCAAGACCAAGCCGTTAACAGCGTAACGGATACGGTTCTTCGTTCCCGGGCAGGCATCCAAGATCCTAACCGGCCACTAGGTTCCTTCCTTTTCTTAGGACCAACCGGGGTAGGTAAGACGGAACTGGCTAAGGCTTTAGCTGAACAAGTCTTTGACTCTGAAGATAACATGATCCGTATCGATATGAGTGAATACATGGAGAAAGCCAATGTGTCGCGTTTAGTAGGGGCTTCACCTGGTTACATCGGTTATGAAGAAGGGGGACAATTAACTGAAGCAGTCCGCCGTCATCCTTATTCTGTTGTCCTCCTGGATGAAATTGAAAAGGCCCATAGTGATGTGTACAACATTCTCCTCCAAATCCTTGATGATGGTCGTTTGACAGATGGCCAAGGCCGGACAGTGGACTTTAAGAATACCATCATTATCATGACCAGTAACATCGGATCTGACTTACTCTTAGAAGATGCTAAAGATGGGAATACTTCAGAAATATCTACTGAGGCTCGAGACAAGGTTAAAGAACGTCTCTATGGCTATTTCAAACCTGAATTTCTTAACCGGATTGACGATATTATCCTCTTTACGCCATTGTCACAAGACAATATGCATGGGATTGTTGCCAAGATGCTGGCCGGACTCAATAAACGTCTCAAAGACCAACACATTCAATTGCACTTTAGTGATGAATTAATTGATTGGATTGCTGAGACGGCCTATGAACCTGAATTTGGTGCTCGGCCACTCCGTCGCTTTATCACCAATGAAGTGGAAACGCCATTGGCTCGCGCTATTATCGCCGGAGATGTCGCTGCAGGCCAAGAGGTTGAAGTGGACTATGACAAGGCTCAAGACCGGGCCAGTTTTGAAAAAATCAAAGAAGCTTAAGTAAATGAATAGCAATTAATATAAGGAAGTATGTAAGGGGCTGTGACCAGAGTCGCAGCCCCTTTTATTAACGACTAGCTAGTAAAGACAATTTTCTTTTTCACTGGCCTAGTCCTAGTTAAATGCTGAAATCTTTGCTAAAATAGTCTTGTTCATTATTTTTCTTAGCTAGAAAGGTGTAGGAAATGCCAGCACTTACTTATGAATTAATCAAAACGGAAAAGCACACGGGTGCTCGCTTAGGGCGGGTGACCACGCCGCATGGGTCATTTGAAACACCTATTTTCATGCCAGTCGGAACCCTAGCCACAGTCAAGGGACTGTCTCCTGAAGAGTTGAAGGGCTTGGGAGCAGAAATCATTCTTTCCAATACCTACCATTTGTGGTTACGCCCGGGAGATGATATCGTTAAAGAAGCTGGCGGTCTACACCAATTTATGAATTGGGACCGTCCTATCTTGACTGATTCCGGCGGTTTTCAGGTCTTCTCGCTAACTAAGATCCGCCGCCTGGAGGAGGAAGGGGTCTATTTTAGAAGTCACCTGAACGGCCACCGGCTTTTCTTAAGTCCTGAAAAAGCGATTTCCATTGAAAATAACTTAGGGGCAGACATTATTATGAGTTTGGACGAATGTCCGCCATTTGATGCTTCTTATGATTAT
This sequence comes from Aerococcus sp. Group 1, assembly GCF_000193205.1. Classification (NCBI taxonomy): domain Bacteria; kingdom Bacillati; phylum Bacillota; class Bacilli; order Lactobacillales; family Aerococcaceae; genus Aerococcus; species Aerococcus sp. Group 1. The sequence goes on along the minus strand of NC_015278.1, from coordinate 1,522,663 downwards.
ATGAAGAATAGTATTAATCGTACGACCCGCTGGGCTGAACGGGGCTTAGCGGCCCACCAGCGTCCGGGAGACCAAGCCCTATTTGGAATTATCCAGGGGGGTGGCTATAAGGACTTAAGACTCCAGCATTGTAGTGACCCCCAAAAGTTGGACTAAGAATTCAACTTTTGGGGGTTATTTTTATGTCTAAATATTCATTAGAATTTAAACTGAATTTAGTAGGAGACTATATTGCGAAAAAAGGAAGTTATCGAACCTTAGCTAATAAAGCAGGAATAGATCCTTCTATTTTACGAAGGTGGGTTAATAACTATTATGAATTTGGTGTAGATGGTTTAAAGAAAAGGCGGACTCAACAGGTTTATACTGTTGAATTCAAATTAAATGCGATAGAATTGTATGAAAGTACGGAAATGAGTTATCGCGAATTGGCCAATTCATTAAACATGAATAATCCAAGTCTAATCGCTAATTGGCGAAGAGCTTATCATGAAAGAGGACTTGATGGCCTTTCCGCGAGGAAAGGAAGGCCACCTAAAGTGTCTAAAAAGAAATCACAAATCAATCAAATAAAGGATAGCAGCGAAACCAATCAGTTAAGTGAAGCAAAAATAAAGGAACTTGAACAACGGATTACGGATTTAGAAATTGAGAACAAATTTTTAAAAGGATTGAGGAGACGTGTGGCTCAAAGAGTCAAGCGAGAAAAGAAGAAATAGTGACCGAAATCACACGTCTCCATGATGAAAAATATGCTTTAAAAGATATTCTTAGCGTTTTAAAGTTTCCTAAATCGACCTACTTTTATTGGAAAAATAAAGATGAGGAAATTGATAAGGATGCCGATTTAAAAGAGGAAATGAAAGACATCAGAGAAACCCATAAGGATTATGGTTATCGAAGAATGCGAGCTGAACTGCTTTCCCGTGGTTATAAGGTCAGTAAAAACAAAGTTCAACGCCTAATGAAAATTATGGGGATACAGGTCACTAGCTATACTAGAAAGACAAGAAAATATAATTCCTACAAAGGAACGATTGGAGAGATAGCGCCAAATCGTATCAACCGGCGGTTTGATTCGACCATTCCTTATCAAAAAATAACAACAGACACAACAGAATTTAAATACTACTATGCCGATGATTCTGGGAATTATCAAACTGGAAAACTCTATTTAGATCCTTACATGGATCTATTTAATCGAGAAATTATTTCTTTTAAGATAACACATCAGCCTAATGGACAAAGCATGTTGGAGGGGCTACAAGCTGCCATTGAAGCAAGTAAATTATGTCCATACAGAAGAACCTTTCATTCTGATCAGGGCTGGGCCTATCAAATGAAAAGTTACACCCGGCTCTTGAAGGATCACCGAATTTTTCAAAGTATGTCTCGTAAAGGAAATTGCTTAGATAATTCGCCAATGGAGAATTTCTTTAGTCTACTAAAACAAGAAGTCTACTATGGTCGGACTTATCATTCCTTTGAAGAATTAGCACAAGCGATTGAAGATTTTATAATCTATTACAATGGTGAAAGAATCAAAGAAAAATTAGATTTTAGGAGTCCTATAGAATTTCGTCTTCATCACGCTTCTTTCGCCGCTTAATGATTACACATAAACTTTAAACTTATCAAGAGCCGCTACGCTCTTCCTCTTGACAAGTTTAAATTTCTGAGTAAATGTGTCGGCAAGAAATAAGCAAGAACTGTAAGCAACAAAAAAGAGCTGGCCAAAGGCCAACTCACTATATATAAAGTCCAACTTATTGGGGTCACCATACATGCCCAGGATTTAATTAATCTCGATTTTCCGGGTTATTCTATTGGTGGTTTATCAGTAGGAGAGTCTAAGGACGAAATGTATGCAGTCCTTGACTACCTGACACCAGTTATGCCTAGTCATAAACCCCGTTACCTGATGGGAGTGGGCAGTCCAGATGCTTTGATTGAAGGAGCCATTCGTGGGATAGATATGTTTGACTGTGTCCTTGCGACCCGGATTGCCCGTAATGGGACCTGTATGACCAGTCAGGGCCGCTTAGTGGTAAAGAACGCCACCTTTAAACGTGATTTTAGACCCTTAGATGAAGCGTGTTCTTGTTATACCTGTCAAAATTATACTCGGGCCTATATCAGACACTTGATACACACTAATGAGATCCTAGGGGCGCGGTTGACCAGTATTCATAACTTGCACTTCTTGACCGATCTCATGGCCAATGTTCGTCAAGCCATTCGTGACGATAACTTGCTTGATTTCAAGGCAGATTTCTTTGAACGCTATGGCCTTAATAAGAAAAATCCTAAGAATTTTTAGTATAATTGAGTCAATAAATAGATGGAGGTTTATAAATTATGGTAAGTATTTTATTATATATTGTGATTATTGGTGCGATGATGTATTTCTTAATGATTCGTCCTGCCAAGAAGCAACAAGAACAAAAGCAACAAATGATGGATAGCCTAACTGTTGGCGACGAAGTGGTGATGGTTTCAGGTTTACACGGGGTAGTCTCTGAAATTGACCAAGATAATAATACCGTAACTCTCGACGTTGAGGGTGTTTTCCTAGTTTTTGAACGTATGAGTGTGGCTCAAATTAAAAATCATCAAGCGGGTACTGGTCAAACTCCGACTGAGGAAGAAGATGTTCAAGCGGACAGTAATGATGATGAAACGGTTGATGTGGTGACTACCGATGAAGATACGATCCTAATCAAGGATGAGGATGAGCAATAATTGTGAAGAAGACGAACAATAGCTTATCCAAATGGCAAAGTTTATTAATTCAGCCGCTTTGTCAAAAGAAGGCGCGTGAGTTTAAACGAGCGGGTTATCCAAAAATCAGTCGCCATGATATCGAAAAATATTTTACTGACTTTGCTTGGAAACACCAATTGCCAGCTTCTTACCAGGAACGTAAGCAAGCCATTAAGCAACTGTCGATTAATCAATATTTTGATTACTTGCAATTGGAGGCAACGGTCTATGATGTTCCTTCATTAGACCACATTGATATCCAAAGTCTATTGTGATGCTTAAACAGGTTGGGTGAGAGCTCAGCCTTTTTATTTTGGCTTGGAAGAGCGCCATCATGAAAGCAGGGACCGAATTTATGCTATGATAATTTTATTAAGGAGACGAGGAGGTGACTTATGCGTCGTATTGGTGTTTTAGAATTTAGGGAGCCTAAAATCGATCCTTCTAGAAAAATTCTTCACGTGGATATGGATGCCTTCTATGCTTCAATTGAACAACGTGACCATCCCCACCTACGGGGTAAACCGGTCATCATAGCCCAGCATCCTAAAGAAAACAGTGGTAAGGGTGTCGTGGCAACGGCGAGCTATGAAGCACGAAAATTTGGCGTGCATTCTGCCATGAGTGCTAGTGAAGCCTACCGCTTATGCCCCCAGGCTTACTTTGTTAAGGGCAATAAGGACTATTACCGCAAAGTCGGTGAAGAGGTCCGCGATGTCTTCCGTGAATATACTGATATTATTGAACCTCTCTCTATCGACGAGGCTTTTCTGGATGTGACTAACAACCACTACCAACTCCTCTATGCCATGGACGTGGCTGAGCGGATTCAAAAGGATATCTATCATAAACTAGGCCTTACCTGTAGTATTGGGGTATCCTATAATAAATTTATCGCAAAATTAGCCTCTGATTTTCATAAACCTCATGGCATGACCATCATTACTCCAAAACGGGCGCTTGCCTTTTTAGAAGAGCTTCCTATTGAAAAGTTTTACGGTATTGGTAAGCGCACCAGTGAAAAAATGCATGAGTTAAATATTTATAAGGGAAAAGATCTCAAGCAATTGTCTCAAGAGGATTGTATTAATTATTTCGGTAAGGCGGGTATTGTCCTATATGAGCGGGTTAGGGGAGTGGATGACCGTCCCGTTAAAGCACGGACTAGTCGTAAGTCGAATGGCACGGAAACGACCCTATATCCCTTTCTCTACCATGATGATCAAGTTAATGATGTCTTAAGACATCTCGCCCAAAAGGTAGCCAGTAGCTTGCAAGACAAAAATATTCAAGGGCAAACAGTGACTTTGAAATTCCGCTATGGCAATTTTGAAACCACCACCCGCCAACGAGCCTTGAAAGATCCGATTAACTCTTATGATGATATTTATTTCCATGCCCAAGACTTGTGGGAACAATATGGTGATGTTAGTCAAGGGGTTCGATTACTAGGTATAACCTTGAGTGATTTATTAACCGTGGATTTTGAAAATATTCGGCTACCCTTGTATTAGTGAACGAAGAGGAAGAAAAATGACTACTAAGCATGAACAAGTAATTCAATATATTAAAGACCTTCCCGTCGACCACAGCATTTCGGTCAGGAGTCTAGCACGCAACCTGGACGTGTCCCAAGGGACCGCCTATCGGGGGATTAAGGAGGCGGAGAACCGTGGCCTCGTTCAAACCATAGACCGGGTAGGGACAGTCCGGGTTGAAGAGGCGGAAAGTCCTAAATACCAAGCTATGTCAGTAGGAGAAGTCGTCTCTTTGACTAATGCTAAGGTCTTTGGCGGTGAAGAGGGACTGGACTATATGATCCGTGACTTTATTATTGGAGCTATGAAGGTCTCTTCGATTGCTAGCTATTTGAAACCCAACCTCCTGATGATCACGGGGAACCGGGACAATGTTCAAGAACTGGCCTTATCCCACGATGTTCCTGTTATTATTTCTGGGGGCTTTAGCCCGAGTCAAAGGATGGTCGACTTGGCTAACCAACGCCAAATTCCTTTGCTTGGCGTGAGCTTTGACTCTTATTCGACGGTTAAGATTATTAATAAGGTCCTGGTTGAGCGAGCAATTCAACAAAATATTGTCCTGGTCGAAGATATTTATGTCCCCTTAGACCGGGTCAAGTTCCTCTTTCAGGACGACAAGGTGAGCCGCTACCGGCAGTTGAATGAAGAGAGTAACCATACGCGTTTTCCTGTCCTCAATCATAACTATGAAGTGGTCGGAGTCATTGCAGCTAAGGATATTCTCGATGCTAATGCAGAGACCCCCATTGTTGAAGTCATGACCCCTTCGCCCTTGGTAGCTAAATTAAAAATGAGTGTGGCCAGTATCACTCAGCTCATGCTGTGGGATAATTTAGAAATGGCCCCTGTGGTTGATGACCAGGGGAAGTTAGTGGGGATTATGTCCCGGCAAGATGTCCTCTATACCATGCAGTTTAACGAAAACGCTGCCTACAAAGATTATCGCTTAGAGATTCTATTAAACGATAAGCTCAAACGTGCGGCCAGTGACCGGTCGGAATTATTTTATACCTTCCAAAGTGATGGATCTTTTGCTAACCACCTGGGGACCCTATCGGAGAGTCTCCTAGCCACCCTGATCAATGTGGCAACTTGCCGGTATGTAAAAGACGCTATCGGGGAGTTAGCTATTATTGAATCAATGAATTACTATTACTTTGCCGCTGTTGACTGCGACAAATCCATTCAAATCTATCCTGAAATGCTTTACCACAGTAGACAAAATTGTAAGATAAGTATTAAAGTCTACTACCAGCAATTAAATATTGCCCAAGCCATTATATCCGTCAATTTATTTAGACAGTAATTAAACCATATAGAAAGAGTGAAAACTTATGATTAGTGATATCATTCAAGCCATTAAAGACTATGAAACGATAATTATCCACCGCCATGTCAACCCAGACCCAGATGCCTTGGGATCACAAATGGGACTCAAGGCTGTCTTAGAAGCCACTTATCCTGAGAAAAATATTTATGCTGCTGGGGAAGATGAGCCGTCCTTGGCTAATTTTGGTCAAATGGATGCTATCCCTGACGAACTTTACTCTGAGGCCTTAGTCATCATCAATGATACGGCCAACACTGAACGTATTGATGACCAACGTTATCAAAAAGCCAAAATGGTGATTAAAGTGGACCACCACCCTAACCATGACAGTTATGGGGATATCAACTATGTCCTGCCAGAGGCTAGTGCGGCCAGTGAAATTTGGGCGGATATTCTTTTGAGTCATCCGGAGACTTTTACTATGACTGACCAGGGAGCAGAATATTTCTTCTTAGGCATCGTAGGCGATACTGGGCGTTTTTTATATGATAATACCTCAGTAAAAACCATGGCCATTGCCACCGAATTACGTAAATACGATTTCCCTGCTAGCGAACGCATGCAGGCATCCTTAACTGAAACCATGGGTCAAGCGCGCTTGAAAGGCTATGTCCTAGAAAACTTTAAATTAAGCGAAGATGGCTTGGTTAATGCGGTCTTTATTAGCCAAGAAGTCTTAAAGGAATTGGGAGTAACCGAGGCGGAATCCCATAATATTGTGCAAACACCGGGATCGATCCAAGGGGTGCTGGCCTGGGTAATTTTTGTTGAAAAGTCTGATGGCTCCATGCGCTGTCGCATTCGCAGTAAGGGGCCAACTATTAATGAAATTGCCCAAGCCCATGAAGGGGGAGGACATGCCAAGGCTTCAGGCGCCAATGCCTATTCAAAGGAAGAGTGCCAAGAAATTGTGTCAGAATTGAATCAAGCCGCTAAAAATTATTTAATAGAAAAAGGCAATAAGGAATAGTTTTAGACTTACTTAGGAAGTTTTTCTATTCCTTGAGACTAATCTTTCTAAAGATGAATATTTTAAAAGAGGCTGCAAGATTAATTGCAACCTCTTTTTTCAGATATAGTATGCGTAGCTCTATCGATCTTGATACCCCTTATCAAACCTGCTCCAAGCGCAGAGCAAGCGTCCATTTCAGAAAATGACGAAAAATTCTCATTAAAAATTTTTACGTCTTTTTCTTCCAATGGTCTTACTCTTTGATGCGCTTGTCGCACTCTCTCTTCTTAGTATTGTGGGTTGATCCAGCGGCGGCCGTCGCTTTCGATGAGATCTTTGGCAGCTTCAGGGCCCTTGGTCATGGCGGGATAGTTAGGGAAGCTTGGGGGGTCGAGTTGTGACCAGACCTCCTTAATGGAGTCGGCGATCCGCCATTGTTCTTTGAGCTCATCCCAGGTCGTAAATAGCATCTGATTACCAAGGAAGGCGTAGTAGATGAGAATTTCGTAGGATTCACTGGCTACCCGGGATTCGAGAATTTCCTTATCGGGCAGCATGCGCATGGTTTGCGGTTTAAAGCCCCCTTTAAAGGCTTTTTGATTCATGGAGACTTCTAAGCCGTATTCAGGGGTAATTACAAAGGTCATCCGGTTAGGTGAATCACAGGTCGACAAGTTATCCTTGAGGACCGCTTCAACTGTGGTGTATTTTCCGCTGCTGAGTGCCTTACCTGTTCGGAAATAAAAGGGGGTTCCCTGCCAGCGATCATTATTGATGCGGAACTTACCAGCGACAAAGGTTTCGGTACTACTGTCTTCACTAACGCCTTCCAGGTCGCGATAGGCCGGCTCACTCCCATCTTCTGCTTGGCCGTATTGGCCGCGGACGATATTAGTTTGGACCGTTTCGAGGTCAAAAGAAGGGATTTCTCTTAAAAAGGCTTCTTTTTTCGGATGGAGGTCGTCTTGAGACCTGGGTAAGTCCATGCCTACAAAGGAGATCACTTGTAGGATATGGTTTTGGAACATATCTAAGAGGGCTCCAGTTTGGTCATAATAGCCCCCCCGACTCCCCACTGGTAAATCTTCTGACAGGGTGACTTGGAAGTGGTCAATATAGTTGTGGTTCCAGATGGCTTCGAAAAAGGGATTATATTGCCGGGTTGCCCAAATATTTAGGACGCTTTCTTTACCGACATAGTGGTCAATCCGGTAAATATCACTTTCTGCAAAGGAGATATTAAGGGCCTGATTGAGTGATTGGGCAGAAGCCAGGTCAACACCAAAGGGCTTTTCTAAAATTACCCGATGGTTACCAGGAATATCAATAATACCGGTTTTCTTTAAGTGGTGTGAAGTGATCTCAAAGAGACTAGGGGCAATGGATAAGTAATAAAGAAAGTTCTTATCAGTTTGATATTGCTTTTGCAGGGCTAGCATTTTGTCCTTGAGTAAGATATAATCTTCTGTTTGTGAAGCATCATTTGAGATATAATAAAAATGCTTGGCAAATTCACCAGCCACTGGTCTCAAACTGTCATCCTTGGTGTAGTTAATAATTGATTCAACGATGATCTCATGATAATGTGCATCTGTCCAAGGGCGACGAGAAGTGCCGATCAAGGCAAAACGTTGGCTTAACCAGCCTTGTTGGTAGAGGTGAAATAAAGAGGGATATAATTTCCGTTGGGCAAGGTCACCGGATGCCCCAAAGAGGACAATGATTCCCGAAACTTGTTGGTCCATTGTGATAAGTCCTTTCATTTTTTCATTTTCAGAGTGGTTTTATTATAGAATGTCTATCAGCTGAATGCAATCTGGCGAGCAGGTCTTTATAAACCTTAAATTATAACTACTAGTCCTTGGCTTGGCAAGTTGTATTTTAATCTAACAATCATCGCTTAAGTCTTAAAAGCTAAAGGAGAATTTTATGTCATTTAAAGATTACCATTTCCAGCCTTTTATTGAGGCGGCCTTAGAAAAATTAGCCTTTAAAGAACCTACCCCGATTCAAAAGAAAGTTATTCCCGTTATTCAAGCAGGAAAAAGCCTAGTTGCCCAAAGTCAAACCGGATCAGGGAAGTCCCATGCTTTCTTGCTCCCCTTAATTGACCAATTAAAACCGGCTAATTTTACCCAATTAGTCATTACGGCACCGAGCCGGGAATTAGCTGACCAGTTGTATCAAACCGCCCAACAGCTTGTTGGTGATAGTGACTTTGATTTTCATATTGAAAGGGCCTATGGGGGGACCGACACCAAGCGGCAAAAAGAACGCTTAGAAAATCAAGACCCACAAGTGGTGATTGGGACTCCAGGTCGCTTATTAGACTTAGTGACTGAAGGGTCGATCAATGTCCATAAAGTAGAACACTTTGTTGTGGATGAGGCGGATATGACTTTGGATATGGGCTTTTTACATACGGTTGACCAAATCGCCAGTCGGATGCCCGATGATTTGAAGATTTACGTCTTTTCCGCCACCATCCCAGAGAAATTACGTCCCTTCCTTAGAAAGTACTTGGAACATCCAGAATGGATCCAAGTTGCCAACGAAAAGCTGATTTCCCCAACTATTACCAATATCTTACTCCCCTTAAGAGGGCGGTCCAAAGATGACCTGCTCAAGCAAGCCTTAACCATGGGCGAACCCTATTTGGTCCTTATTTTTGCAAATACCATCGAGGAAGTGGACCAACTCTATTTAAAACTCAAGCAGTGGGGGCTATCGGTAGCTAAGTTGCACGGCGATCTGGACAGTCGCGAACGGCGGCGGGTCATGCGTCAAATCCAACACCTTGATTATCAATATGTGGTGGCTACGGATCTAGCTGCCCGCGGGATTGACATTGAAGGGGTCTCCCATGTGGTTAACTATGATATTCCTAAAGAGTTAGAATTCTTTATCCACCGGGTAGGCCGTACGGGGCGGCAAGGAATGAAGGGCATTGCCTTGACCTTCTACCATCCTGACCAAGAAAAGGCGATTCGCTGGTTAGAAGATCGTGGGATCCACTTTGAGGTGAAAGACATTAAAAACGGTCAATGGGTCGAAGTCAAAGACCATAAGGAACGGCAATTAAGAAAAGACCGCCACCAAGAGGAAACGGACCACGTTGTTAAGGGGATGATTAACCGTAATAAGAAAAGGAAAGTTAAACCCGGTTATAAGAAAAAACTCGACCGGCAAATTAAAGCATATAAACGAGACAAATATAATAAAAAACAAAGACAAACTGCTCGGCAAAAACGCAAGCAAAATAAAGAAAACAACCGTTAAAAAAATGCGCTCCAGCGAGCGCATTTTTTAGTCATCATTTTTATCGGTATGATCAAGGTCATCTTTTTGGCCTCGGGCGGTGTCTTCATCTTGTTTGTCTAAGTTTACTAAGTTCTTATCGTTTTTCACTTGATCTTTGTTGGCGTCCCATTGCTTAGGGTCAATCTTTACCACTTTAATCTGTTTGGTAAAGGCCCAGATACGGATTAAAGCAGTAAAGAGGATGATGTAAAAAGAAAAGGTTACTTGGTAACCAAAGAGATGAACCAATTGGATAAGAACTAGAGGAAAAGTCATGGCCGTTAGGGCAAAATTATAGCGCTTGCCAAGGGTCAATTGCAATTTACGGGTAATGGCCATGGGTGCCATAAACAAGGCAATCACTAGGGCTAATAGACTTACCTGTAAGCTATTAAATAGAAAAATCCCTAAAAAGACTAAGAGATAGACCCAAGGTTGGAATTGTGTCAGGCTTTGGATGATTTGCTTTTGCCCTTGGCTATCTAAGTCCGTGCTAAAGTCAGCATAAGGAAAGCTTTGTTGCTGACCCATAAAGGAGAATGTGATATTTTTGGGTTGGTATAAATGGTTAGGGCTGATGAATCGATTTTTTTAAGGTCTTCTTGACTGATTTGGTCTTTGGGATTATAGACATAGTTTAAGAAATCAGTCTTATTGATAAAGGCCTGGTCCTTTTCGCTGACTAGTTGGTTATTTTCAATTGTAAAATCGGGTATGGATTGGATAATGCTGGGCCCATTGCCTCTCACCGTATGAAGTAGCTGGTAGCTGGGTTGGATAGCCGGTAGGGTCATCATAAGGCTCAATAATAAAATGTAGACTAATTTATGCTTCAAAGTCATATAAAAAGCCACAAGTGTATCTTTAAAGCGAAAGATACTATCAAAGAATAAACGTAAGGTTTTCAAAATTTTCCTCCTCATTAAACAGTCTTTGCATCAGTTTAGTATAGCAAAAAATTAACCGAGTCCGCTTAGAAAATCGCTTTTTTACTAATATTTAAAGACTCTAGCTTGGTTAAAAAGTTCTTACAAGCACCATTTTATCAATAAATAGGATAAAATAAACTATATTGAGTAAAGGAGGTGAAGTCAATGGCCTTATTTGATGATCTAGCAGGAGATTATGATAGCTGGTACCAAGGGGAAGTCGGGGCTTTTGTCGATCAGATTGAAGCGGACCTGGCTTTTTCCTTAGTTGATGTTCAGGCAGGCATGTCGGTCTTAGATGCAGGTTGCGGCACAGGCAATTATAGCATCCGCCTGGCTCAAGCGGGAGCTCAAGTGCAAGCGATCGATATTTCCAGCCAAATGTTAAAAGAAGCAAAAAGGAAAGCGGAGACGCTGGACCTGCCCATTGCCTTTCAAAAAATGGATATGAATCACTTAGATTTCCCCAGGGAGACGTTTGACCTGATCTTTTCTATGACCGCTATTGAATTTATTGCGGATTTAGAAGCCTTTATTGCCTCCTGCTTTGACTTATTAAAGCCGGGGGGCTATCTCTTAATCGGTTCCATTACTGAGTCTGGAGACTGGGGGCAATACTATCAAGAGAAAAAAGACTCCATTTATAATTATGCCCATTTCCGAGATACCCAAGACTTTATAAAACACTACCCTAAGCAGTTTCTTGGCTACCGCGAAGGGCTATATCTCCCTGTTCACCCTGATGTTGACCTTGATTTAGCCAGTCAGGAAGCCAACTATGCTAAATCCGCTAGCCCAAGTTTCACCTGTGTGCTCTGGCAAAAAGCTGGAGAGAAATAATATTCATCAAGCAAAAAAAATGCATCCTTCAAAACGATGATTGGATGCATTTTCTAATTGTTTTATTTCCGTTTGATTCGGTAAAGCGACCACAAAACAAGGATATGGGATAAGGAAATAATCACACCTAAGGTTAATCCTTGGGGACGAAAACGGAGTTCTAGTTGATTTTCTCCTTGGGGGATTTCTTTAATGACCATCATACTCCGGTCTAAAACCGATTCCAAATTGACTTTTTTACCATTGACCTGGGCCCGCCAGCCTTCATTATAGGGGATGGCAAGGAGGAGAGCTTGGTCATTCGCTTTGCCTTCAAAGCTTCCTTTAATGTGGTTATCAGTGAAGCGGTTAATATGTAGTTTTTGATCCGCCACGCTATTCATCACCTGATCGAAAGTTTGGTTAGCTAAGGAATAGAGGTTTAGCTGGGAAAGGTTGATACTATCCGCTTTTACCTCGATGGTAAAAATCCTTTCTCCCGGGGTGGATTGGTTGGCAATATTAAAGACTTGGGTAGAATTGTAACTTTTATCATAGTTTAGCTTTTTGCCATCTAAGTAATATGTCACATCGTCCTCCGATAAATCCCCTGGTACAGTCAAGTAGTAGGCTTGCTTGCTATCAATTTTTAGGGTAAAGTCGATAAAACTTTTACTCTCTCGGTCCTTCTTATGGTAGCTGGTATTAATCCGACTGGGGTCATCACTTTCTAGGTTAGTTAAATCCATTCGCTTAAAGTCTCTGACCTGGAAGAAATCCAGAGAGCTGTCCTTAGTCGATCGATCGTCTTGATCATTGAGATAGGCCAAGAGTTTATCTTGGTTATCGATCGGTTGGTCAGGCTTTAAGTCCATTTGACTGATCGCTTCATTGACTAGAAAGCCGAGCGACAGGGCGTAGGGGTTCTTAAAAACAGAAAAACCTTGGACCTGGTCAAGCAGAGGATAATGGTTAAAATCGGGACGGTGGCTAACTAAGCGGCGTTCATAGGCCTTATCTTCGATCTCTTTTTGGCTTTGGACTTGACTATTAATCAGATACCTAACATTAAAGAGGCTATCCGTTACCAGGCTGCCATTCGAGTAATTGACTGAACCAGTGGTTGTCGGTTGGCCCAAAGCTTTAAAAAGCTCGGTGGTCGATCTTTCAATGGTTGAATTAAAATGGTCTAATCCATAGTAGGACAATTGCATGGGGTCATTTTTAGTCCGTTGAAAGGTCTTAGCAATGCGGTAGAAATCTTCGCCGGAATCATCCTGTAAACGAGCTAAAAGCGGTTGACTGACTTCTAAATACTGGGCATAGCTGTCATAGTTCAGATAAGAAATAGAGTTTAAGGTTAAAGCAGTATTGGTCATGCTTTCAATCAAAGCCAAGGCAGACAAAAGTAGCAAGGGAGCCGTTTTCTTACTGGAGTGACTGAGATAGTAAAGGCCAAAAAAACTAAACACAAAGGCTATTGTTGAGAAAAGTAGGCTATTAGGGCTAATATAAGAAAAATCCTGGTAGTGTAAGGCCAAGGTCAGGGTAGATAAACCAATTAGGCAAAGGGTCACAATGGCTGGCTGATTACTGAGAGGCTCTACTTGTCTTAAAGTCCGATAAGCTAGGTAAAGGACGAAAAAGGAAAAGACAAAGGAAAAACGGTAGGGGTACCAGATAGGATATTGAAAGCCATGCCAAATTAAATTTAAGGCTTTAACATTCATGGACAAGAGTAAGAAAGCTAAGACCAAAAAACTCATCAGTTTTTCCTGCCAGCTGAACCGCCTTTGCAGGAAAAACACTAGGCCAGCTAAAATGGCCAGGGAAGGAACAAAGATATTAGGTAACCCCTCCGGCATTTGGTCAAAGTTAAAGGGGCCAACCACCAATTTGCTGATAAGCTGCCAGAGTGGATAGGCAAAGGACCAGTCAAAACGAAGCTCTTGGTAGCTGCCTTTACTTTGGGCCAGGGCAAAGTAGGTCGGAATAAGGGTGAAAGCCGCTAGTCCGGCGCCTGCCAGGGAAGACAAAATAAAGCGCAGGACTCTAGTAAAATATTGCTTGAATGAGAATCTTGCTGGTTTAAGTCTCTTGGTAAATTGGGCGCCAAAGAGTTCATAAAGAAAGAAGAGCACAGCAAAAAGACAAACCATATAACCGATATAATAATTGGCTATCAATAAGAGAGCCAGGCTAATGATATAATAAGTGCTCCTTTTGTGGTGGATAAGGTCTTGGATGCCTAGGATGATTAAGGGCAAGAAGACCAGGCCATCTAACCACATGATGTTGAGTTGGTTAGCTGAAAAATAGCCCATTAAACTATAGAAACAGGCAAAGCTGATGGTCAAGGGACCGTGGTCGCCATAATTTTTGTAAAGTAGCCAGAGAAAACTGGCACTAGCAGCAGCGCTCTTGGCTAGGACCAGGCAGACACAGGCTATGGGTAGAGCCTTTTGGGGAAATAGGAGGAGTAGGAGGTTAAAGGGACTCATTAAATAATAAGTCCAAGTTCCTACCATCTCTCCTCCCATTCCCTTTTGGAAAGAGTAGAAGATTTGCTGCCAATTGCCTAGCAGGGTCTCCCGGTAATATTGGAAGAAATCAATATACTGCTGGCCTAAGTCCACAGTTAAAATCGTCTGATTGCCAAAGGGAAAGATACCTTGAAACAGGTAAATAAAGACCAGGATTAAAACTGGGAGGCCGGCCGCTAATAAGAGCGACCGTTTAACTGCATTTATTTTGGAAAAATTCTTCATTAAAGACACCGTGTTAACTCCTTAAAGATGCTTTATTTCACCTTAGCTTAGCACAAATTAATTTATCAGAACATGGCAAGGACAAGAGATCTTTCAAAGAATTTATAAAAGTCTACTTTCAGTCAGACAAAATCATAGAAATCGATTATAATGATAGGTGACTTGCTTTTTAGAAAGTGAGTGTTGGCACTTAATGACGATAAGAAAAAGAAAGTAGGTGAAGGCATGTCGCATGACTTTGATAAGTCAGCTAAGCGCAAGGGGAGAGAAAAACAAGCCCAGGTTAATTCCAAGACTTTACGGCGGAAATCGCCCCATTGGCATAATTACCTGAATCGGCTAAACATTTTACTTTATATTGTATTTATTTTATTTGCTCTGCTTATCTTCCGCTTAGGCTACTTACAGGTTGTTAATGGTCAAGCCTTCCAAGAACTGGTCCACATGACTGAAAAGAATATGTCTGAAGAAAGTGTTCCTAGAGGTTATATTGTGGACCGTAACCATAAGATGTTGGTGGATAACGAGGGACTACAAGCCATTAATTACACCCGAGGCCCCAATGTCACGGGAGAAGATATAGCCAAGACTGCCCGGAAATTAGCTAGTTTTATTCATTTGGATACTGGGGAAGTCACAGAACGAGACCGAAAAGATTATTGGATTGCCAGCAATCAAGACCGCTTAAATGAGCGGATGTCAGAAGAAGACTTGCGGCTAAGGGATAGTGAACTTTATGAGAAGCAATTATCCTACGTCTCTAAAGAGGATATCAATTTTTCTGGGGATGATCTCGAAGCGGTTCTGATTTATAAGCGCATGAATGGGGCCTACGCCCTCACACCAACCTTGATTAAAAACAAGGATGTCAGCAATGAAGAAATTGCCCTGGTCAGTGAGCATAGTAATGAAATGCCTGGGGTCAATACCACCATGGATTGGCGCAGAGAATATCCACAAAAAGATTTACTCCGTTCAGTAATCGGTAGCGTGACTTCTGAAGAAGAAGGATTGCCGAGTGATAAGGCTGAATACTACCTGGCCCAAGGTTATGCCCGCAATGACCGGGTCGGTAAGTCTTACCTGGAAGCCATGCATGAAGATACCCTGCACGGCGCCAAGACCAAGTACGAAACTGAAATTAACCAAAGAGGCGAGGTCGTTAGAACCGACAAGGCATATCCTGGCTCCATGGGAAATACCGTTCAACTGACCATTGATACTGATTTTCAAAAGAAAATTGAAGAAATTTTGGAAGGCTACTTGCACGGGTCAAGTACCGGTAAAAATAATTCCATCTATGTGGTAGCCAGTGACCCTAATAATGGGGAGATCCTGGCCATGGCTGGTAAATACCGCAATGAACATGGCGAAATCATTGACGATGCCCTGGGAACTATTAATTCGTCCTTTACCATGGGATCTACAGTCAAAGGAGCCACAGTTGGGGCCGGTTACCATTATGGCGTCTTAAAACCGGGTCAAGAAAATATCTTTATTGACCAACCGCTTTACTTTACTGGGACACCAAGGAAGGCTTCCTGGTGGGCAGCCCACAATACTAGCCCCGTTCCTATTAATGATGTCATGGCTCTGGCAAGGTCTTCCAATGTCTATATGATCCGGACTGCAATGGCTATCGGGGGCTTACCCAACTATGAAGCAGGGATGTCCTTGGCTGGTTTAGATC
This sequence comes from Aerococcus sp. Group 1, assembly GCF_000193205.1. Classification (NCBI taxonomy): domain Bacteria; kingdom Bacillati; phylum Bacillota; class Bacilli; order Lactobacillales; family Aerococcaceae; genus Aerococcus; species Aerococcus sp. Group 1. Next base: position 1,506,571 of record NC_015278.1, on the reverse strand, counting down.
CAGAAACGGGTAATAAGTTGCGTAATTTTTACCATCAATTTGGTTTAGGAAGCTCGACCGGTATTGACCTACAAAATGAAGTGACTGGTCTGGAAGGTGAAGGGGGTAACCCTGGTAACTATATTGACTTGGCTTTTGGTCAATATGATACCTATACGCCCATGCAATTGAACCAATATGTAGCAACTATCGCTAACGGTGGTAAACGCTATGCCAGCCATGTGCTTAAACAAGTGCTCAGAGAAAATGGTGAGCATGAGTCTGACACCCCTCAAGTGGTTTATCAAAACCAACCTAAATTGTTGAATGCCGTACAATTAAGTCCAGAAGAACTGGGACGAATTCAACAAGGTTTCTGGTCAGCAGCCAACCATCCCCAAGGTCTCTCATATAATGAATTTAGAGGTTTCCCGGTGACTATTGCTGCTAAAACTGGTACGGCGGAAACAGGGACCGAAGGGATAATTAACTCGACCTTTGTTTCTTACGCGCCTTACGAACACCCTAAGATTGCCTTATCGGTAGTCATTCCTGAAATCAGTGCCTCAGCTTATGATAAGACAGCAGAAGTTGTTGGACACAAAGTCTTGGATGCCTATTACCATAAAAATAATTAAAGGGCATTTTTATAAAAAGTTTGAAAAGCACTGAGAACTATGGTAGACTTTTAAGGTATGATTAAAAATCTATGATAAATTATTGATCTGATGGAGGGAAAATAATGCGTATTAACATTCTTTTAGAAAATACGGAACTTAAGGGCGAACGCATTTACTTAACAGAAAAAAATCGTCGTAATAACCCTGACCGTATTGAATTAAAAAAATATAGTCCAAAATTACGTAAAGTATGCTTATTTAGAGAAGTTAAAAAATAATAAGTACTTAAACGGGTTGAAAAGAGGTAGTGAAAGAGATCGCTGCCTCTTTTTTTAACTAAAGGAATAGCTTTTTTCTTCATCGCTAAAATATGGTAAAGTTATGGTATGTTTTAATTTAAATACAAGAAGAGGGCGGTACAAATGCGAGGAAAACCCTATGTCACCTATACTTTATTAGCTATTCAAATCATCATTTACCTGCTGATGGAATTTACTGGATCCAGCCTTAGTTCATCAACCCTTCTGCTTTTTGGAGCTAAGGAGAATGCCTTAATTGCCATTTATGGGCAATATTGGCGTTTACTAACCCCTATCTTTGTCCATATTGGTTTTTCTCACCTCTTATTCAATTCCATCACTCTTTGGTATCTGGGAAGTGAAGTGGAAGGAATTATTGGTTCCTGGCGCTTTTTATTTATCTACCTCTATTCTGGTATTATGGGGAATTTATTCAGTTATCAATTTTCAACCAGCGTTTCTGCGGGAGCCAGCACGGCGCTATTTGGCTTGTTTGCTTTCTTTTTGGCCATGCGTTATCTCAATCCCCATGACCGTTATTTCCAAGCCATGGGCTACCAATATCAGACTTTAATTATTTTGAATATTATTATGAACTTGTTTATGGCTAATGTGGATATGTCAGGACATATTGGAGGGATTGTCGGTGGTTTCTTAGCCACTCTCATTATCACTAATAACCCTAAGCACCGCTTATCCAGTATCCTGGTATCTATTCTTGTTTATTCAGTAATAGCTGGTATAATTATTGCGAATCATGGGGCTTTTAACACCCTGTTTATACATTAGGAGGCAAGCATGGAATTTATTGTTGGTATTGATTTAGGCGGGACTACCGCCAAACTAGCCTTGTTTAGTCTGGACCTAGGAAAAATCGACCAGTGGCAACTGCCCACTGATACCACTGACCACGGGGCTAACATTATTTCTAACCTGGCCCAAACCATTAAAGAACATGTTGAAGCCAAGCACTTGGACTTAAAAAACTGTCTTGGAATCGGTATGGGATCACCAGGTGCTATTAATCGTAAGCGCGGGACCGTAACTGGGGCTTATAATCTTGGTTGGGACAATGAGATTGCTGTCGTCGACCAGTTTCAAGCCCGCTTAGGCCAGCTACCCGTTTATATTGAAAATGATGCTAATGTCGCTGCTTTAGGTGAATTAGCTAAGGGTGCAGGAAGTAAAAGTCAAAATATGATCTTGATCACCTTGGGAACTGGTGTTGGCGGCGGGATCATTAGCCAAGGTGAACTCCTCATTGGCCAAGGTTCTGCAGGCGAAATTGGTCACATGACTAGCGAAGTGGATGGTTACCTATGTACTTGTGGTTCAAGAGGCTGTGTGGAAACCTTAGCGTCAGCGACAGGGATTCTGCGTTTAAGCAAGGAATATGCCAAGGATCCTCGCTATGAATCATTATTAGCCAAGCAAATCCGTGCTGGGGAGGACGTTGATGTTAAAAGCATAGTAGATGCAGCCAAGGCAGGAGATAAACTAGCAGAGCAAGTGATGGCGCGTTCTCTTCAAGCCTTGGCGCTTTGTTTGAGCCAGTTAACCTGCATCTTTAACCCCGAACAGATTGTTTTGGGTGGGGGAGTAGCTAATGCCGGCCAGTATCTGATCGACAAAATGACACCTATTCTTAAAGAATATACTTACCGCCCTAATCTCCGGCAAGTAAAAATTTCTTTAGCCCAATTGGGTAATGATGCGGGAGTGATTGGTGCGGCCAATTTAGTTAGAGAGAAAAGTAAGGAGTAATTTATGTTATTAGCACAAACAATTGGTGGTTTTACTTTAATTTATCTATTATTAGTCGTGGCTTTATTAGCTTTCTTGATTTATCAAGCTTATTTTTGGATCAAAAGAAAGCAATCAGCAAGTATGATTGACCAAGCAGATTTTCAAGTTACCATGCACCAAGCCCAAATTATTGATGTTCGGGAAGCCCAAGAATTTCGTTCATCCCATATTCTTGGCGCCCGTAATATCCCTTATAGTGAGGTCCGTCAATTGAAAAAAGCCCCTGGTCTCAACCGGTCCCAAAAGATTTACCTCTATGACAATGGGGTAAATATTGCCACGCGGATGGCTTCAGTCCTAAAGCAGGAAGGCTATGAAGACATTTATATCTTAAAGGGCGGCTTCAATGAATGGGAAGGTAAAACTAAAGGAACGGCTGACTAATGGCTGAACTTTTCTTTAAGAACCCTGATTTATCGACTCCGGAAATCGCCCAAAAATTATTAGGTTGCCGTTTAAGAAGAAAGTCCTCAGCTGGAGTGACTAGTGGTATTATTGTTGAAACGGAAGCCTATTTAGGAGAAAAGGACCGAGCCGCCCATGTCTATGGTGGCAAGCGGACCGCTAGTTTAGAAGCTTTTTACCAGGAGGCGGGGATTTTTTATATCTATAATATTCACGGCCATTGGTGTGTGAATATGATTACCCAAAGTAAAGATGAACCCCAAGGGGTATTGATCCGGGCCTTGGAACCTGTGGAAGGTATTGATCTCATGCAGAGTCGGCGCAAACAAGACCAGCGCAGGCTCTTAACGAATGGGCCGGGCAAATTATCTCAAGCTTTAGGGGTCGATAAGGAAGTCGACTACGGAACGTCGATTTTACAAGGCCCCTTGTCCATTGATTTCCATGATCCAAGACCAGTAGCAGAGATTGCTCGAGGTCCCCGTATTGGTATTCCCAATAAGGGCGAGTGGACCCATAAACCCTTACGCTTCTATGTGAAAGGCAATCCCTATGTTTCCTCGCCCAAGGGGAGGACTCAGACCGACCATGGTTGGTTAGCCTAGAATTGAAATTAAATTGCTTTTTCCTAGCTTTCTTGTTAAACTAGATGGAAAATAAGTAAAGGTAATGCGTAAGAGGTTGCTTTTGAATCGGTGAAGCGAGTGGCGTTTGGTGAGAGGCCATCAAGAGAAAAAGGCATGGTTGCTTACAAACTGAACTGTCCGGTCGATGCCGTTATCATCCAGTCATAAATATAGGTGGCACCGTGCACTTAGCGCCCTATCTTCCCTAATCAGGAAGCTAGGGCTTTTTACTTATTTCTAATAAACTTAAGAAATCATTCCATAAAGAGAGGTGCTTTTTAGTGCAAGAAATTGATATGCCCAAAAAATATAATCCTAATGAGGTAGAAAGAGGCCGTTATGACCAATGGCTCGATGAAAAAGTCTTTGAGCCCAATGGAGATACTTCAGTCGAAGCCTATTCCGTGGTGATTCCTCCACCCAATGTTACTGGTAAACTCCACCTCGGCCATGCCTGGGATGTGACTCTCCAAGACATGATCGTCCGCCAAAAACGCATGCAAGGCTATGATACCTTGTGGTTACCTGGGATGGACCATGCGGGAATTGCTACCCAAGCCAAAGTCGAAGAAAAGTTACGTAAAGAGGAGAATCTCTCCCGTTATGACTTAGGACGAGAAAAATTCATCGACAAAACCTGGGAATGGAAAGAGGAATATGCCCAAACCATTCGTAATCAATGGGCCAAAATGGGGATATCTGTGGACTATAAGCGGGAACGTTTTACCCTAGATGATGGCTTATCAGAAGCAGTACGTAAAGTTTTTGTGACCTTGTATGAAAAGGGTCTTATTTACCGGGGTGAGTACATTATTAATTGGGACCCGGTCTTCCAAACCGCCTTATCAGATATTGAAGTGGTCTATAAAGATGACAAGGGCGCTTTCTATCATTTGGAATACCCTCTGGCTGATGGGTCAGGCTCCTTGCGCCTAGCCACTACCCGTCCAGAAACCCTGTTAGGGGACACAGCCGTTGCGGTCCACCCTGATGATGAACGCTACCAAGACTACATCGGTAAGACCGTTATCCTACCAATTGTGGGTAGAGAAATTCCTGTGATTAGTGATGACTATGTCGACCGTGACTTTGGTACTGGTGTGGTTAAAATCACCCCAGCCCATGATCCCAATGACTTTGCAGTGGGCAACCGCCACCATTTAGAGCGGATTAACGTCATGAATGATGACGGTACAATGAACGAAAATGCCGGCAAGTACCAAGGCATGACCCGGGATGAATGCCGTCAAGCCATCGTTGAAGACTTAAAAGCTGATGGTAGCTTGGTAGACATTGAAGAGATTGTCCACAGTGTGGGTCATTCCGAACGCTCTGACGCTGTAGTGGAACCCCGGCTTTCGACCCAATGGTTTGTGAAGATGGCTCCCTTAGCTAAGCAAGCCCTAGACAATCAAAATACCGAAAACCGTGTCGACTTTTATCCACCACGTTTCGAGCAAACCTTTGTTTCCTGGATGGAAAATGTCCATGACTGGGTCATTTCACGGCAACTCTGGTGGGGGCACCAAATTCCGGCCTGGTACCATAAGGATAGTGGGGAAGTCTATGTTGGAATGGAAGCGCCTGAGGATGAAGAAAATTGGGTGCAAGATCCTGATGTCTTAGATACCTGGTTTTCAAGTGCTCTCTGGCCATTCTCTACCATGGGTTGGCCAGATGAAGAGGCTAGCGACTATAAGCGTTACTTCCCAACAGATACCTTGGTAACCGGTTATGATATTATTTTCTTCTGGGTCAGTCGGATGATCTTCCAATCTTTAGAATTCACCGGAGAGCGGCCTTTTAAAAACGTTTTAATTCACGGTTTGATTCGGGACTCCCAAGGGCGTAAGATGTCTAAATCGCTGGGTAACGGGGTTGACCCTATGGATGTTGTTGACCAATATGGTGCTGACGCTTTACGTTGGTTCTTAGCTACTGGTTCAACACCAGGTCAAGATATCCGTTATTACCCAGAAAAATTGGAAGCGGCATGGAACTTTATTAATAAGATCTGGAATGCTTCCCGCTATGCCTTGATGAACTTGGATGGGATGACCTATGATGACATTGATCTAAATAACGTTACTTCCATTGTTGATCAGTGGATCTTGACCCGCTTAAATGAAACCATTGCCAAGGTGACTGACCGTTTTGATGCCTTTGAATTTGGTGAAGCTGGTCGGGCCCTCTATCACTTTATTTGGAATGACTTCTGTGACTGGTATATTGAAATGAGTAAGGAAGTCTTACAAGGCGATGATGAAGACGCCAAACATACGACCAGAAGCGTCCTCAGCTATGTTCTTGGACAAATGTTAGCCCTACTTCACCCCATTATGCCTTTTGTTACCGAAGAAATCTGGCAACATATTCCTCATCAAGGCAATTCTATTGTGACGGCTAAGTATCCTGAAGTCGAAGAAAGTCAAATCCACCAAGAAGCTGCTCGCCATATGGAGGCTTTGATTTCCTTTATTCGCTCTATCCGTACGGCACGGAATGAAAACAATGTCGCACCTTCCAAGCCAATTGCTATTCATGTCAAAGCTAATTCTCAAGAAATTTTGACCATGTTAGAGGAAAACAAAGAATACATTAATCGCTTTGCTAACCCAAGTGAATTAGAAATGGCCTTAGACACGGAAATTCCTGACCAAGCCATGACCTTATTCTTTAGTGATGGGGAAATTTACCTTCCTTTAGCAGGTTTCATTGACATCGATGAAGAAATTCAACGCTTAGAAGCGGAACTCGCTAAATGGGCCAGTGAAGTTGAACGGGTAGACAAGAAACTAGCCAACCAAGGCTTTGTTAATAATGCTCCCGCTGACCT